>NZ_JBFRCV010000013.1:0-177773 GCF_052113245.1 Arthrobacter sp. YAF34
TGTCATGTCTCATGACCTCGTAGACACTTCATGTCTCATGAGTTCGTGGACAGTTGATGTCTCATGACTTCGTAGACAGTTGGTGCGGGGGCGTTGTTCGGATGTCTGTTCTGCGTGGATAGCTGGTCCGTTTACTGCGGGCTCCGGCGGGGTCGGCGGCGATGCCGGAGGGCTTGCCGTTGCCGACGTAGGGTGTTCCTTTGGGCGGTCTGGCGTGGCTGATGATCTCGATGCCCTGCGGGCCGAAGAACATGAGCGTGGTCTCGCTGCAGATGATGTGGATGGTCTGCCCGACGTGTTCTTTTCCCATCTGGAAATGGGTTCCCAGAACGGTGACGCAGCCGTCCTTGCGGACAATTCGTCGCATGCTGCGGCGGTCTGATCCTGGCGCCAGGCCCGGCTCCGGCGGCACGGGCGCCGGGGTTTTAGGGGTGGCATTCCAGGCCTCCCGCGGGGTGGTGCCGGGGGCCAGTCCCTGATGCTCGCGTTCGGTGTTGTAGTAGTGATCGAAGGTGTCGATCTGGGCTTGCAGGGCGGCCATGGTTTCAGCCGGCGGCTGCCCATGCAGGTATTTGTGCAGGGTCTGGTGGAAGCGTTCGTTCTTGCCCTGGGTCGTGGGTTTGTAGGGCTTTCCGGTGATCGGCTGGACGCCCTTGGCTGTGAGGAATTCCACCAGCGCCCCGGAGCGTCCGCGGCGGGTCGGGTTCAGTGCCGCCCCGTTGTCGGAGAGGAACTTCTGCGGCGTGCCGTGGCGTTCGATGGCCAGCGTCACGACCGCGATCGCGGCGGCGCTGGTTTCCCCGCTGGCTACCAGGGAGGCCAGCGCGAGGCGGGAATGGTCATCGATGAGCTGRAAGACCGCCACCTTTGTCCGGTCGGCCAGCAGCCACTCGGTCGAGTCAATCTGCCAGCACGCGTTCGGCTGCGGATAGACGAAGCGCTTATAGGCGCTGCGCGGCTTCTTCCGGGGTTCCGGCACCACCACCCCGGCCCGGSCGAAGATCCTGGCCACGGTCGCCCGCGACGGAGGCGTGAAGCCCAGCCGTGTCAGCTTTGCCACCACCGACAGCGGACCGTGGTCGTGGCCGGCTTCCTTGAGTTCGGCCCTGGTGCCCAGCACGAGATCTACCATGGCAGGGGCCGTCGCGGTGGGCGTGGCCGATGGAACCGAAGGCTGTTTCTCCAGCGCTTTCAACGGCCCCACCCGCGCGGCCGTCGCGCGGACCTGATAGAACCAGGCCCTCGAGACATCATGTTTCCGGCAGAACGCGCTCACGGCACCGCGAGGCGCGTCCACGGGCCATGTGGCCACGGCATGACGGACCTTGATATCAGGTTGGGGTTTGCTCATAAGCAGCAGCAAACCCCACCACAGTGTCCATGGAGTCCTGAGACAGAGTGTCTACGAGGTCATGAGACATAAGTGTCTATTAAGTCATGAGACTCCACAGCCGTAGCGGCACCGCAACGGAGGACACCCCGGCGATGACCTCGTCATGGCTCGCGGCAAAACCGCGGCGCCGCGCCTCGGCCGATTCGGCCCGGTACGGGATGCCCGGGGCGGCGGCCTGCCAGTCCTGCTCCGTGAAGGCAGACTGGATGGCGATGCCCGGCGCCCCGGCGCTGATCGGATGCCGGGATCCCGGATGCTGCACTACGGCGGCGCCGCTGTGCCGCGGATCCACGGTCACCAGCGTCACGCACTCCTCGCGGTCCCAGACGGCGACAAAAGCGCTCATGGTCAAGGCATTGGCCAGCTGGGTCAGTTCCGGCAGGGCCGCCGACTGCAAATCGCGCGAGACCCCGCGGGCCAGGACCGCGAGGCCCGGGCCGGGCTGGACCCGGCCGCCGCCGTCGCGTACCAGCAGCGAGTGGTCCTCAAGGGTGCGCAGGATCCGGTAGGCCACCGAGCGGTGCACGCCCATGGCGTCGGCGAGCTCGGCGATGGTGAGCGGCTGCTGGGCTTCCGCGAGGATCTCCAGCGCCCTGATCCCGCGGGAGAGCGTCTGGGACGGGGAGGACTGGGCGGTACCGGCGTTCGGGGTCATGGGGTCCATCCTAGGTGCGGGTGTCACTGCAAGCCGGGGGCGCCCGTCGCCTCTTGTGCTCCGGCCCGCCGTCAATTAGCGTTCTATATGGGAACTGTTTGTTCGATTATAGAACATTCGGTGAATACTGCGCCGATGCGACCTCGAAGATGAGACCTAGAATAAGTCAACGAATAAGTCACCCCAGGACTGCCGCCACCAACGCAAGGGATCCCTGATGATTGCCAAGCCACGGAACCACACCGGGGACGTCCAGGGCCGGGATATGTCCCCGCGGGCCGGCCACTTCCGGGGCGGTCTCGGCAGATTTGCCACCGGCGTCGCGATCGTGACCTTCGACGGGGTGACGAAGCGCCACGGCATCACCGTCAACTCCTTCACCTCAGTCTCGATGGATCCTCCGCTGGTGCTGGTGAGCATCGCCCGCGCCGCCAGGGCCCATGATGAGCTCGCCGGCCGGCCCTTTGCCGTGAACATCCTTGGCGCCGAGCAGCGGCAGCTGGCCATGCACTTCGCCGGCCGTCCCGGTCCGGAGCCGCTGTGGGTGGAGGGCGGCACCGCGCCGCGGCTTTCCAATGTGCTCGCCTATTTCGCGTGCAAGCCCTGGGCGGCCTACGACGGCGGCGACCACACCCTGTATATCGGCGAGGTGGTGGATTTCAACTACCGCAACGGCGATGCCCTGGCATTCGCCAACGGCTCGTTCACCACCATCCCGGAGAGCCAGCTGGGCATGGAGGACCTGCTCTAGCCCCGCCCCGCCGCAACCCTTCACCACCACCGAGGTCAAGGACGATTGGAGAAAGACCAATGGGTATCCGCACCGGACAGCAGTATTTGGACAAGCTCAACGCCATGGCCCCGCACGTGGTAATCGACGGCGAGGTGGTCAACAAGGAAGTCGCCGAGCACCCGGCCTTCCGCAACGTGGCCCGCTCCTACGCCAAGCTCTTCGACATGCAGCACGACCCGAAGTACCAGGAGGCGCTCACCTATACCTCGCCGAGCAGCGGGGACCTGGTCAACGCGTCCTTCCTGGTGCCGAGGACCATCGAGGACCTCCAGCGCCGCCGCCGCGCCATCTCCACGTGGGCGGAGTCGTCCAACGGCTTCCTTGGCCGCTCCGGCGACTACATGAACTCGGCGCTCACTGCGCTCAGCACGGCCGAGACGTGGTTCGCCCAGGCGGACCCGAAATTCGGCCAGAACATCCGGAACTACTATCAGTGGGCCCGGGAGAACGACGTCCTGGCCACGCACACCCTCATCCCGCCGCAGGTGAACCGCTCGGTGTCCGGCTCGGAACAGCTCGGCGGCCAGCTCTCGGCACGGATCGTGGACGAGCGCGAGGACGGAATCGTCATCCACGGCGCCCGCATGCTCGCCACCATCGCGCCGATCGCCGACGAGCTCCTCGTCTTTCCGTCCACGGTGCTCCGCGGTTCGCCGGAAGACGCGCCCTACTCCTACGCCTTCGCGATCCCCAACGATGCGCCGGGCCTGCGCTACCTGTGCCGCACCTCGCTCTACAACGGCGGCAGCGTCCACGACGAGCCGCTGGCCTCCCGCTATGAGGAAATGGATGCCGTGGCCGTCTTCGACCACGTCTTCGTGCCCAGTGAGCGCATTTTCATGCTCGGCCACCCGGAGCTGTGCAACAGCTTCTACTCCGAAACCGGCGCCGGCGCCCTGATGACCCACCAGGTGGTCACCCGCACTATCGCCAAGAGCGAGTTCTTCCTGGGCCTGGCGTCGGAACTGGCTGAGTCGATCGGCATTGACGGCTTCCAGCACATCCAGGAGGACATCGCCGAACTGATTATCGACGTCGAGATCGGCAAGGCGCTGGTCCGCGCCTCGGAAGCCGACGCCGGGCTCAGCGACGCCGGGGTCATGCTGCCGAAATGGACCACCCTGAACGCGGCCCGCAACTGGTACCCGAAGATCGCCCAGCGGTTCCCGCAGATCATCCGCAAGTTCTCGGCGTCGGGCCTCATGGCCCTGCCGGGCGAGGCGGACGTCAACAGCGAGGCCAGGGCGGACATTGACCTGTACCTGCAGGGTAAGACGCTGACCGGTCCCGAGCGGGTCCGCCTGTTCAAGCTCGCCTTCGACGCCTCAATTTCCGGGTTCTCCGGGCGCCAGTCGCTCTACGAATACTTCTTCTTTGGCGATCCGGTCCGGATGGCCGGCGCCCTCGTGAACAGCTACGACCGGGAGCCCCTCCGGGCCAGGGTCCGCGAGCTGCTCAACCGCGCGGACTGACCTGCGGGGGCCTGAAAGGCGGGGGCCCGAACTGCGGGGGCCTGAACTGCGCGGACTGAAAGGCGGGGCCTGAACCGCAGGGGCCCGACGTGGCGGGCGACACTCCGCGAGACGATGTGTGCCTGATCACATGATCCATAGTAGGATGCAGTTTACTAACTGACCGTTCGATCGGTAATTCGGACGGCGGCCAGCTGGTCACCTCGCACCCACTGTGGGCAGCACCTCTGCCCCCCGGACATGAAAGTTCCAATGACTGTAACTTCAGCCGTAGATTCCCAGGCCGGTCCCAGCAGCAAACATGAGGAACGCAAGGTCCTCGCCGGAACCCTCGTCGGTACCACTATCGAGTGGTACGACTTCTTCATTTTTGCGCAGCTGACGGCAACGTTGCTGTCGCCGCTGTTCCTGGCTCCACTGAACGCGTCCAACCCGGGCCTGGCGCAGATCCTGTCCTTCGCCCTCATCGGCATCAGCTTCCTGTTCCGCCCGCTCGGCGCGATCGTGGCCGGGCACCTGGGCGACCGCCTCGGCCGCAAGGCCATGCTCGTCTTCACCCTGGTCATGATGGGCGCCGCCACGGCCCTGATCGGCATGCTGCCCACCTACGCGCAGATCGGCGTCTGGGCCCCGATCCTGCTCATCACGCTCCGCGTCATCCAGGGCTTCTCCGCCGGCGGCGAATGGGGCGGTGCCGCGCTGATGGCCGTTGAGCATGCTCCGCTGAGCAAGCGCGGCCTGTTCGGCGCCTACCCGCAGATCGGCGTGCCCGTGGGCATGATCCTGGCCACGGGACTGCTGTTCTTCCTCAACACGTCCATGTCCAAGGAAGACTTTGCCGCCTGGGGCTGGCGGGTGCCGTTCCTGCTCTCCATCGTGCTGATCGTGGTGGGCTACCTGATCCGCCGCGCCGTCTCCGAAAGCCCGGTCTTCAAGGAGATGCAGGACCGCAAGGAAGAAAGCAAGGCCCCGCTCGGAGAGCTGCTCCGCAAGCACAAGAAGGCCGTCCTCTACTCCACGATGATCTTCATCGGCAACAACGCCGCCGGCTACCTGCTGATTGCCTTCTTCATCTCCTACGCCACCAAGTCCCTGAAGATGCAGACGCCGCAGATCCTGCTGGCCACCACGCTGGCTTCCTTCGGCTGGCTCATCTTCACGCTGGTCGGCGGGTGGCTCTCGGACAAGATCGGCCGCGTCAAGACGTTCCTGCTCGGCTACGCAATCGTCTTCGCCTGGATGATCCCGATGTTTGCCCTCATCGACACCAAGGACATCGTGCTCTACGGCGTGGCGCTGTTCGTCCTCACGGTCGGGCTCGGTCTGTCCTACGGACCGATGTCCGCCATGTACGCCGAGATGTTCCCGGCCAACGTCCGCTACTCCGGCATCTCGATCGGCTACGCGTTCGGCGCCATTCTCGGCGGAGCCTTCGCGGCCATGATCGCCGAGGCTCTCCTGCAGGGGACCCACTGGACGGGCTCCATCGGCATCTACATCATGATCCTGTGTGTCATTTCCGCCGTCGGCGTCCTGCTGGCCGGCGAAACAAAGGGCCGCCCGCTCGGCGTCGCGCACCACGCGCCGGCCGACGCCGCAAAGCACTAGCACCAGGCAAAAACGAGGGGCACGGACCGCAAGGTCCGTGCCCCTGTGTGTTAAAGAGCAACGCGGGGCCCCTTAGGGTCCGTCCGCGCCGTGCGGATGGGCCGTAAGGGACCCCGCGTTGCCTTTGGACGTACTAGACGCCCAGGAATGCGATGGCGCCCTGCTTGAAGGCGCGGCTGGTGATGGCATTGGTGTGGTTGCGGCCCGGCAGCACGAGCTGTTCGACCATGCCGCCGGCCTTGGCGCCGAGGGCCGCGAGCTCCGGCATGGAGGCGGCACGGTCGTCGTTTTCCCCCGCCACGAGGAGCATCGGCATGTGGGGGACGGCTTCGGCGGGGTCGTACGGCTCGGTCTTGATCGCCTCGACAAGGGACAGCAGCGCGAAGATGTTGTTGCTGGGCAGCAGCATGGCCATCTTCAGCAGCCCGGCAGTCGATTCGTCGTTGATCGGCGTGCCGTCGGCCAGGTACCGCTGCGCGGCGATCAGGTCGAAGTCCGCCAGCGGGTCGGCGACGTTGGGGCCGCCCAGGACCAGCCGGTGCACGAGTTCGTGCTGGGTTGCCCCGAACTCCCAGGCGAGCCGGGAGCCGAGCGAATAGCCGATCACGTCGAGCCCGCTGGACGGATCGCCGTCCCGTACGGGACGCGCGCCGGCGTCGAACACTATCTGCAGCAGGTCCGCGCGGATCCGGCTGGGGGAGTAGGAGTCCATGTCCTCGGGCGCCCCGCTGCGGCCGTGGCCGGGCAGGTCCACCGTGATGACGCGCCGGCCGGCGTCCAGGAGCGCGGCGAGCCAGCCGGTGTCCTCCCAGTTGAGCTTGGAGGAGGACGAGAAGCCGTGCAGCAGCAGGACCGGACGCAGCCCGGCGTCGTTCTGCGGTTCATGCACCTCCACGTACAGCTGGGGGTCGGTGCCCTCCACGGTGTGGGAATGCTGTTCGCCGGTGTGTCTGCCGCTCATGGTGTCAGTCCTCATCAAGTACGGCGCTCAGGCGGACCCGGCGCTTCGGTGCCTCTTCCGTCGGGACCGTGCCCACGATGCCGGCGGTGTTGTCCGGCACCTCGAACACGATCAGGGGCTCGCCGACGTTGATTTTGTCACCGGGCCCGCCGTGGATACGCACTACCTTACCTGCCTGCGGGCTCGGCAATTCCACCGCCGACTTGGTGGTTTCGACCTCCACGAGCGGCTGGTTGCGCTCCACCTGGTCGCCGGGGGAGACGAGCCATTCCAGCACGGTTGCCTCGATGAGCCCTTCGCCGAGGTCCGGGAGCGGGAAGGAAATTTCAGCCACGTTTGTACTCCAATACTCGCTGGATCCCGAAAAGGATCCGGTCAATGTTCGGGATGTATTCGTCTTCGAGATCGCCGGAGGGGTACGGGACGTCGAAGCCGGTGACGCGCTCCACCGGCGCCCGGAGGGTGTCGAAGCAGCTTTGCGTGATCAGCTGTGCCACTTCGGCGCCGAGACCGGAGGTCAGCGGGGCTTCGTGGACGACGACGGCGCGGCGCGTCTTGCGCACGGAGGCGGCCAGGGCCCCGGCGTCGATCGGCTTGAGCCAGCGCAGGTCCAGGACCTCAATCTCGATGCCGTCCTCGGCGGCGAGCTCGGCCACCTGCAGGCAGCGGGCCACCATGGCGCCCCACGCGACGAGGGTGAGGTGGCGGCCTTCGCGCATGATCTTCGCGCCTTCGGGGGAGCCGCCGTCTGCATCGTGTCTGGCGACGTCCACCTCGCCCTTCTGCCAGTAGCGGGACTTCGGCTCCATGAAGATCACCGGGTCCGGACGTGTGGCGGCGTGCTTGAGCAGGTGGTAGGCCTCGTGCGGGTTCGACGGCGAGACCACCTTAAGCCCGGGCACGTGCGCGAAGAGCGCCTCGAGGCTTTCGCCGTGGTGTTCGGGGGCGCGGATGCCGCCGAAGCTGGGCACGCGCAGGGTGATGGGCATCGGCAGGGTGCCGCGGCTGCGGTAGTTCATCCGGGCGATCTGGCAGACAATCTGGTTGATGGCCGGGTACGCGAAGCCGTCGAACTGGACCTCGGGGATGGGGTGGAACCCGGCCATGGCCAGGCCCACGGACATGCCCAGGATGCCGGATTCCGCCAGCGGGGTGTCAAAGACGCGCTGTTCGCCGTGTTTGGCCTGCAGCCCGTCGGTGATGCGGAAGACGCCGCCGAGCCGGCCGCAGTCCTCGCCGAAGATCACGGCCTTGGGGTTCTCGGCGAGCACCTCGTCGAGGGCGCGGTTGAGCGCCTGCTGCATGGACATCACGGTGGTGGTTGCTGGCGCGTCGGTGTGGCTGCCTGAGGCAGGCTTTCCTTCGAGAATCGAGTTAGACATGTTCGGACTCCTCGCGCCAGTTGGCGGCCTGGGCCTGCAGGGCAGGGGTGGTTTCCTGGAAGACCAGGTCAAACATTTCAGTGCCGGGCCGGGAGCCAAGCGCCTGGATACCGGTGCGGATCTGCTCCTCTTCGGCCTTGGCCGCGGCCAGGGCCTCGGCGAAGAACGCCTCGTCCGCGATGCCGTCGGCCAGCAGCCGCTGCCGCAGCCGTTCGAGCGGGTCGGCGCCGGCGTCGTCGCGCTCCTCGTCGAGGGTGCGGTAACGGCCCGGGTCATCGGAGGTCGAGTGCGGGCCGCGGCGGTACGTCATGGCCTCGATGAGCACGGGGCCGTTGCCGGCGCGGGCGTGCGCGAAGGCGCGGCGGGTCGCCTCGACGACGGCGACGACGTCGTCGCCGTCGATCTGCAGTGCGGGCATGCCGTAGCCGGCGGCGCGGGCGGCGACGGAGCCGCCGGCCACCTGGCGCTCGGTGGGGACCGAGATGGCCCAGCCGTTGTTCTGGACGAAGAACACGACGGGCGCCTTCATCACCGCGGCGAAGTTCAGGGCCTCATGGACATCGCCCTGGGAGGAGGCGCCGTCGCCGAAGTACGTCATGGCGACGCCGTCTTTTTTGTCCAGCGTCTGGCCGTGGGCCCAGCCGACGGCGTGCAGGACGGATCCGGCGACCACCGCCTGAATCGGGGCCAGCCGGGATTCCAGCGGGTTGTACAGGCCGCCGTGCCAGGTGGCCCTGTGGGTGGACATGTAGGCCACCATGTCCACACCCATGGTCCGGGCCACGCCCATTTCGCGGTATGTGGGGAAGACGAAGTCGCGGGTGGTGTCCACGGCGTAGCCGCTGCCCACCTGGGCCGCTTCCTGGCCAAGTTCGGGCGCGTAGCCGGGGATGATGCCCTGCCGTTGCCACGCGATGGCCGAGGTGTCGAGGTGCCGTACGGCGACCATCAGCGAATAAAGTTCGCGGAGCTCGTCGGCACTGAGGGGCCCGGCAGCGCTGCCGGAAGCCACGGGGAGAAGTGTGTCCATGCCTGTGACCCTAGTCACCGGCGGTGCGGTGGGCAATCAGCCTAGGAGGGGCTGGCCAGACTGCATACTTCTGCAGGACCCTGGGCCCAAACGTATGGCAATTTGTCTAGCGTGGCGTGAATCGAGCCTGCCGTGATCCTGCCCAGCCGACGGCGTGCGGGGGAGTGCCGCCGCGCGTACGCGAAGCGGCACTCCCTCCGGGCTATTCGGCCTGCCGGCCGGCGGTGCGGTTGCGGGTGATCCGGGCGCCGATCCAGCACGCCGCTGCGATGCCGGCCACCAGCACCAGGGTGCTGACCAGCTGCTTGCTGCTGTCCGGGCTGCTGAACCCGACGGCGAAGATCAGCGCCAGCAGCACGAGCCCGAAGATCGTCAGGGCCGGGAAGCCCTTCATCCGCAGCGGCAGCACCGTGCCGTCGCGGTCCGCCCGGCGGCGCAGGATCAGCTGGGACACGAGGGCCGAGCCCCACACCATGAGGCACGTGGAGCCGACCAGCTGGAACAGGGCCGGCAGGATCTGGTCCGGGAAGAGCAGTTCCAGCACCGCGGCCAGGAAGCCGAAGGCGACGGAGACGCTGACGGCCAGCACGGGCACCCGGCCGGCGTTGAGCTTCGAGAGGAAGCGCGGGGCCTCGCCACGCTCCGAGAGCGAGTACACCATGCGGGACGCGCCGTAGAGGTTGGCATTCAGGGCGGACAGCAGCGCGACGACGGCCACAAGGGTGATCGCGGCGCCGGCACCCGGGATGCGGGCGACGTCGAGCACGCCGGCGAAGGGGGACTTCAAAGCCGTCGAGGTTGAGGGCAGCACGGCGGCGATGACGAATACCGAGCCGATGTAGAACACCAGGATCCGCCAGACAACGGTGCGGATGGCCTGCGCCACGCTGTGTTGCGGGTTCTCCGTCTCGGCGGCGGCGACGCTGACAATTTCCGTGCCGCCGAACGCGAAGATGACCACGAAGAGTGCGGTGGCGATGCCGCCGAGGCCCGCCGGGGCGAAGTTGGAGGTGAAGTTGCTGAGCCCGGGGGACGGGACCTCCGGCAGCCAGCCGAGCAGCAGGGCCGCGCCGATGGCCAGGAACAACAGGATGGCCGCGACCTTGAGGATGGCAAACCAGAACTCGAATTCACCGAAGTTTTTCACGCCGGCGAGGTTCACTGCCGTAAACAGGGCCATGAAAATCAGGGACAGCGCCCAGACCGGAATCACCGGCCACACTGTGAACAGGAGGGCGGCGGCACCGAGGGCCTCGGCCGCGATGACCACCACCAGCTGCAGCCACCAGAGCCAGCCGATGGTCGCGCCGGCTGTCTTGCCCATGGCCTTTTGGGCGTAGACCGAGAAGGCGCCGCTGTTGGGGTTGGCCGCGGCCATCTCGCCAAGGGCCCACATGACCAGGATGATCAGGGTTCCCGCGACGATGTAGGAGATCAGTACGGCCGGTCCGGCCGCCTGGATTCCGGCGCCCGAGCCGAGGAACAGGCCGGCGCCGATCGCGCTGCCCAGTCCCATCATGGTCAGTTGGCGCGGTTTCATGCTGTGACCCAGGGCCGGGGGCGGGGTCTGGCCCAGGGTCGGGGCTGCTGCGGGTGATTTCGCGATGGACTTCGTTGTCATTCTGGCGAACCTTCGTGTGGTTTGTGATCTGTGCGTCCTTATGGGACCTATTGAATTTACCGTCTTTGGTCCCCGCCTCCCGGCCGCCGGGGCCCCTCGGCCGTGAGAGCATGGTGGCAGTTTGCTAACTGAAATGCGACGACGGCGGGCGAGTTGTCCGGCGCGGACCGCTTGGGAGGGATGAATCCATGGATGTTGATCCGTTGGATGCAAAAATTGTCCGATTTTTCACGGATTCCCCGCGGGCGTCCGTCCTGGAGGCCTCCCGGGTCCTGAAGGTCGCCCGCGCCACGGTGCAGTCGCGGCTGGACCGGATGCAGGGCGCCGGGGTGATCGGCTCGTGGGTGCCGCAGCCCGACCCCGCGCATTTCGGCTTTCCGGTGGTCGCGTTCTGTTCCCTCACCATCAATCAGGACCTCGGGCACGACGCCGTCGTGGAGGCCCTGGCGCGGATTCCCGAACTCATCGAGATCCACACCGTCTCCGGGAGCTCGGACCTGATGGCCCGCATCGCCGCGCGCTCCAATTCTGACCTGCAGCGCGTCCTCGATGCCATGATCGCCACCAGGACGGTCCTGCGGTCCTCCTCCGTGATCGTCCTCAACACGCACTTCCAGGGGCGCACCCTGCCGCTGCTGGAAGCCGCGGCTGCCGGCCGGTAGGAAACATGTGACTGGCAACATTTTGCGACCGGACGGCTCGGTCGTATCATTAGTTCTAGTCAATGTGACTATAACTAATCCGGCGGTCGGGCCGGAACCGTCCGGACAGCCCCGAAGCGGGACGGTCCGGGACCTATGAAGGCGGGGATCACCGTTTACACCGCAGCAGCCAACGTCTCGGAGCGCCAGCTCGCTCCGCCGTCGCTGGCCATCTCGACGGTGATCTTCGCGCTGCGTCCCAGTGAGCGGTCCGGACGCCCCACGCTCTGGATCCCGCTGGTGCGCCGGATCCGCGAACCGTTCAAGGGGCTCTGGGCGCTGCCCGGCGGCCCGCTCACGCACTCCGAATCCCTCCAGGACGCCGCATCGCGGAACCTGCGCGAGACCACGGGCCTGGCCCCGAACTACCTCGAACAGCTGTACGCCTTCGGGGGCCTGCACCGCTCACCCACCCAGCGCGTCGTCTCGATCGTGTACTGGGCGCTGGTCCAACCCACGGAGGCCGCGCTGGCCGATGAATCGGAGAACGTACGCTGGTTCCGCGCCGACCGGCTCGGCGAACTCGCCTTCGACCACAACGCGATCATCGACTACGCCCTGTGGCGGCTCCGCAACAAGATGGCGTACGGCTCCATCGCCTACCACCTGCTCGGCGAGTACTTCACCCTCGCCCAGGTGCGGGAAGTCTACGAGGCGGTCCTGGACCGCGAACTCGATCCCGCCAACTTCCGCCGGCAGGTCAAGGCCACCCCGGAAATCGAAGAAACCGATCAGTACCTGCAGGGCGGCAAGCACCGCCCGCCCCGCCTCTACCGCTTTACCGGCCGTCCCGGCCTTGATCCAGACAACAGGAGCACACCATGAGCAGCGTCAACACGGCAATCCAGCTGATCACGCGCGAGCAGGCCACCACGATGGCAGGCCCGGCGGCCAATACCTGCAGCCCTGCCCTGGCCCGCGGGCCATGGGACTTCGACCTCGCCGAGGCTCTCGCCGGCGTGCCCGCCTACGGCCCGGGTGCCTCCTCCGCGGACGTCGCCCCGGCGTCGACCCCGCGGCAGGGGCAGCTCCCGGAGGAGTACAAGCTGGCCAGCGACGCCGAGCTCGACACCCGGATCCGCGCCGCCAAAGCGGCGCTCGGGGACCGCGCCGTCGTGCTGGGGCACTTCTACCAGCGCGATGAAGTGATCGCCTATGCCGACTTCGTGGGCGACTCGTTCCAGCTCGCCAATGCCGCGCTGACCCGGCCCGACGCCGAGGCCATCATTTTCTGCGGCGTGCACTTCATGGCCGAAACCGCGGACATCCTGTCCCGGCCGGACCAGGCCGTGATCCTGCCCAACCTCGCCGCGGGCTGCTCCATGGCGGACATGGCGGACATTGACTCGGTGACCGAATGCTGGGAACAGCTGGAGGAGCTTTTCGGCACCGAGCCCGACGCCCACGGCCGGGTCCCGGTCATTCCGGTCACCTACATGAACTCCTCGGCCGCGCTGAAGGGGTTCTGCGGCGAGCACGGCGGCATCGTCTGTACGTCCTCGAACGCCGCCACCGTGCTCGAATGGGCGTTTGAGCGCGGCCAGCGCGTGCTGTTCTTCCCGGACCAGCACCTGGGCCGCAACACCGCCAAGGCCATGGGCGTCCCGCTGGAACAGATGCCCATGTGGAACCCGCGCAAGGACCTCGGCGGCAACGACGAGCGGGCCCTGCAGGATTCCCGTGTGATCCTCTGGCACGGTTTCTGCTCCGTCCACAAGCGCTTCAACGTCGGCCAGATCGCTAAGGCCCGGGCCGAGTTCCCCGGTGTCCAGGTCATCGTGCACCCGGAATGCCCCATGGAGGTGGTCGACGCCGCGGACTCCGCCGGTTCCACCGACTTCATCCGCAAGGCCATCGCCGCCGCCACGGAGCCGACCACCTTCGCCGTCGGCACCGAGATCAACCTCGTCAACCGGCTGGCGGCCGAATACCCGCAGCACACCATCTTCTGCCTGGACCCGGTGATCTGCCCCTGCTCCACGATGTACCGCATCCACCCCGGCTACCTCGCCTGGGTCCTCGAAGCGCTCGTCCGGGGCGAAACGGTCAACCGCATCACGGTGGAAGAGGACGTCGCCGCCCCGGCCAAGGTGGCTCTTGAGCGCATGCTGGCGGCGCGGCCGTGACCAGGCGGCTCGTGATCGTCGGCAGCGGGATCGCCGGGCTCTACGCCGCGCTGCTCGCCTCCGACGCCGCCACGGACAGCGGCCGTGACGTCGAGGTGGTCCTCCTCAGCAAGGGGACGCTGGAGCAGAGCAACACCTTCTACGCCCAGGGCGGGGTCTCCGCCGTCCTGGCGCCGGACGAGGCCGCCCCCGGCGACTCCGTGGCCGCCCACATCGCCGACACCCTCGCCGCCGGCGCCGGCCTGAACGACGCCGAAGCTGTCCGGGTCCTGTGCACGGAGGCCGTCCGGGACATCGCCGGCCTGGGCCGCTACGGGGTGCACTTCGATGTGGGTCCCGACGGCGGACCGGCCCTGGGCCTCGAGGCCGCGCATTCGGCGCCACGCATCCTGCATGCCGGAGGGGACGCGACGGGCGCCTGCATCGCCCGCGGGCTCGTCGCCGCCGTCCTGGAACGCGCGGTCCTGGACCGGTCGGTCCACGGCCGGCTCCGGGTGGAGACCAGCGCCTTCGTCACCGACCTCCTGACGGCGGACACCCCGCCGGGATCCCGGTCGGAGTCCCTGGAACAGCCCGGCGCCACGCCGCCGGCCCGGGTCACCGGAGTGGCCTATCTGGCCGGCGGGCGGCCCCGGCAGGTGGCGGCCGACGCCGTCCTGCTCGCCACCGGGGGTGCCGGCCGGCTGTTTGCCCGCACCAGCAACCCGGCCGTGGCCACCGCCGACGGACTGGCCCTGGCCTGGCGCGCCGGCGCCGCGGTGCGGGACCTCGAGTTCTTCCAGTTCCACCCCACCACCCTTGCCGCCGAGGAAATCCCGGGCGGGCCGCCAGCGCTGCTCATCTCCGAAGCGGTCCGCGGCGAGGGCGCGGTGCTGCTGGACTCGGCAGGCTACCGCTTCATGCCCGGCTACCACCCGGATGCCGAACTGGCCCCGCGCGACGTCGTCTCCCGCAGCATCGCCCTGCACCTGGCCGCCACGGGCGCCGCGCCGGACAGTCCGGTGTACCTGGACGCGCGCGGCATCGAGTCCGCCCGCGGCACGGGCTTCCTGGCCCGGCGGTTCCCGACCATCACGGCTGCCACCCGCGCGGCCGGCTACGACTGGACCACCGAGGCCATCCCCGTGTCCCCGGCAGCCCACTACTGGATGGGCGGCGTGTGCACCGATCTGTGGGGCCGCACCTCCGTTCCGGGCCTGTACGCCGCCGGCGAGGTCGCCCGGACCGGCGCGCAGGGGGCCAACCGGCTGGCGAGCAACTCGCTGCTGGAGGGCCTGGTGTTCGGCCGCCGTGCCGTCGAGGATTTCCTGGGCGCACCCGTGCCGGACACCGCCTGGCTGGCACCGGCCCGGGAGGACATCCGCCCGGGCAACGTCGCTCCGCCCGCGGCGCCTGTTACTCCGAGGACAGGCGGCACAGACGCCGCCCGCGGCGCCGGGGTGCCCTTCAGCCGCGCGGCCCTCGGCCGGCTCATGACCGCGGCCGCGGGGGTCACGCGCACCGGCGCCGAACTCGACGCCGCCGCGGCCCAACTGGCGCACTGGGCCGCCGGACTTGGGGCCGGCGACCGCTCTGGTCTCTGCCAGGATGCCCATGAGGACCGGAACCTCCTGCTCGCCGCGGAACTCCTCGTCGCGGCGGCCCGGCAGCGCACGCACTCCGTCGGCGCCCACTACCGGGCAGACACCGACGCCACCTCAACCCTCGCCCGCTCCATGCAAAGGATTTAGCCATGACCGCAACCGCTGCCCCGGAAACCGTGCCCTCCCGCACCGCGGCGCTCGCCGGGAGCCTGCCGGAGACGGCCGTGCTGGCCGTGCTCCGCGCGGCGCTGCAGGAGGACGCCCCGTACGGCGACATCACCTCGCAGACCCTCATCCCCGCGCAGGCGCGCGCCACCGCGGTGCTCAATGCGCGCGTTCCCGGCGTGCTCAGCGGCGGCGAGGTGTTCGCCGCGGCGATGAAGCTGACCGACCCGGCCGCCGTCGTCGAACTGCTGGTCCCCGACGGCCAGGCCTTTGCCGCCGGAACGGCCCTGGCCCGGGTGAGCGGGAACGCCCGCACGGTACTGCTGGCCGAACGCGTCGGACTGAACCTGGTGCAGCGGATGAGCGCCATCGCCACCAAGACCGCGGAGTTTGTCGCGCTCGTGGACGGCACCGGCGCGCGGATCACCGACACACGCAAGACGACGCCGGGGCTCCGGGTGCTGGAACGCTACGCCGTGCGCTGCGGCGGGGGCGCCAACCACCGCTTCAGCCTCTCCGACGCCGTCCTGGCCAAGGACAACCACCTGGCCGTCCTGACCGGCGGCGACGCGGCGAAGCTCACCGAGGTGCTGCGCGGCGCCAGGGCGCAGCTCGGCCATACGACGCACTTCGAGGTGGAGGTGGACACGATGGAGCAGATCGAGCCGGTCCTGGCCGCCGGGGTGGACACCATCATGCTGGACAACTTCTCGGTGGCCGAGCTGGCCGCCGGCGTCAAGCTGGTGGGCGGCCGGGCCCGCGTCGAGGCCAGTGGCAACGTCAACCTCGCCACTGTGGCAGACATCGCCGCCACGGGGGTGGACGTCATCTCCATCGGCGGCCTCACGCACAGCGTCACGGCCCTGGACCTCGGCCTCGATATCGAGCTGGCCGTCGGGGCTGCTGTTGAACCGGCCGCCGGGCCGGAGCGGGAGTTCAGTGTCCCTGCCGGCGGCCGCCCCGGGACCGATCCGACGGCCGGCTGAGGGCACCATGATTTTCCTCGATGCCGCGGCAACCACCCCGGTCCGCCGCGAGGTGCTGGAGGCCATGTGGCCCTACCTCACGGGCGAGTTCGGCAACCCGTCGAGCCATCACTCGCTGGGGCACACGGCCGCCACGGCGCTCGCCGGGGCCCGGGCCGCAACGGCCAAGGCCTTGGGCTGCCGCGCCGGGGAAATCGTCTTCACCTCCGGCGGCACGGAAGCGGACAACCTGGCCGTCAAAGGCATCGCCCTGGCCCGCCGCGCCGCCGATCCGTCCCTGGACCGGGTGGCGATCAGCGCGATCGAACATCCCGCGGTGGAGGAATCCGCCAGGTACCTCGAACGCGTCCATGGTTTCGCCGTCGACGTGATCCCGGTGGACCGCTTTGGCCAGGTGACGGAGGAGGCCCTCGCCGCGGTGCTGGCCCCCGGGACGGCCCTGGTCAGCGTGATGTACGCCAACAACGAGGTCGGCACGGTGCAGCCCATCGCCCGGCTCGCGCCCCTGGCCCGCGCCAGGGGAATCCCGTTCCACACCGACGCCGTCCAGGCCGCAGGCTGGCTGCCCCTGGATACCGGCGCGCTGGGCGTGGACGCGCTGAGCCTCTCCGGCCACAAGCTGGGCGCCCCCAAGGGCAGCGGGGCATTGTTTGTCCGCGGACGGCTCAGGGTTGAACCGCTGGTTCACGGCGGCGGCCAAGAACGCGGCCGCCGCTCGGGCACGGAAAACGTCGCCGGTGCCGTGGCGCTGGCGACGGCACTGACGCTCGCCAGGGAGGCGTCCTCAGTCCCGGCGTCGGCCCCCGCATCGGAGGCCACGTCGGAGGCCCCCGCATCGGAAGCTCTCGCCCGGCGCGTTGCGTCCCTCCGCGACGGATTCATTGAAGCCGTGCTGGCCGGCGTTCCCGGGGCGGTCCTCACCGGCCACCCCACTGAGCGGTTGCCTTCCGTGGCGTCGTTCTGCTTCCCGGGCACCAGCGGCGAGTCCGTGCTGCTGGACCTCGAGCGCCAGGGCGTGGTGTGCTCCAGCGGCTCCGCCTGCGCGGCGGGAGCGGACGCGCCGTCGCCCGTGCTGCTCGCGATGGGCATCGACCCGGAGATCGCCCAGACGGCGGTGCGGTTCAGCTTCGACTCGACCGTGAGCGCTGACGAACTCCGCCAGGCCGCGGCCGCAGTGCGCACCGCCGTCGTCGGAATCCGTGCCCTCGGCCCAACTAGCTAGCAGCAGGGGCCGTTTTGAGCGTCCAAAACGGCCCCTGCTGCGAGTTAGTTGGGCAGGCGGAGCGGGTAGTCAGCGGTGACGGGCGCGGCGGAAGATCCAGTGCCGCAACATCGTGAACCGCACGGCGGTGGCGGCGAAGCCGGAGAGCGTGGTGGTCCAGAGTTCTTCGGCCACCGTGGCGCCGGGGTTGACCCAGTGCAGGACGGCCAGGCTGCCGCCGGTGATCAATAGTGCCACCAGGATCACGATCAGGCCGTTGAGGTGGTCGCGCTTCATCCGGCGGCGCTCGGTGATTTTGAACGTCAGGCGCCGGTTGAGCGCGGTATTCATGAACGATGTCAGGATCAGGGCCGCCGCGTTGGCCGGCTGGGCACCCAACCAGGGCCGCGAAAGCGCGTACAGTCCCAGGGATGTCAGGGTGCAGACAACGCCGACGCCGGTGAACCGGATGAGCTGCCGGACCACGGGGTAGCGGAGGATTCCGCGGTAGCGCCGGGAGGTCGGGCCGCGGACGACGTTGGGGGCAGGGGCCTGCTGTGTGAGCTCGGACTCCATCCGCTCAGTACAGCTCGCCGACCGGGATGTCGACGGCCAGCCTGTTCCCCGGACCGGCCAGGGGACATGCCCAAGCCTCGTTGTAGGCGCAGGAGGGGTTGTAGGCGAAATTGAAGTCCAGCACGAATTCGGCGTTGGGCCCGGATCCCCGCACGCCGTGGAACGCCCCCTTAATGGTGTCCAGCAGGTAGCGTCCCGCGCCGTAGCTGCCGCCCGGCTGACCTGCGGTGGCGTCCCGGAACGGGACGAAAATGCCCCCGCCGTAGCCCTTGAGCTTCCAGACCGCGAGCTGCCCCATTTCGGGGAGGTCGAAGGTGCCCAGCCGGACGAACCGGACCAGGCCGTCGGTCCCGGTCTCCACGTTCATCTCCCGGCCGGCGCCCTCGGGAGTCAGGGGGACGTAGAAACGGTAGATCGGATCGTAGTCCGCCGTCTTCAGGCCGCTGAAGCTGGCCTTGGCCTCGGCGGTCAGGGCCGAGGCCGGGTGGGTGCCGAACATGCGGTCCCGCTCCTGGCGCCAGTAGGAGTGGGCCTCCGCCGGGTTGTCTGCGGCGATCTTCCGCGTGGTGGCGTAGAGGGCAAAAGTCCGCAGCCGCCAGTCCGCGATATCGAGCGCCGACATGCCTGCCACCTCGCCCTGTTCCTCAAAATGCGATCCGTCAAAGTGCTGTTCGGCCATGCCCCCAGCGTATCCGCTTTCCAAACGCCATTTTCCTGCGCCGGTATTTGCCCCGGTTCCGGCGCAGGACCCGCGCCGGAATGCCCCATCCTGGGCCCGCTCCGGCCGTAGACTTTCGCCCATGCGCAACCCCCTGCCGAACCCCGCCGGCGCTGACGCCCGCGACAGCGCCGGCCATGCCCTCATATCCGACGCCGAGGCCCCGGGCAGCGCCGGGCCCGCCGCGGCGTCGCTGGCCGAGCTCGTAGGCTACCGGACCGTATCCTCCCGGGGGCAGGACGCGGTGGAGGCAGCGGAGTTCGAGGCCTTCATCGCGGCACTGCGCCGGCTGTACCCGGCGGTCCATGCCGCCCTGGACCTGGAGCGCGTCAACGGCCACGCCCTACTTTACCGCTGGCCCGGCACCGCCCCAGCGGCGGGGGAACGGGCGTCGGTGCTGATGGCGCATTACGACGTCGTCCCGGCCGGGGAGCCGGGGGAATGGACGCACGCGCCGTTCTCCGGCCACAACGACGGCACCTTCCTGTGGGGTCGGGGGACGCTGGATGACAAGGGCCAGCTGGTGGCCATCCTGGAGGCCGCCGAAAGCCTCGTGCTGGCGGGGTACGCGCCCGCACACGACCTCTACTTCTCGTTCGGCAACAACGAGGAGACCGCCGGCAGCAGCGCTCAAGCCGCCGCGGACCTGCTGGCTGGCCGCGGCGTCAAGCCCTGGCTCGTGCTGGACGAGGGCGGCGCGGTCGCGGGCGGTGCGTTCCCCGGTGTGAGCCGGCCCGCCGCCGTCGTCGGGGTGGCCGAAAAAGGGATCCTGGACGTGGAGCTGCTGACCCGGGACCCGGGCGGGCACGCGTCCACGCCCCCGCGGATGGGGGCGACTGCCCGGCTGGCCCGCGCCATCACCCGGATCGAGCGCAGCCCGTTCCCGCAGTCGCTGCCGGAGGTGACCGCGGAGATGCTGCGCCGCTTCGGCCCGCACACGCCGCCGCCGCTGCGGGCAGTGTTCGCCAACGTGGCACTGCTCCGGGCGCCGCTCACCTGGCTCTTCGGCCGGCTTGGCAACGAGACCAACGCCATGACCCGCACCACCGTCGCCATCACCACCCTTGAAGGCAGCGCCGGGGCGAATGTCCTCGCCGCCACGGCCAAGGCCAACGCCAACATCAGAATCGCGGTGGGGGAGACCGTCGAGGGCACCATGGCCCACCTGCGCAAAATCATCCGCGACCCGAAAGTGGAACTGCGCGTCGTGGAGGGCAACGGCCCGTCCCCGGTGTCCCCGTCCTCCGGCGCCCAGTGGGATCTGCTGGCGGACTGCATCGGGCAGGTCTTCCCCGAGGCGATCATCACCCCCTACATCATGATGGGGGGCACCGACTCCCGCCGCTTCACCGGGATCTGTGGCGCCGTGTACCGTTTCGCGCCCTTCTTCATGGACGTCGCGGCCCGGGGCTCCATCCACGCCGTCGACGAGA
Source organism: Arthrobacter sp. YAF34 (assembly GCF_052113245.1). Taxonomy (NCBI): domain Bacteria; kingdom Bacillati; phylum Actinomycetota; class Actinomycetes; order Micrococcales; family Micrococcaceae; genus Arthrobacter; species Arthrobacter sp. YAF34. The sequence goes on from NZ_JBFRCV010000013.1 coordinate 20,405, forward strand.
AAATAGCGCTGGATACGCTGGGCCAGGGGGTCCGCTTCTACGAAACGCTGATCCGGGGGCTCTGAGGGATGCTCCGCCCCGGCTACGCTGGCACCATGACTGGGACGGCCGCTTCTACAGGATCAGGCAGCGCGGGAATCCGGAGCGCTGTGCTGCGGACGGTCGCTGCGCTCGCGGTCGCGGCGGCAGCGCTTACGGGGTGCAGCAGCGACGGCAAGGGGGCCCCGGTCTGGACCGCGGGCAGCGGCGCGGCCGGGGACGCGACGTGGACTGCCACGCCGTCGACTGCCACGCCGGGGCCGGCATCCTCGGCCAGCGCGTCTGGGGCGCCGGGCTCGACCGCCGCGGCCTGGAAGGTCTTCACCGACCCGGCAAAGACCGTCAGTTTTGAGGTGCCGCAGGACTGGATTGTCCAGTCCGTGGCTCCCGACGCCGGTGCGTTGCCGGGGGCGCTGAAGGTCACCGTCAAGGACGCCGACGGCGGTTATCTGGCCACCCTGCAGACCGGTCTGCGCCCGCAGCCTGCCGCGACGTGCCCGGCCGGCGCCGCACGGAACTACGTCGTGGTCAGCAGCGTGCCGGTTGACCTGCCGCACGCCGGCGGGGCGGGCAGCATTGACCCGCACGTGGTGTTCCGGGTGATCCAGGGCTATAAGTACTTCGGCTCCTACGGCATTACCAACGTGGTGGGCGGCGCCGGCGGCAAGAGCTGCGCATTGCAGAATGTGGTCCGTGGCCCGGCGGGCAAGGGGGACTATTCGTTTGGGGACCTGACCGTGCTCAAAACGCTGGCCCCGGACCGGAAGGTCGCCCCCGCGAAGGCGTTCGACACTCTCGGCCAGGCGGCCAAGTACGTCAACGAGGGGTCCGAATTCGCCAACGTCCAGCGGATGCTAATGTCTCTGAAGATCAAAGACTAGTCCCGCCCCCCGCACATCCCCGGGCCGTTGACGGTGACTTCCCCCTGCACCGAGCTCACATCCCACATCCCGGAGACAGAGATACATGGAACGCGCCGTAGCCGCCCGCCTGGCCTTCAAGACCGTTGCCGAGACCAAGGTGGCCCTCGCCGTGGCCGTGGCCCGGAACCCCGGGTACGGCTCATTGGACGAGTCGCTCAGGGTGACCGCGGACGGCGAGGACGTGCCGCTGACCGAACTCTCGGACCACCACGGCGGGCGCTTCCACTACATGGAATTCGCCGACCCCACCGACGTGCTGGTTGAGTATTCCGCCACCGTCAGCGGCTTTGCGCTGCCGGACGAATCCGGGCTCATGGAACTGATCCGCTATGTCCGGCCCAGCCGCTACGCGGAGTCGGACCGGCTGCTGCCGACTGCCTATGCCGAATTCGGCGGGCTTCAGGGTGAAGAGCTGCTCCACGCCGTCCGCAACTGGGTCTTCGGCGAACTGCGCTATGTCAGCGGCTCCTCGCGGGGGACCGACGGCGCGGTGGAAACCCTGCTGCACCGCCGCGGCGTCTGCCGGGACTTTGCCCACCTCGCCATTGCCCTGCTGCGTTCCAAGAACGTTCCGGCCCGGCTGGCCGCCGTCTACGCCCCAGGCCTGACCCCGATGGACTTCCACGCCGTGGCCGAGGCGCACATCAACGGTACCTGGCACGTTATCGATCCCACCGGGCTGGCGCCGCGGGAGAGCATGCTGCGGATCACGGCCGGGCGCGATTCCTCGGACACCGCGTTCCTGTCCACGGTGGGCGGCAGCCTCTCCCTGAAGGAACTCAGCGTCACCGCCGTCGTGGATGAGCTGCCGCTGGAAGACCCGGCGAAGCTCGTCGCCATCCACTAGGGGGCGCCCGCCGGTCCCCTTCTCAGCGCGCGGCCACCGCGGCGCGGAGCTTCTCGGTCAGCCGCAGCAGCTCCCGCTGTTCCGCGGCGGACAGGGCCGGCCCCACGAGCGCGGCGATGTCGCGCACGTGTTCGCGGCCGATCTGCTTCTGCAGGTCCCGTCCGGCGTCGGTGAGCCGAATGAGGATCCCGCGGCCGTCCTCGGGAGCCGGCGTCCGTTCCACCAGCCCGCGCTTTGCGAGCCGCTCCACGAGCCGGCTCAGGCTGGACTGGCTCAGCAGCACGTTGTCGTTGAGCTCGTTCAGCCGCAGCCACCCGGAGGGGCAGCGGGAGAGCGTGAAGAGGACATCGTATTCATTGAGGGCCAGGGCTTTGAACGCCGGCGCGGCCTGGAGTTTGCGCATCACCGCCACCTGGGCCCGGAACAGGGATTCCCAGGTTTCCGCGGCCAGGCGTACCGGCGACTCCGTGGTCTTGGCGGGCATCATGAGCCTTGGCTGGTGGTCTCTGCCGCTGTCTGTGCCGCTGCGCCGGCGGCATCTGTGGGCCTCGCTGCCAGTGCAGCCGCCACCCGGCCGGCGTGCGTCGGCGGTTCCGGGACATGGGCGGGCTTGAGCGCGGCGTATTCCTTGCGCAGCACCGGCAGCACTTCCTCGCCAAACAGATCCAGCTGCTCCAAGACGGTCTTCAGCGGAAGCCCGGCGTGGTCGATCAGGAAGAGCTGGCGCTGGTAGTCGCCGAAGTACTCGCGGAAGGTGAGGGTCTTCTCGATCACTTCCTGCGGGCTGCCGACCGTCAGCGGGGTCTGGGACGTGAAGTCCTCCAGCGACGGGCCGTGGCCGTAGACCGGGGCGTTATCGAAGTAAGGACGGAACTCCTTGACGGCGTCCTGGGAGTTCTTCCGCATGAAGAACTGGCCGCCGAGGCCCACGATCGCCTGGTCTGCCTTGCCGTGGCCGTAGTGCTCGTAGCGTTCGCGGTAGAGGCCGATGAGCTGCTGGTAGTGCTCCTTGGGCCAGAAGATGTTGTTGGCGAAGAAGCCGTCGCCGTAGTATGCGGCCACTTCGGCGATCTGCGGCGTGCGGATCGAGCCGTGCCACACGAAGGGGGCGACGCCGTCGAGCGGTCGGGGGGTGGAGGTGAAGTTCTGCAGCGGGGTGCGGTGCTTGCCGGACCAGTTGACGGTGTCCTCGTCCCAGAGGCGGCGCAGCAGGGAGTAGTTCTCGATCGCGAGTTCGATCCCGTCCTGGATGTTCTTGCCGAACCAGGGGTAGACGGGGGCGGTGTTGCCGCGGCCCAGGACCAGGTCCACGCGACCGTCGGCCAGGTGCTGGAGCATCGCGAAATCCTCCGCGATCTTCACCGGGTCGTTGGTGGTGATCAGCGTGGTGGCCGTGGACAGGATGATGCGCTCGGTCTGGGCCGCGATGTACGCGAGCGTGGTGGTGGGGGAGGAGGAGAAGAAGGGCCGGTTGTGGTGCTCGCCGATGGCATAGACATCCATGCCGATCTCTTCGACCTTCTTGGCGATCGCCACGGACGCCTTGATGCGCTCGTGCTCCGTCGGGGTTCGGCCCGTGGTGGGGTCGGTGGTGATGTCGCTGACGCTGAAGACGCCGATCTGCATGATGTGCCTTTCCGTGGCCGGTCTGATCCGGGGCTGAGTCCACTATAAGCGATTTACATGCATTTGCATGTATCGAGAGGTGTAACGTCCCGCGTGGCCGAATATTCCCGGGCGTTCCCGCCGAGTTTCCTGCCGAATTGCCCGGCGAACTGCCCGGCGGGTTCCCGGCTGCGGCGCCGCCCGGGCCTAGGATGCAATCATTCGGCTGGCCGTCAGGGGCCGCCCCGCCCGGAAGGCCCCCATGCGACGTGTCGTAGCTTTTCTGTGTCTGGTGGAACTCACCAGCGGAATCCTGCAGGGCTACTACACGCCCATCCTCACCGACATCGCCCGGCACCTGGGGATCCACGACGCCGACGTCAACTGGTTCGAGGCAGCACAGCTGATGGTCAGTGCCCTGGCCGTGCCGGTGCTGGCAAAGCTGGGGGACATGTACGGTCACCGGAGGGTTCTCCTGGTCTCCACCCTGGTTACCGCGGCGGCGTCCTGGGGCGTCGCGCTTGCCCCGGACTTCTGGACCTTCCTGGCTGCCTGGTCCTTCCAGGGCTTTTACGTGGTCTGGCTTCCGTTGGAAATCGCCCTGGTCTTCAGCCGGGTCCATCAGCGGCCCGACGGCGCCGCCCGCACCCGGCGCGCGGCGGGCATATTGGTCGGGGCGCTGGAGTTCGGCGTCATCGCCGGTGCGCTCGCAGCCGGTTCCCTCGTGGACGTCTTCGCCGGGCAGCTGCAGCTTGTGCTCCTGGTTCCGGCGCTGGCCGTGTCCGCGTGCTGGTTCGCCATCCGGTTCGGCGTGCCGGAGTCCGTGGAGCGCAGCGGCGGGCGCGTTGACACCGGGGGGTTCACCCTGCTCGCCGTCGGCCTGTTGCTCATCACCTCCGGGCTGACGTTCATGCGGCTCAACGGCGCCGGCGCGTGGTGGCCGTGGGTGCTCGTGGCGGCCGGGATCCTCGTCTTCCTTCCGTTCGCGCGGTTCGAGCTGCGCCAGGCCGATCCCCTTGTGGATATCCGGATGCTGCGGAGCACATCGATGTGGCCGGTCCAGCTGACCGCCGGGCTGTTTGGAGTCTCGGTCCTGGGGGCCCAGGCTCCGCTGTCCACCTTCGCCCGGACTGATCCTGCGCTGCACGGCTACGGGCTCGGGCTGCGCGCCGGGCAGGTCTCCATCATCATCGGCGTCTACGTACTGGCCTTGCTCGTGGGGGCGCTGTTGTATCCGGTGGTGACGCGCCGGCTGACCCCGCGCTGGACGCTCGTGGGCGCCGCGTCGCTCGTGGGCCTCGGTTATCTGTTGTTCCTGCCATTCCACAACAGCCTCGCCGAGGCACTGGCAAACATGGCAATCGCCGGCGTCGGCTCCGGAGCCCTGGTGGCGGCGCTGCCGTCGGCGGCGGCCGCGGCTGCGCCCCTCAACCGCACCGCGATGGCCACGGGCCTGACCAACACCACCAAGACCATCGGCGGGGCGTTCGCGTCCGCGGTGTTCGGCATCGCCCTGCTGAGCCACGCCATGGCTGAGGCCGGGGCTGTGCCGGGGGACGGGCAGACAGCGGCGCCCCTGGCCGGCTATCTCACGGTGTGGACCATCTGCGGAGTCACGGGTCTGGCTGCGGCCGCCGCGCTTGTCCTGGTGCCCCGGTTGGCCTTCTCTGACCGGGCCCCGGCCGCCGTCGAGCCCCTGCGGGCCGGCTCGCACTAACCAACGTTTCCGGGCCATACAGGACTAAGGACACTACCGTTCGCAGCCACCTTCCCCGGCTCCCCGGGCGCTCTCATTTTTTTCGAGTACAGGAGCGCTGCCGGGAGCATCTGAGGTCCCTCGAATCGGGTAGTTTTGCGACCTTGCGGACGAAAAAACAGGTACCGAATACTCAGGTGCTGTGAATTTCCTGAGACTACGATAAGACCCGTTAGGTACTTGGGCAGCCCTGACTGATCTGCCCGGTTCGCGCATAGAAAACCTCTAATAGGTGAAAATATACGGGCTTTGGGAAAATGCCGGCCAGCGCGCCACAGTTGCCGCGCGGCTTCCTTCGCATGCCCGTCATCCGAAAAGCCCGAGTTGCCCTCCGCTCGGGTCACTTCGCTCGTCGACAGTACGGGACATCGCCAGATGGACATCTTTGAAACTTTGGAATCTGAGGTTCGCAGCTATTGCCGCGGCTGGGACACCGTGTTTGAACGGGCCGCCGGCAGCGCCCTCTACAGTGAAGACGGCAGAGAATTTCTGGACTTCTTCTCTGGCGCCGGAGCGCTGAACTACGGCCACAACAATCCGGTGCTGCTGCGGCCGCTCGTCGACTATCTCCTCTCCGGGGCGATAGTCCATTCCCTGGACATGAAGACGCCCGCCAAGCGGCGCTTCCTTGAGACCTTCCAGGAACTGATCCTCAAACCCCGGAATTTGGACTACAAAGTCATGTTCCCCGGACCGACCGGGACAAACTCGGTGGAAGCGGCCCTGAAGCTGGCCCGTAAAGTCACCGGAAGGCAGCACGTCCTCAGCTTCACCAACGCATTCCACGGGATGACCTTGGGGTCGTTGTCGGTGACGGGCAACGCCATGAAGCGGCAGGGAGCCGGCGTTCCGCTGACGAACACATCGAGCATGCCCTACGACGGATTTCTCGACGGGCAGGCGCCGGACTTCCTCTGGCTCCGGCTCGCCCTGGAGGACAGCGGCTCGGGCCTCGACAAGCCCGCCGCCGTGATCGTGGAAACCGTCCAGGGCGAGGGCGGCCTCAGGGCGGCCCGGGCATCCTGGCTGCGGGAACTCTCGGAACTCTGCCGCCAGCACGACATCCTGCTCATTGTTGACGATGTCCAGGCCGGCTGCGGACGCACGGGGACGTTCTTCAGTTTTGAAGATGCCGGCATTACCCCTGACATCGTTTGCCTGTCGAAGTCCATCTCGGGCTTCGGGCTGCCTCTGGCCCTGACCCTGTTCAAACCCGGCCTGGACGTTTGGAAACCCGGCGAGCACAACGGAACATTCCGGGGACACAACCCGGCGTTCGTCACGGGAACGGCTGCCCTGGAGCATTACTGGCACGACGACACCTTCGAGCTGAAAGTCGCCGGGCTTGCGGCGCAACTGCACGAGGGGCTGGCACGGATCGCGGCGGGCGTCGAGGGCGCTACCGTCCGCGGCCGGGGTTTGCTGGCCGGTGTTTGCTACCCCAGCCCTGAGACAGCAGGGAAGATTGCGGCTGAATCGTTCGCCCGGGGGCTACTCGTGGAGACGTCGGGCCCGCAAGGTGAGGTCCTCAAGACGATGCCCGCGCTGACTATCAGCCCCGGGGACCTGCGCAGGGGACTCGATATTCTCGCCGAAGCCGCAGAATTCGTGACCGGGGCCCCGGTCCCCTTGGTGTCCACTGTTTGAGCATCCGTACAGGGCCCGGCACCGACGGGCTCCGTGCAGAAGGCTCTACGGCGGGACAAAGACCGCTCGCAAGAATCGATGCATATTTCGGGGAGAGAAATGGGTACCCGCAAGGCAACAGCCGGCAATGATCGTGATCAAGAAGAGATGGGCAGAGTGATTCCCCCGGGAAGCGTCATTGTACAAAAGTTCGGCGGCTCGTCCCTGGCGGACGCCGCAGGTATTCTCCGCGCAGCCGAGCGCATCGCGAAAACGCGGGCGAACGGACATCGGGTGGTGGCGGTGGTTTCTGCCATGGGGGACACCACCGATGAGCTTTGCGACCTCGCTGCCGAGGTTTCCACCCGGCCGCTTCCCGTCGACCTCGATGCCCTTCTGAGCATCGGAGAGCTGGTGTCCTCGGCACTCCTGGCGATCGCCCTGGCAGATCTGGGCCAGGTGCCCCGCACCTTTACCGGCAGCGCGGCGGGCCTCATCACCGACAGTATTCATGGCAAAGCGCACATAACCGATGTCAGGCCGGACCGGGTCCGCACCTGCCTGGCCCACGGCGAAGTCCCTATCGTCGCCGGATTTCAGGGCCGGACCAAGAAGCGTGGAAAGGTGACCACCCTAGGACGCGGCGGCTCGGATCTCACCGCGGTTGCCCTTGCCGCAGCGCTGGGGGCCAGCGTGTGTGAAATCTACACGGACGTCGACGGCGTCTACACGGCCGACCCCCGTGTGGTGCCGACGGCGCGAAAGATTGATGTCCTCTCCAGTGAGGAAATGCTTGAGTTCGCCGCCTCCGGGTGCAAGGTACTGCATTTGCGGTGCGTTGAATATGCCCGCAGGTTCGGAATCCCGATCCATGTACGGTCCTCCTTCGTGCCGGAGCCTGGGACCTTGATCCTGCCTGGCATCGACCGTCATCCACGCCGGGAGCCCGCAAGGGAGCAACCGCTGGTGACCGGGGTGGCCGGGGTTAATTCCGCCTCGAAGATTGTCGTTGTTGGAATTCCTGACCAACCGGACACCGTGGCGCGCATTCTCCATGTGCTGTCCCGGTCGGGGGCCAGCGTCCAGACCATAGTCCAGAATACGGCCGGCCCCGATTCAAGCCGGTCCGATGTTGCCCTGATCCTTCCGGCCGCTCAGGCAGCCCTTGCCCTGGCCGGGCTCACCGCCGCAAAGGGAACCATCGGATTCCAGGGCCTGCAGCACGATAGCCACGTGGGCAGGGTGTCGGTCACCGGCCTGGGAATGCGGTCTTCACCGGAGATCTTCTGCACCTTCCTGAAGGCCCTGTCCGACGCAGACGTGGAACTGGACCTGGTTGACATGTCCGAGACCTGTTTGGGCGCCGTCACCCAGACCGACCGGCTTGCTGATGCCGAACGCGCTGTCCGGCGGGCGTTTGGCTTGGCCCCGGCGGCCGAAGCTGCGATGCCGGAAGTTGTCGGCAACGTCACGGTCTCCGTCGGCCCCCCGGTCGACACATGGGCTGCGAAATCGGGCCACGCTATAACGCACGTCCCGCGGGACGGCCGAACCATGGCACGTCACTTCTAGCGAAGGAGCTAAAGGATGGGCAAGACCGCGAGGATCGGCAACAGCCTCACCAGACCCCCTGAGTTGCTCGGGAATGTGTCAACGATTGGCGGTTCCGAGGGGGGAGCCGTTCTCACCTCGGCCGCGCCGGACCAGACCACGCGTTGGCGTCGGGGCGAGCGCCTGGACCGGCTTTTTGAGGATCGCTGCGACCAACTGCGGGAACAAGGACTGGGTGGCCAGATTGCTGTGGACGCCGGGGACGTTGTCCTGACGTACACACAGCTGGATGAACGGGCAAACCAGCTGGCGCGGCAGCTCTTGGTGTGCGGTGCCCGGCCGGGGGACCGCATCGCGTTGCTGTTTGACCAGCCGTGGCGGGCATACGTGGCGATGCTTGCGGTGCTGAAGATCCACGCGGCCTACGTTCCGCTGGACCCGGGATTCCCGCCGGATCGTCTCCAATACATTGTTGAGGACGCCAATGCGGCGATGATCCTCTCCCTTTCCCATCTGAGGGACCTGCTGCCTGAAGTGGCCGCCGTCACGGTGTGCCTGGATGATATGCAGGCGCAGATCGATGCCCAGGACCCCGCCCGCCTGAGCAGTGCGGAGCATGGCGGGACGGCCGATGAACTGGCGTACATCATCTACACCTCGGGTTCGACGGGCCGGCCCAAGGGCGTGGCAGTGGACCAGGCCAGCATCTGCAACTTTGTCCGGGTGGCCTCTGACGTCTACGGCATTGAGCCCACGGACCGCGTGTACCAGGGCATGACGATCGCCTTTGATTTTTCGGTGGAAGAAATCTGGGTCGCCTGGATGGTCGGGGCCACGCTGGTGCCAAAGCCGGGACGGTCCAGCCTGCTGGGCGCCGAGCTCGCGGAGTACCTGCAGGAAAAACGGATCACGGCGCTTTGCTGCGTCCCAACGCTGCTGGCGACGCTCGACGACGATCTGCCCGGTCTGCGGTTCCTGCTGGTCTCCGGAGAGGCCTGCCCCAAGGATCTCGTCATCCGGTGGCACCGCCCCGGCCGTCGGTTCCTCAACGTCTACGGCCCCACCGAAGCGACGGTGACGGCCACATGGTCGGTCCTCGACCCGGACATGCCCGTGTCACTCGGCGTGCCCCTGCCCACGTACTCTGCAGTGATCCTTCACCCCGAGGAGAGCCGCGCGCTGCCCCGTGGTGAATCCGGCGAAATAGGCCTCGCCGGGGTGGGCCTGGCACGGGGATACGTGAACCGCCAGGACCTGACGGATCGGGCGTTCGTGCCGGATTTCCTCGGGATCGGGAACAATCCCTCCGGCCGGATCTATCGCACCGGAGACCTCGGGCGGGTCAATGACGACGGGGAACTCGAGTACTTCGGCCGGATCGACACACAGGTCAAGATCCGCGGCTACCGGATCGAGTTGAGCGAAATCGAATCCGTGCTCCTGCAGCTCCCCGGAATTGCGCAGGCAGCCGTTCAGACCTATGAACCGGAACCCGGAACGGTGGAACTGGCCGCCTACTACACCCTGCGCCAGGGCGCCGTGGGCGTGGACGCCCATGACCTCCACCAGATGCTGCGCACCAGGCTTCCCGGGTACATGGTTCCGGCCTATTTTGAACAGCTCGACGCCCTGCCCATGATGGCCAGCGACAAGGTGGACCGGAAACGGCTGCCCCGTCCGGAGCACAGGATCAGCGGGGCGGCCGCCGGGTCGTTTACCGCCCCAACCACCGCCGCCGAAGAGGCCCTGGCGGTGCAGCTTGGCGTCGTGCTGAGTCTTGACAAAGTCTCTACCGATGCGCATTTCTTCAACGACCTGGGTGGGGACTCGTTGATGATGGCACGCTTCTGCGCCCGGATTAGGAAAGAAACCGCACTGCCGCCGGCAGCTATGCAGGACATCTATGAAAATCCGACGGTGCGGCAGCTGGCCGCGTGCCTCGAGGCCAGGCACAGTGAATCTGTCAACAGCCCCGTCCTGCCGGAGTCCGGCCCGGCGCCCGCACCGGCGCGCCCGGTGAGCGCCTTCCAATACGCTTTCTGCGGTGTCATCCAATTGCTGGTTTTCGTGAGCTACACGATGTATACCGCGTGGATCCTGGTATTTGGCTATGAATGGACGCTGGGGGGAACCACCCTCCTGGACATGTGGCTTCGCACCATGGGTTTCGGTGTCGCCGTGTTCGTGGTCCTGTCTGTGACCCCGATCATCGCCAAATGGGTCCTCGTCGGGCGGTGGAAGCCGGGCAGCATCCGGATATGGAGCGTGGCCTATCTCCGCTTTTGGGTGGTCAAGACACTGACGAGGGCAAATCCACTCGCGCTGTTCGTCGGTTCGCCGATCTACGTGGTGTACCTGCGGCTCCTGGGCGCAAAGATCGGCAAGGGGGTCGTCATTTTCGATCGCCACGTGCCCGGGTGCCCGGACCTGCTGACCGTGGGCGACAATACCGTGATCCACAAAGACACCTGGATCCTGTGCTACCGGGCGCACGCGGGGAACATCATGATGGGCCCGGTGACCCTGGGCAGGAACGTCCTCGTCTCCGAGAGATGCACCCTGGACATCGGAACCTCGATGGGCGACGACAGCCAGCTCGGACATGCGTCATCGCTGCAGACGGGCCAAGCGGTGCCCCAGGGCGAGGTCTGGCACGGTTCCCCTGCCGTGCGGGCCAGCGCCAACTACAAGCGCGTCCCGACCGCCCCGTGCAGCACCCGCCGGAGGGTCACCTATAGCCTGCTCCAGCTGTTCAACCGTCTGGTCCTGGTGGTTCCGGCGGGCGTTCTCGGGCTGGCCGCGTTCCTCCCGGGCTACCTGGCCACCGACCATCTGCAGTTGGGCTCCTACACCTTCTTCCTCGATATGATTGCCGTGACACTGGTGGTGCTCATTGGCGGGCTGATCGTCGGTCTGGTCGGCGTCGTCTGCCTTCCGCGTTTGCTGAACCGCTTCCTTAAGCCTGATGTGGTCTATCCGCTCTACGGCTGGCACTATTCGATCCACCGGCTGATCGTCCGCCTCTCGAACGTCCGGCTGTACAAGGACATCTTCGGCGACAGCTCCTACATCGTGCACTATCTGCGGGCCCTCGGCTGGGATCTGGGCAAGGTGCAGCAGACAGGATCAAACTTCGGCCCCACGCTGGCCCACGAGTCGCCCTTCCTCTCCTCGGTTGGGACAGGAACCATGGTCTCTGACGGCCTGAACGTGATGAATGCTGATTACACGAGCACGTCCTTCCGTCTCTCGCGGGTCCACATCGCGGGCCACAACTTCCTGGGAAACAGCATCACCTTCCCGATTGGCGCCCGCGCGGGCGAGAACTGCCTTCTGGCCACGAAAGTGATGATTCCCATTGACGGCCCGGTCCGGAGAGACGTGGGGCTGCTGGGCTCGCCCGCCTTCGAGATTCCCCGCTCCGTCCAGCGTGACGCCGAATTTGACGAACTCAAGATCGCGGACGCCATGAACCGGCTCCTCCCGGCCAAGAACCGGCACAACATCGTGAGCATGGCGCTCTTCGTCTCCGTGCGGTGGGTTAACCTGCTAGCTGCCACGCTCGCCGGCGCCGTTGCCGTGTCGGCCCACAGCTTCCTCGGCGTGCTGGCCGTCGCCGCGGCAATGCTCGCCCTGGTGGTGTTCCGCACGCTGTTCAGCATTCTGGTTGAGCGTTCGGTGATGGGCTTCCGTCATCTGAAGCCGCAATACTGCTCCATCTACGATCCCTACTTCTGGCGGCATGAACGTCTTTGGAAACTTCTGGCCCTGGCGCCCCTTCACGGGACCCCCTTCAAGCCCCTGATCTGGCGAATGATGGGCGCCAAGGTGGGCAAGCGGCTCTACGATGCCGGCATGAACATGCCGGAAAAGACCTTGGTCACGATAGGCGATGACTGTACGTTCAACGAGGGAGTTCACATTCAGGGGCACTCCATGGAAGACGGGACATTCAAGTCCGGCTACGTCGTGATCGGCAACCGGTGCTCCGTCGGCGTGGAAACCTTCATCAATTACGGGGCCACTATGCACGATGGCTCGACGCTCGGATCCGACGCCCTCCTGATGAAAGGCGAAGAAGTCCCGGAAAATGCGACGTATACCGGGAACCCGGCGCGCGAGGTGCTGACCTCCGTGGCGCCACAGTCCCTCACAGCAGTGGTCACCGGCGGCCACCCCCACAGCGGGCCCCGTCACCGGGGCACTGCCGCGGCGCCCGTCGGACTGCTGCGGCTCTCCAAGGGAACCCACGGAACCCACAGGACACCAGGAACCCACAGCACACCGAAGGCATCGCGGGCCAAAGCCGGGCTGCCGGGCCCCTCTTAAAGGACGCTCTTAGTGGGAGCCGGTTGGCAGGGGAGCATCCTCGGTGAAATCGTCGGGGAAGTCCTCGGCCGCGGAGGCCGGGCCGGAATGGCGTCCCCGGGGCAGGGACTTCTGCAGGGCCTTCCGCTCCCGGCGTCCTTCCACCAGCCGGTACAGAACCGGAACCAGGATGAGCGTCAGGGCGGTGGAGGAGATCAGGCCGCCGATCACCACGATTGCCAGGGGCTGGGAGATGAAGCCGCCTCCGCCGGTGAGGCCCAGTGCCATGGGCGTCAGGGCGAACACCGTGGCGAGGGCCGTCATAAGGATGGGGCGGAGGCGCTGGCGGGCGCCGTGTGTGATGGCGTCCGCCACGGACATTCCCGGTTCACCGTCGCGCGGCTGGCGGTACTGGTTGATGAGGTCGATCAGCACAATCGCGTTCGTCACCACGATGCCGACGAGCATCAGCATGCCGATCAGCGACGGAAGACCCAGCGGCACCCCCGTCACCACGAGTAGGGCGATGGCGCCCGTCGCCGCGAAGGGGACGGAGACCAGCAGGATCAGGGGCTGCACGAGGGACTTGAAGGCAGCCACCATGATTACGTAGACGATTGCGACGGCGGCGAGCAGCGCGAGCCCCAGTTGGCGGAACGAATCGGCCTGCTGCGTCGTCGCGCCGCCGATTTCAGCGGTCACTCCGGGCGGCAGTTGGACTGCCTTGAGGCGGTTCTGCACCTCGGTGCTGACCGCGCCGAGATTGGCGCCCGACGGCGTGACAGAGACCCGCGCCGTGCGCTGGCCGTTGCTCGCCGTGATGGAGACGGGGACGTCAACCTGTTCCACGGAGGCGATGCTGCCCAGCGGCACGGCGCCGGCCGCCGTCGGGAGCGGGATCTTCCTGACGGCGTCGATGCTCGTGAAGCGGGTGCCTTCGCCGATCCGGACGGGAAAGTCGTTGGTGCCGATGCGGACTGTCCCGGCCGGAATCGGGCTGATGGTTGCGGCCAGGACTCCGGCGACACGCCCTTCGTTCAGGCCGGCCGCGACGGCCTTGGCCCGGTCCACCTTGACCTGGACCACCGGCTGGCTGGCGGCAAGGTTCGTCGCCACCTCGCTGCTGCCGGGCACTCCATCCATGGCCTTGACCATGGCGTCGCTGGCGGTCCGGAGGTCAGCGGTGGTGGCCGCCCTGAGCGTGATGTCCACGGTCGACGTCGTGCCGAAACCGCCCTGCTGGGATCCGACGGTGATCTTGCCGGCGCCGCCGAGCTTGGCGAGCTCGCCCCGGACCGTGTCCTGGAGCTTGCCTTGGTCGGCTTTCTCGTCCGTCACCACCGTGAATGTCGAATTCGACGCGCCGGATGAGAGCAGGGCCGAGAAGCCGGTCTGGGCATTGCCGGTGGTGGACTGGACATCCTTGATTCCATCGATGCCCCGCAGGACATCCTCGACCCGGATGGCCGACTTGCTGGCTGCGGCCAGGCTGGTGCCCGCCGGCAGGGCCTGCTTGACCGTCATGCTGTTCTCGCCCGAGCGGCCCAGGAGGTCCGTGGCGAGCAACGGAGTCATCGCCACGGTGCCGGCCAGCACCAGGGCCGCGGCGACCAGCGTCAGGACCGGGTGCCGCTGGGTGCCGGTAAGGATGGGCAGGTAGCCCCTCTGCAGGCGCGTGCCCTGTTCGGCCTCATGGGCCTTTGCGGCAATGTCTGCGGCAGATTCAGCTTGGGATCCTTTGTTCGCGGACGCGCGCAGGAACCAGTACGCCAGCACCGGCACGATGGTCAGCGAGACCAGCAGTGATGAGAGCAGCGCGATGGTCACGGTGAGCGCGAACGGACGGAACAGCTCACCGGCCAGATCGCCGACGAAGGCGATCGGCAGGAAGACCGCCACCGTGGTGAGTGTCGAGGCCGTGATGGCGCCGGCGACTTCGCGAATGGCGCTCACGATCGCGGTGATCTTTTCCTCGCCATAGGTGAGGTGGCGCTTGATGTTCTCGATGACCACGATCGAGTCGTCCACTACCCGGCCGATCGCGATGGTCAGAGCGCCTAGGGTCAGGATATTGAGGGAGTAACCGGTCGCCGAAACCCCGATGAACGTGATCAGCAGGGACAACGGGATGGACACGGCCGTCACCAACGTAGCGCGGACGGACATCAGGAAAACCAGGATCACCAGGACGGCGAAGCCCAGTCCGAGCATGCCCTCGGTGGTGAGGTCCTTGATCGACTTCTCGATGAACGGGGCCTGATCGAAGACCGGGGTGAACTTGGCGTTGGAGCCAAGCTCAGCCTCGAGCTGCGGGATGGCGTCCTTCACCGCGTGGGAGATCGCGACAGTGTCGCCCTCGGGCTTCTTGGTCACGGACAGCGCGAGGGTTTCCTTGCCGTTCGTTCGCGTGATCGAGGTACGGGCGTCCTCGACCAGTTTGACGTCGGCCACACTGCCGATCGTCGCCGCGTTACGGGACGCGCCCAGCGGGAGGGCCTTGATGGCGGCGAGGGAATCCACCGGGCTGCCGATCTGCAGCGAGAGCGTCTTGCCCTGCTCTTCGACCGTCCCGGCCGGGACCAGCGAACCGTTGTTCTTTAGGGCGTCACTGATGGACTGGATACTCGCACCCGACGCCGCCATGTCCACCGGCCGCGGCAGGATCTGGATGTGCTGGCTGGCTCCGCCGGTGACGTCGGCGCCCCGCACACCGTCGAGCTTCTGCAGCCGGGGGACACTGAGCCGCGCGAGATCGGCGTTGAGTTCGCTGAGCGGCTTATCCGAGGACACGGCCAGGAACACGATCGGGAAGTCGCTGATGCTCCCGGCGATGGCTTGCGGCTGGACGTCCTTCGGCAGGGCCTGCCGGGCGTTGGAGATTGCCCGGTCGATCTGGTTCCGGGCCCGGTCCAGGTTGCTGCCATACGTGAAGGCCAGGGTGATCTGCGAGACGCCGTTCCGGGACGTGGACGACGTCGACTCCAGCCCCTCGACGCTGTTCAACGCCGTTTCCAGCGGAGCGCTGATCTGCTTGTCCACGACTTCGGGCGAGGCGCCCGGCATCGACGTGATCACCGTGATCTGCGGGAACTCGATGGACGGGATGAGTTCCTGCTTCAGCGAGGACATCGTGATCACACCGAAAACGCACGCGAACACCGTGATGAGTGCGATCAGGGCCCGGTTGGCGAGGGACAGCTTGGCGAGCCGGAACATCTCATGGTCTCCTGGTGGTCGGCGAGACGGCAAACGGGGACTTCAGCGAGTCCGGCCTCAGCGGACCGGGCCGGGCTCAGTTGCGGGCGTCGACCTGTTCGAGCTGCAGCGTCTTGGCCGTCGCGGCCTCCAGTTGGGCGGCGAGCTCAGGATTCTCGTTGAGCTTGACACCGTAGCCGGGCATCATGTCCTTGAGCTTGGACTGCCAGCCCTTGAAGTTCTTGGGGAAGGACTTCTGGAGCAGCTCGATCATGATCGGCACCGCCGTGGACGCGCCCGGGGAGGCGCCGAGGAGGGCTCCGATGCTGCCATCGCGCCCGGCGATGACCTCGGTGCCGAACTGCAGCACGCCGCCCTTCTTGGGGTCTTTCTTGATGATCTGGACCCGCTGACCGGCGGTGATGAGCTCCCAGTCGCCGTCCTTGGCTTCGGGGTAGTACTCGCGCAGGGCCTCGACCTTGTCGCCGTGGCGCTTGGCGACTTCCTTGATGAGGTAGGCCGTGAGGTCCATGTTGTCCTTGGCCACGGCCAGCATCGGGATGATGTTGGAGGGGCGGATGGACAGCGGCAGGTCCAGGTAGGAGCCGTTCTTGAGGAAGTTCGTGGAGAAGCCCGCGTACGGGCCGAACAGCAGGGAGCGCTTGCCGTTGACGTAGCGCGTGTCCAGGTGCGGCACGGACATGGGCGGGGCGCCTACCGATGCCTGGCCGTAGACCTTCGCGCTGTGCTGGGCCGCGATGGTCTCGTCGGTGCAGCGGAAGAACTGTCCGGAGACCGGGAAGCCGCCAAAGCCCTTGCTTTCGGGGATTCCGGAGGCCTGCAGCAGGTGCAGGGCGCCGCCGCCCGCGCCGACAAACACGAACTTCGCGTGGATCGAGCCGTGCTCGCCGCTGCGGGGGTGCTTCAGCGAGAGGTCCCAGCCGCCGTCGGATGCGCGTTTGATGTCGCTGACGTTGTGGCCGTAGTTGATCTCGACGCCGTTGTTGCCGAGGTAGGTGGTCAGTTCCCGGGTCAGAGCGCCGAAGTCGACGTCGGTGCCCTCGGCGGCGCGGGTTGCCGCGACGCGCTGCTTGGGGTCGCGGCCCTTGACGATCAGCGGGGCCCACTTGCCGATCTCGGCGTGGTCCTCGGAATACTGCATCGAGCGGAACAGCGGGTTCGGCTTGAGCGCCTCGTAGCGGGTGCGGAGGAACTTGGTGTGGTCCTCGCCGATCACGAAGCTCATGTGCGGGACGGTGTTGATGAAGCCCTTGGGGGAGCCGATCAGCGAGTTCGAGACGAGGTGGGACCAGAACTGCCGGGACAGCTGGAACTGCTCGTTGATGTTCAGGGCCTTGCCGGGGTCCACCGAGCCGTCTTTGGCGGCGGGGGAGTAGTTAAGCTCACACAGGGCGGCGTGTCCGGTGCCGGCGTTGTTCCAGGGGCCGGAGCTTTCCAGTCCCGGCTCGTCGAGCCGCTCGAACATCGAGATCGTCCAGTTCGGCTCGAGCTGCTTGATGAAAGCACCGAGCGTGGCGCTCATGATGCCGCCGCCGATCAGGACGACGTCGGCATGTTGGGTCTTGGAAATGAAAGTCACAATCAGTCTCCGATAGCAGCGGCTCTGGCTGTCACAGAATATCCCCGCACCGCCTACTAACTGAAATTGGCCCCGGGCGTCAAGGCTTTAGCTCGACATTTGTGAAAACTTCGTTGAGCACCGGGGACGCCGGGTACTTCAGGACGCGGTCCGAGAGGGCCAGCGCCGAGATCGGGAAGGCAATGGGGACCGCGGGCACCGTGGCGGCAATCTGCGCATTGATCGTTTGATACTGCGCCGTGCGGTCCTTGCCGTCCGGCAATCCCCGGGCCCGGGCGATCTTGGAGAAGACCTGGGGATCCTGGTAGCCGAATTCGCCGGTCTTCTCGCCAAAGAGCGGGCCCACGAAGTTATCCGGGTCGGAGTACGACCCGTTCCAGCCGAGCAGGTGCAAGGCGTGGTCCCCCGGCGAGGTGACCTTCTTGAGATAGCCGTCGGCCCAGTCCACGGGAACGGGTTTGATGTTGAATCCCACGGCGGTCAGTTGCCGGCTGATTTCGGCGTACACCTTTTCCGGCGTCGGAAGGTAGGGCCGGGTGACGTTGAGCGGGTAGTAGAACTTCAGCGGCTGACCCTTGTAGCCGGACGAGGCAAGAAGTTCCTTGGCCTTGTCCGGGTTGTAGCCGAGCGCGGGAGCGTTGTTGTTGAAGCCGCTGAGTTTCGGCGGGACGAACTGCGATGCCGTGGCGGTGTTGTCTATAAAGAACCGGCGGATCAGGGTGTCCTTGTCCAGCGCCATTTCGATCGCCTGACGCACCTTGAGGTTCTGGAGGATGGGGACTTCCTGGTTCATGCCCAGGTACATGACGGAGAAGGGGTCCCGCTGGATGATCTGTTTGCCGCTCTTGACCAGCTGATCGAAATCGCCCACCGTCACGGCGTCGTACGCGTCGATCTTGCCGTCCAGCAGTGCCTGCATCCGGGCCTGCGGGAAATCGTAGGTCACGAACTTAATGGTGCCGATCTGCCCCTTGTCGCCCCAGTAGTTCTTGTTGCTGGTCAGGGTGACGGTGCCGGGGTCCCAGGAGCCAAAGGTGTACGGTCCGGTGCCCACCGGATGCAGGCCGTAGGCGGACATTGGCTGGCCCCCGCGGCTCCGGTCCAGGGCGTCCGCGTGTTCGGCGCTGAGGGCCCGCGGGGAGGAGATGGCGAAGGCCGGGAGGGTCAGGGCCTGGAGAAATCCCGTGAAGGGCTGTGTGAGGCTGATCCGCACGTTGTCCGGCGCCACAGCGGTGCAACCTTTGTAGATGGACAGGGCCGCCTGGTCCGCGTGGGCCTTGAACACGCCCTTGAAAGTGGTGCCGGGGGCCCGCTGACGAAGGGCTTGCGGGAAGTTGAACCAGCGGTTGAAGTTGGTGCAGACGGCGGCGGCATCGAACGGCGTCCCGTCCTGGAACGTGACTTTCTCGCGCAGCTTGAAGGTGTAGGCCCGGCCATCATCGCTCTGTGACCATTCGGTGGCCAGCAGGGGCGTGGGCTGGCCGGTGGTTTGATCGACGCCCACGAGGCCTTCGAGCACCTGCCGGGTGATGCGGTAGGACTCGACGTCGGAAACCAAGGCCGGATCGAGGCCGAGGGGCTCCGATCCGGTGCCGAAGGTGAAGAGTGCAGTAGGTGCGGCGCTGGCCGTGGCGGGGGCGGCGGTGGAGCTGGCCGCCGGGCCGAAAGTACCGGTGCAGGATGCTACGGGCAGGACAAGGAGGACGGCCCCGATGCTGGCGGCAATACGCCGCATTGTCCTGCTGGGCACTGTACTGCTGGGCACTCGGGATCACCTCATGGAAAATGGATGGTCCGCCGGCTGCGGACCACCCTCAGTCTAGTTGACGGCAGAGTCCGCAATCTTGTGGGCCGCACCACGGCCGCCGGCCCGCGGTGGCGCCGGTGCGGCACACAAGCGAAGGCCCGCACCCCGGGAAACGGTGCGGACCTTCGTTCTCCTAGTGGTCCAGGGAGTCAGGCTGGAGCCGGGCAGGAGTGCTTGTGTGCTGACTACTTGGGCATCAGGACCGAGTCGACCATGTAGACCGTGGCGTTCGCGGTCTGGACGCCGCCGCAGACAACGTTGGCGCCGTCAACCTTGAGGGCATCCTTGGTGCCGGTCACCGTAACCGAACCGCCCTCAACCGTCTTGTGCGTGCCGACAATCTGGTCCGGGGTGATCTTGCCGGGGACCACGTGGTAGGTCAGGATCTTGCTGAGTGTGGCATCGTCACTCTTCAGTTTTGCGATCGTGGCCGCATCGATCTTCTTGAAGGCGTCATCCGTCGGGGCGAAGACGGTGAATTCGCTCCCGTTGAGGGTATCGACCAGGTTGACCTTCGGGTTGAGCTTGCCGGAAACGGCGGCGGTCAGGGTGGTGAGGATCGGGTTGTTGGACGCTGCGGTGGCGACCGGGTCAAGCGCCATGCCGGAGACGGAACCGGCACCGCTCGGGACCTTGGCGGCGTAGCCGGCGCAGCCGGGACCGACGAGGTTGGCGGCCGGGTCCATGGCTGCTGCGGAGGAGCTCATCGACGGGGACGGCGCCATGCTCGAGTCCGACGGTGCGGAGCTGGCGGGAGCCGAGGAAGCGGTGGTGCTGGATCCGCCGCAGGCAGTGAGGCTGAGCATGGTGGCAGCTGCGATACCTGCAACGGCGAACGTGGTGCGCTTGATGGTCTGCATTTCGGTTTCTCCTTTGTTGTGCCGATGGTTGCCTGCGGCGAATATTTGCCGCTGCGGCCCTTTCCCGACTGTTGGGCACCGACCCTTGGTTGGTGTCTCAATGGGTATTCGGCAGCTTGGAGGACACGGATGGGTGGGGATTCGAAATTCTTTTTAGTCCCCGGAAATCCCCTGAAATTCCGCCGGAAACCACGAGAACCCCGGTCCGAAGACCGGGGTTCTCTCTGTGTGCGCAAGGGGGGACTTGAACCCCCACGCCCGAAGGCACAGGAACCTAAATCCTGCGTGTCTGCCAATTTCACCACTCGCGCGCGGCGCCGTCGTCGTCCGGGGAAGAACCCCGGCGGCGGACGCCAGGGTCCATTGTACCCACGGCCGGCCCGAACTACTGCCCGATATTCAGGTCCCGGCGGAGTTTCGCGACATGGCCGGTGGCCCGGACGTTGTACTGCGCGACGGCCACCCTGCCCTGGGGATCGACAACGATGGTGGAGCGGATGAGGCCTTGGTAGGTCTTGCCGTAGTTCTTCTTCTCTCCCCAGGCCGCATACGCTTCTGCGACGGCATGGTCTTCGTCGGAGAGCAGCGGGAACGTCAGCCCTTCGGCGGCCGCGAACGCGGCAAGCTTTCCGACAGGGTCGGGGGAGATGCCCACCACGTCATAACCGGCCTGCTGCAGGGAAGCCAAGGAATCCCGGAAATCGCAGGCCTGCTTGGTGCAGCCAGGGGTGGACGCGGCAGGGTAGAAGTAAATTACTGTGTTCCGGCCGCGAAAATCGCTCAGGCTGACGTTGTGACCTTCGGCATTCTTGAGCGTGAATTCCGGTGCCGCGGCGCCGGCAATGAGTCGTTCAGACACGGGTAACTCCTTGGTGAGGACTGTGGCGAGAACCGCGGTAAGGCGGGTCGCGAACAGGGTGAACATCCAGCGTAATGAGCCGGCGGCCCCGGACCAAGCCGCTGCTCGCTATACTCTTGGGTATGCCTGATATGGATCGCTGGCCCACGGGCCGCCTATTGTCCACGGCAGCACGTCTCGTAGAACATTCCTGGAACGAAAAATTGGGGGCCATTGGCCTAACCCATGCCGGGGTGATCGCCATGGAAGTGCTCTCGGCGAATGGGCCAATGACACAAGCCCAACTGGCCCAGCTGGTGCGGGTCCAGGCCCAGACCATGGGCAAGACGCTGAGCCGGCTGGAGGCGCACGGCCACATTTCCCGGCAGCGCAGCGCCTCGGACCGGCGCAGCCAGGTGGTGTCCCTGACAGACCAGGGCCGCGAGGCCGTCAGCGCGGCCGCGGACATGGAACGCTCCGTGCTTGCCGCCACGCCCATCGACCCGGACCTGCTGCGCCAGGAACTCCAGGCCGTGGTCAGGATCCTGGCCACCAAGTCCTCGTCCGCCGAGGCCAAAGCCATTGTCACCGCCGTTGATCCCGGCCTCGCCGAGGCGGGTCCGGGCGCAGCTCCGAATCTCGCGGCCCGGGCGACCCCGCTGAACTAGCCTGCCCGGCGCGTGCTGCATCATGCCGTTCGGGGGATGTCCGGTACGCGTCCCGGGGAGGATGATGAGGCCAATCAGCTAGCCTCGACCCGGTCGGAGGAAATGGCATGGCCGCCAGCAGCCCGTTTGTCATCGTTGTAGGCGTCGACGGCTCCCCGGCGTCACAAGCGGCCCTCGATTGGGGCATGCAGGAGGCGAAACTCAGGAACGGCCAGGTGGTTGTCCTCGTGTCCTGGCAGTATCCATACATCACCGATGCCGCCGGGCAGGCGTGGGACTACACCGGATTCGAGCGGGACGCGCGGCTGATCCTCGACGGCGAACTCCGACGCGTGGATGATCCTGCGGTTCCGGTCACGGGACGTCTCGTAGAGGGGAATGCGGTTGCCGCGCTGGTGGAGGCGTCGCGCGAAGCCGACCTGCTGATTGTCGGTTCCCGCGGTCTCGGCGGCTTTTCGGGGATGCTGCTGGGCTCGGTATCCGCCCAGCTCGCTCACCACGCCCGGTGTCCCCTGCTGATCATCAGGTCAGGGGCTGAAGGCGATACCGCCGATTAGATCGATGCGGCCTGATTCGCGAGCGAGGACACCAGGGCGGACATTTTGAGGCCGACGAGCACCACCGCGAGGATGGTCACTCCGATCGTGGCCCACACCGGGGCCAGCCCGCGGCGCGGGGCGACCTCGTGCACAATCACGGAGCGGCCGATCACATAGACCTCCCGGCTGAGGAACACCCACGCCCAGTGAAACGGCCGGACCACGCCGTCCCTGCGCAGTTTGTCCCAATCCAAATAGGCCAGGAAGGCAGACACCCCCCAGACCAGGAAGCCGCTGGCCACCAAGAGGAAGTACGGCACCGTAAAAATCGACGCCGGATCCAGGGTCTGGACCTGCCGCGCGCCAACGGTACGCACCCGGAGCACCGGATTCCAGAACATCAGCATTATCAGCGGCACGAGCGGCAGGGCCACAATCGTCCAGATGTAGGCGTTGTAAACGGGAGCCCGGTCACTGATGCGTCTCCGTGGTTCCACCATCCGCTGGGGCTGCGGCGCCTGAAAGTGAGGTGCGCTGAATTGGCCGGTCCAGGCAGCACCGTTCCACCACTGAAGCCGGCCCGAGCCGGCAGGGTCTGGATACCAGCCAGGGCCGGGGGCTGAACTGTTCGGCGGGACGGTCATGGCGGTCATCCTTTGCGGCGCACGGGGCGTTGATCATTCAGGGCGGTCTGAAGCTTCTGAGACAGAGCGTACATGGGGGCGGCTGTGGTAGCGAGTGAGTATCGACGCGCCAGCGGATCTGGGGGACCATTAAAGGGCAATCACCATGAAGGAGGCCAGTGATGTGCTATTCGAACTACAAGGATTTCGGACGTGACACCAGGAAGGATGCCACCCGGGAAACTAAGGAACGCCGCGAGCCCCGCGCGGAGGCAAAGGAATTCAAGTTCTGGGCCTTCCCCCGCCGCAGCAAGGAGTTCACAGTCGAGGAACCGGAGAAAGTTGCCGACCGGTCCCGCGAGAAGGTTTAACACCACGATCTGATTCACCGGCCGCCGAAGCGACACAGTTAGCTGTGCCGGTTCGGCGGCCGTTTCAGGGCCGGGCTGCCCGGCGGAGGCCGAGCGCCGCGGAAAGGCCCAAAAGGACGCCCCCGAGCGCCAGCAGCGATGCGCCGGCAAGGCTGCTCTGCCCCTCTGGCCCGGAAGATGGCCGGCCGGCCTCGGCGCCCAGCACCGGCCCGGCCGAGGGGGTGGCATTCGGGCTCGCAGCCGACGCTTCCGGCGAGGCGGTGAGGGCAGCGGCGGGTGTCGGAGCGGCCCCGGTGGCCGGCGGGGAAGCGGTGCCCTGGACCGCCGATGACGCGGGGCCCGGCGTCGGCGGCGCCGGAACATGCGCGGGCTGGGCGGCCTGTCGTGGTGACGAGGCTCGGGACGGCGCTTGGGACACGGTCGGTGCAGCACCCGACGGCGACGGCGACGGGCTGTTCGGTGCGGTGGGTTGCGGTGTCGGCGAAGCAGATGACGGGCGTGGAGCGGGGCAGATCTTCACGGGCAGAAGTCCGGCCGGCGCGCATGGTGCAGCCGTTGCGGGCAATGCCAGGACGAGCGGCACGGCCGCGAGCACCAGAGCTGCCGCGGATGTGTAACAGGCCTTCCGGGTGGAATTCATCCTCCCCATCGTAAGGTTCCTCCGCTTTCGGCCCGGGCATCTCGGCCCGGTGAGGCCCCGTTTCGGCGAAGACCATGAACCCCCGGCCCACCGGCCGCTGATCGAAGGTCAGGGCCCCTGGGATGCCGCGGCCGCCGGGTCAAGATCGGACAAGCTGAGCGGATAGGCCGGGGCTGCCGGGAAGGGATAACTGGCGGTGACTGCCAGATCGGGGCCGACGTGCACGAGCTCACCGGGGGTGACGGGTCGCCACGCCGGGTTGTGATCCATTGGTTCGGTGGCGATGAGGACGTGCGAGGAGCTGGCGAGGTCCTCACTGCGGGCATGGATGCGGCGGCTCCTGGCCTCCAAAGGCGCTGCCGGGCCGTGGACCCTGGCAGGGTCACGTTCGAGAATGTGCAGCTCATGAGTGGCCGGGTATCTGACCGCCCAAAGGTCCGTCGCCGTCGTCACGATGAGATTCAGGCTCAGCACTGGCAACGTACAGGCGACCCAGGTGACGGCGCGGGTGATGCCCTCCGCGACGTTGCCGCCGGCCCGTCGGGTCTCGGCGGTGATGAGGGCGAAGAGCCGTTCGCTGTCCGTCTGACCCTGCACGAGGTCTGCGACCCCCAGCGCGGCCAGGCGCTGGTCGAGCCGGTCAAGGCCTCCGAAGGCGCCGTTGTGGGCGAACAGCCGGCCATCCTGCTCGAACGGGTGCGTGTTGACCCACGTGTGCGCGCCGGTGCTGGCATAACGGACATGGGCAAGAAAGGTCGTGCTCTTTAGATCCCGCGCCTCCCGGGTGAACGCGTGGTCTTCCCACGCGGCCAGGGGCTGCTTGGCCACGTGGGTTCTGCCGTCGGCGTCGTAGGTGCCGATGCCCGCCCCGTCAGGTTCCCTCCGGCTTTGGTCGGACAAGCTGTCCGGCGCGTCCAGGAGCCAGAACGTGGCCCTGACCGGGTCGAGGCCGGCGTGCAGGCCAAACAGTCGGCACATGGTCGCTCCTCGTGGGGGTTTGCTTGTGAACAGTTAGCTCGCCGGGTCGTACATGAACTCGCGGAGCTCCTGCGAGCAACGGCAACTCACCGCGATCTTCCTCGCCCACTCGACCGCGTCCTCGCGCGTCGGGAGCTCCAGCACAGTGAACCCACCCTTGAGTTCGGAGCCCGGGTAAATCTCGGTGCTCACCGACCCGTCGGCGGAGATCAGCACGGGAGCGACTTGCTCGTCGATCCCGCCGCCGAATACGTAGACGCCGGCAGCCTTGGCCTCCTCGATGACAGCATGAGATTCGGCGGAGACGATCGGGAACTCCTCGTCGGTGAGCACCATTGCTTCGCTCGGGAAGGAGATGAGGTATTTAGTCATGCCCCGATTGTGCCGGGCGGTCGGGCTGGAGGGCAACGAATCTGGATAGTCAACCCCGTGCGCCCAAGGGACTCGCCGGAAGAATCCTTCTGCGTGTCCAGGGGCCGGCCGGCTGCCATAAAGATCGTTCGGGCGTTCTATGGCAAAAAGAAAACCCCGCCTCGCACGACCGGTGGTCATGCGAGGCGGGGTTTCTCTGTTGGTGCACCCCCCGGGACTCGAACCCGGAACCCATTGATTAAGAGTCAATTGCTCTGCCAGTTGAGCTAGAGGTGCAGCTGTTGTTCTCGTTCATCGGGGCTTTTTCTTTCCCCGTTGTTCTCCGCAACGACATGAAACTCTACACGAGTTTGAGCACGGTGTGAAATCGAGCGAGCCGGCAGGTCCCAGTTCAGCCGGGAAGGTTCAAAATCAGCACAAAATCAGGGTTTTGATCGTTAGTGAGGAGCCACAGGCGGCCACCGGGAGCCTTCGAAACGTTGCGAATCCGGCCGTACTCTCCTGTGAAATAGCTCACAGGAGCGCCCGCGGACTCGCCGTTGAGGGGAACAGCCCAGAGCCGCTGGCCGCGCAGGGCGCCCAGGTACGCGGTGTTGCCGACAATCTCGAGTCCGCTGGGTGACGATTCGGCCGTCGACGGCCAGACCACTTTCGCGTCGAGGAAGCCCGCGCGATGGGGGGCGCCCGTCACGTCCGGCCAGCCGTAGTTGCCCCCGGGCACGATCAGGTTGAGCTCGTCGTTGACGTCGGGGCCGAACTCGCTGGCCCACAGCCGTCCCGCGCTGTCCCAGGCGAGTCCTTGGACGTTCCTGTGGCCAAGGCTGTAGACCGGGTTCTCGCCGAACGGGTTTCCCGGCGCCGGCCGGCCCTCCGCCGTGAGGCGAAGGATCTTGCCGCCGAGGGCCGTGCGGTCCTGCGGTTGCTCGGGACGCCGCGAGTCACCCGTGCCCACATAGAGGAAGCCGTCGGGCCCAAAGCGGATCCGGCCGCCGTTATGCGTGCCGGCCTTGGGGATGCCGGTGAAGACGGGTACCGGCGGGCCGAGCTCGAGCCGGCCGGCCCGCTCCTCGAGCCGCATGCGGGCAATTCGATTGTCCGTTGCCGCGGTGAAGTACGCGTAGAGGTAGCGGTCCGTCGCAAAGTGCGGGGACAGGGCAAGGCCCAGAAGGCCGCCCTCGCCGCCAGGCACGACGCCGGGCATCTTGCCAAGAGTGCCCAGTTGCCCGCCGCTGACGGTCCGCAGCAGGGCAGTGTCGCGTTCGGAAATGACGGCGGTGCCGTCGGGCAGATAGACGGTGGACCACGGCAGCTGCAACCCGTCAATCCGGCCCGCCACGGTGGGCTGGCCCGGCCCGCCCTGCTCAGGGCTGCCTCCCGGCTGACCCGTGGGCGGTGAGGTTCCGCTGCCCGTGCAGGCGGAGAGGAACAACAGGGTAACGGCCAAGGCTGCGGTCCAGGCCGTTGACCTGGACCAAAAGCGCCGGGCCGTCGGGCGCCTGGCCATGAAGCGGGGGAGTATCAAGGGCTGAGACGCAGTCCCGGGCCGGCTGCTACAGGCGGGTCCGGCGCGGGGGCCGGAACCCGGCAGCTTCGGCGTGCGCCGCGGAGATGAACCACACCTCTGCCCGGGTTTCCTCGTAGGCCGGGCTGGTCTCGTCGTGGTACGTCATGGACGATGCGTTTCCTTTGACGGTGAATCCTGCCGGCCCGCTGCCGTCGGCCGCAGGTGCAGCTGACCCCTCGCCGTAAGGCTGGTCGGTGGCCAGATGGCCGGCGGGCTCGGCAGTGTGGCTTGCGGAAGCCTCCGCCGCGGCGGACGAGGCAGCTGTCTGCAGGGTTTCCCCGTCTGCGAGGGGAGCGGCCTGGGCCGTGGGGGCCGCCGGTTCTGCCGGCGATTCGACGCCGGCGACGTCTGCCGCTGCCGGTGTCCCGGGCGTCGTCGTGACTGCGCCGGCGCCGCCGCCGATCCTGGTCCCGAGGCTCGCGTCCTCGTCCGCTTCCGCTGCTGCCGATTCGGCCCCCGGCAGAGTCGGGGCGTGCGACTCGGTGTATTCGGGGTGGTGCAGGGGAAGGCCCGCCGCGGCGGAAGCTGCGCCGGTCGCTCCGGCCTCGGCGGCCCCAGCTTCGGCGGGCGTTGCGACGTGCGCGCCGCGCGCTGGTTCGTGGTGCGCCGGCGCGGCATGCGTATCCGCGGGCGTCGCGGTTTCGGACCACTGGGTTTCCCACTCGGCGTTATCCGCAGCCCCGGCCGCCTCTGGCCCTGCTGCTTCTGGCCCTGCGGCGGCCGGTTCTGCGGCGGCTGGTTCGGCAGTCTCCGCGGCGCCCTCCCGGGCAGGCGCAGCCGGCTCAGGGGCTTGCGCTGCCTCGGGGGCCGTCATCGCGGCCGCCGCGCCGGCGGCCGCTGCACCGGCCGCCGGGGTCGAGGCGGCCGAAGGCGGTGCTTCGGTCGAAGCCGCCGCACCGGCCGAAGTGTCGGAAATGCTGCCGGTACTGGTGGTGCCGGCGGAGGTGGCATCCGCGCCGGCACGGCTCTTATTGCGGTTCAGGATCGCCCAGACAATAGCGACGACCACGATGATGACGATGAGCCAGACAATCCAGTCCATAGCAGAGCCTTTCAGTCCATATTCAGTCCATGAGATCCAGTGGAATTCAGTCGGTGAGATTCAGTCCGTGAAATTCAGTAGAGGAGGCATGGTTGCCGATGATTGACCGTACGTCCGGGCCAAGCCGGCTGTCCAGCCTTCCGGGGGCCGATGCGGGACCTCTCCGAGGCGCGGGGACGGACCGCGGACGGCCCGCTGAACAGGCCGGACACCGAAATCAAATCCGGGACCGCCGTGTAGCCTCGCCTCATGGATTTCAAGCGACTGCGGATTCTGCGCGAACTCGCCGACCGGGGCACGGTAGGCGCCACGGCGGAGGCCATGAAAGTCACGCCGTCGGCTGTCTCGCAGCAGCTCAAGACCCTGCAGGAGGAACTGGGCGTGGTCCTGGTGGAGAAGTCCGGCAGGGGAGTGCGGCTGACCGAGGCCGGGCTGGCCATGGCCGGCGCGGCCGCCGAGGTATCGACTGCCATGGCACGGGCGGAAGCTACGATCGACACGTACCGGCGCGGCTGGCAGACGCGGGTGGTGGCGGCGTTCTTTCCCAGCGCCGCCGAGATGTTCCTGCCGGGCCTGCTCCACCGCGTCAAGGCCATTGAGGGGCTTCGGTTCGAAGCGCACTTCGAGGATCCCGGTGTTGCCGGGTTCGCGGGCCTGACCGCGGACTACGACATCGTCCTGGCGCACAGTGTGGACGGGCCGGAGGTGTTCGGCGGGCAGGGGCTGACGGTGGTGCCGCTGCTGGACGAGCCGCTGGATGTCGCCCTGCCAGCGGGGCACGCGCTGGCCGGCAGGCCCACGCTGTGCGCCGAGGACGTGGTCGGATACCCCTGGATGGGTGTTCCTGAGGGGTTTCCCTTCGACACCGTGCTGCGCCAGATCGAGGTGCGGGCCGACGCCCAGGCTGTCCGAGCCCAGCAGTTCCCTGATCTGCGGGTCCTTGAGGCCTTGGTCAGCGCCGGGCACGGGCTGAGCTTGCTGCCGCGGTATACGGCTGTGGGCAATCAGGGCAGGGGGTTCGTCCTGCGCCCGCTGGAAGGCGTGAAGGCGAGCCGGAGCATCGTTGCGCTGGCCCGGCCGGACGTCGCGGCCCGGACCACCATCCAGCAGGTTCTGGCGATGCTCAAAGCCGAAGCCCAGGGTGTCGCCGAAGCCCCGAAACTACGTGACGCGGCTCACCTTAGCGGAGGCAAAGCGGTCGCAGATTTCAACATGTGAGACGGTAGTCCACTATTTGATCGAAATATTCCCGGTTTTCCGCTTAACGCTGCCTTTTGGGGTCGTGGGCCTCTGCGGGCGAGCCCTAGACTTTGAGCCATGAGTCAGGACACCCAAAAAGCAACAGACACAAAGCCGGACATCAAGCCCCGCAGCCGGGTCGTTACCGATGGAATCCACGCCGCCCCCGCGCGCGGCATGTTCCGGGCGGTCGGCATGGGCGATGACGACTTCGCGAAGCCGCAAATCGGCGTGGCGAGTTCGTGGAACGAGATCACCCCTTGCAACCTTTCGCTGAACCGGCTGGCCCAAGGCGCCAAGGAAGGCGTCCACGCCGGCGGCGGGTTCCCGATGCAGTTCGGCACCATCTCCGTCTCGGACGGCATTTCCATGGGCCACGAGGGCATGCACTTCTCCCTGGTGTCCCGCGAGGTCATTGCCGACTCGGTCGAGACGGTCATGCAGGCCGAGCGGATCGACGGCTCGGTGCTGTTGGCCGGTTGTGACAAGTCCCTGCCCGGCATGCTGATGGCCGCGGCCCGCCTGGACCTGGCTGCCGTCTTCCTCTACGCCGGCTCGATCATGCCCGGCTGGGTCAAGCTCGAGGACGGCTCCGAAAAGGAAGTCACCTTGATCGACGCCTTCGAGGCCGTCGGTGCGTGCGCGGCCGGCAAGATGAGCCGCGAGGACCTTGACCGCATCGAAAAGGCCATCTGCCCGGGCGAAGGCGCCTGCGGCGGCATGTACACCGCGAACACCATGGCGTGCATCGGCGAGGCCCTGGGCATGTCCCTGCCGGGTTCTGCCGCGCCGCCCTCGGCGGACCGCCGTCGTGACGCCTTTGCGCACAAATCCGGCGAAGCCGTGGTCAACCTCCTGCGCCTGGGCATCACCGCCCGGGACATCATGACCCGCAAAGCCTTCGAAAACGCGATCGCCGTCACCATGGCCTTCGGCGGTTCCACCAACGCCGTGCTGCACCTGCTCGCGATCGCCCGCGAGGCCGAGGTGGAGCTGACGCTGGAGGACTTCAACCGGATCGGCGACAAGATCCCGCACCTGGGTGACCTCAAGCCGTTCGGCCGCTACGTGATGACCGACGTCGACAAGATCGGCGGTGTGCCGGTGATCATGAAGGCCCTGCTCGACGCCGGCCTGCTGCACGGTGACTGCCTCACCGTCACCGGCAAGACCGTGGCCGAGAACCTCGCCGCGATCAACCCGCCGGACCTGGACGGCAAGATCCTGCGTGCACTGGACAACCCGATCCACAAGACCGGCGGCATCACCATCCTGCACGGATCGATGGCTCCGGAAGGTGCCGTCGTCAAGAGCGCCGGCTTCGACGCCGACGTCTTCGAAGGCACCGCCCGCGTGTTCGAGCGGGAGCAGGGCGCCCTGGACGCCCTGGACAAGGGACAGATCAACAAGGGCGACGTTGTCGTGATCCGCTACGAGGGACCCAAGGGCGGCCCCGGCATGCGCGAGATGCTCGCCATAACGGGCGCGATCAAGGGCGCGGGCCTGGGCAAGGATGTCCTGCTGCTCACCGACGGGCGGTTCTCCGGCGGTACGACGGGTCTGTGCATCGGCCACGTCGCGCCGGAAGCCGTCGACGGCGGCCCCATCGCCTTCGTCAAGGACGGCGACCGGATCCGCGTGGACATCGCGTCCCGCACCTTCGACCTCCTGGTCGATGAGGCCGAGCTCGAGGCCCGCAAGGTCGGCTGGGAGCCGCTCCCGGCCAAGTTCACCAAGGGCGTCCTGGCCAAGTACGCCAAGCTCGTCCACAGCGCCTCCACGGGCGCGTACTGCGGGTAGTGACAGTCTGACCAGCTGAACCCAACTAGCTCGCAGCAGGGGCCGTTATGGACGGTCATAACGGCCCTTATCTGCGAGCTAGTTGGGGAAGCGTTCAATCAGTGGACACCGTTGTCCAGATAGTGAGACAGGAGCCGGGCTCGTTGACACGTGTCTCACTCAGAGGGAAAACTGAACGCATGATCGAGATCGTTACCGCCGGCATCGCCGTCGTCGTCCTTACCAAGCGCGTGGCTGACTAGCCCGACTGGTAACGAACCGTCACGCGCAACCCCTCGAAGAGCCTACGGCTGAGGGGTTTTTTTATTTCCCGCAAGACCAGCACCAACCAGCACCACCAGCAGTACGCAGCACCCTGATCCACCCAGCAGTTCCACGATCACAGAAGATCCACAAAGGAAGAGTCCGATGAGCAAAGGATCGCCGATCAGCCCCTCGCTGATGGCCACTAAGTCCGCTGGAGCCCACAAGGCTCCGGAACGCGTCGAGCGTCCGGCCGAGGCCGGCGTCGACACTGCTGCCGTCTCTCCTGTCCTCGGACCGAACAACGTCGTACCCCCGACGGTCATGACCGGTTCGCAAGCAATCGTCCGCTCGCTCGAAGAACTCGGCGTGAAGGACATATTCGGTTTGCCCGGTGGCGCAATCCTGCCCACCTACGACCCCTTGATGGCCTCCACAATGAACCACGTTCTGGTCCGTCACGAACAGGGAGCCGGCCACGCCGCGCAAGGCTACGCCATGGTCACCGGACGGGTTGGCGTCTGCATCGCCACCTCGGGCCCGGGTGCCACCAACCTCGTCACCGCCATCATGGACGCCCACATGGACTCCGTGCCGATCGTGGCCATCACCGGCCAGGTCTCCAGTGGAGTGATCGGCACCGACGCGTTCCAGGAAGCGGACATCGTCGGGATCACCATGCCGATCACGAAGCACTCCTTCCTGGTCACCGACCCCAACGACATCCCGCACGTGATGGCCGAGGCCTTCCACCTGGCGTCCACCGGACGCCCGGGACCGGTCCTCGTGGACGTCGCCAAGGACGCCCAGCAGGGCCAGATGACGTTCTCCTGGCCGCCGAAGATCGATCTGCCGGGCTACCGTCCGGTGCTGCGCGGCCACAGCAAGCAGGTCCGCGAGGCCGCCCGGCTCATCTCCGCCGCCAGCAAGCCCGTGCTCTACGTCGGCGGCGGCGTGGTCAAGGCCCACGCCTCGGCCGAGCTGCGCGAACTGGCCGAGCTGACCGGTGCCCCCGTGGTCACCACGCTCATGGCCCGTGGCGTGTTCCCGGACTCGCACCCGCAGCACGTGGGCATGCCGGGCATGCACGGCACGGTTTCCGCCGTGACCGCGTTGCAGCAGTCCGATTTGCTGATCACGCTCGGCGCCCGGTTCGATGACCGCGTGACCGGCATCCTGAAGTCCTTTGCCCCGAACGCCAAGGTCATCCACGCCGACATCGATCCGGCGGAAATCTCCAAGAACCGCACCGCCGACGTCCCGATCGTCGGCTCGGTCAAGGAAATCATCCCGGAGCTGACCGATGCCCTCCGCGTGCAGTTCGAGGCCTTCGGCACCCCGGACCTGACCAATTGGTGGGCGTTCCTGAACAACCTCAAGGAAACCTACCCGCTTGGCTGGACCGAACCCGAGGACGGGCTCAGCGCGCCGCAACGGGTGATCGAACGCATCGGCGCCCTGACCGGGCCGGAGGGCATCTACGTCGCCGGCGTGGGACAGCACCAGATGTGGGCCTCGCAGTTCATCAAGTACGAACGCCCGCACGCCTGGCTCAACTCCGGCGGCGCCGGCACCATGGGCTACGCCGTGCCGGCGGCCATGGGCGCCAAGGTGGGCGAACCGGACCGCGTGGTCTGGGCGATCGACGGCGACGGCTGCTTCCAGATGACCAACCAGGAACTGGCCACCTGCGCGATCAACAAGATCCCCATCAAGGTTGCAATCATCAACAACTCCTCGCTGGGCATGGTCCGGCAGTGGCAGACCCTGTTCTACGAGGGCCGCTACTCCAACACCGACCTCAACACCGGCCATGACACCGTCCGCATCCCGGACTTCGTCAAGCTGGCGGACGCCTACGGCTGCGCCGCCTTCCGGTGTGAACGCGACGAAGACATCGACGCCACCATCCAGAAGGCACTGGAGATCAACGATCGCCCCGTGGTTGTCGATTTCGTCGTGAGCCCCAACTCGATGGTGTGGCCGATGGTCCCCGCCGGGGTCAGCAACGACCAGATCCAGGTTGCCCGCAACATGACCCCCGAATGGGAAGAGGAGGACTGAACATGCCCCGCCACACATTGTCCGTTCTGGTCGAAGACAAGCCCGGTGTGCTGACCCGCGTCGCCAGCCTCTTCGCCCGCCGGGCCTTCAACATCAATTCCCTGGCCGTTGGCCCCACCGAGGTCCCGGGCATGTCCCGGATGACCGTGGTGGTCGACGCCGACGGCGAGCTGATCGAACAGGTCACCAAGCAGCTGAACAAGCTGGTTAACGTGATCAAGATCGTCGAGCTCACCTCCGAATCTTCCGTACAGCGTGACCACATCCTGGTCAAAGTACGTGCGGATGCCGCAACACGCCTGCAGGTCACCCAGGCTGCAGACCTGTTCCGCGCTTCAGTGGTCGACGTCTCCACAGAGTCGGTGGTCATTGAGGCAACGGGCCACCCCGAGAAGCTCACGGCACTCCTGTCAGTGCTTGAGCCATTCGGCATCCGCGAAATCGTGCAGTCCGGCACCCTGGCCGTTGGGCGGGGATCCCGCTCCATGAGTGACAGGGCGCTACGCTCCGCGTAACCGCCCAAGACACGGCGCAGCGCCTAAGCGCCCAGTACCGCAGCACCAGAGACACCATCGAAAAACCACTCAAGAGGAGTTACGCAAGTGACTGAAATGTTCTATGACGACGACGCAGACCTGTCGATCATCCAGGGCCGCAAGGTTGCCATTGTCGGCTACGGCTCCCAGGGCCACGCCCACGCGCTGAACCTGCGCGATTCCGGCGTCGAGGTTGCCATCGCGCTCAAGGAAGGCTCGACGTCGATCGCCAAGGCCGAGGACGCCGGCTTCACCGTCAAGAACGTCGCCGACGCCGCCGAATGGGCCGACGTCATCATGATCCTGGCGCCGGACCAGTACCAGCGCTCGATCTACAACGACTCCATCAAGGACAAGCTGACCCCCGGCAAGGCCCTGGCCTTCGCCCACGGCTTCAACATCCGCTTCGGCTACATCAAGGCCCCCGAGGGCGTTGACGTCATCCTGATCGCCCCGAAGGCTCCCGGCCACACCGTGCGCCGCGAGTTCGAGGCTGGCCGCGGTATCCCGGACATCATCGCCGTCGAACAGGACGCCACCGGTTCCGCCTGGGATCTGGCCAAGTCCTACGCGAAGGCCATTGGCGGCACCCGCGCCGGCGTGATCAAGACCACCTTCACCGAAGAGACCGAAACGGACCTCTTCGGCGAGCAGGCTGTTCTGTGCGGCGGCGTGTCGCAGCTGGTCCAGTACGGCTTCGAGACGCTCACCGAGGCCGGCTACCAGCCGCAGATCGCCTACTTCGAGGTCCTTCACGAGCTCAAGCTCATCGTTGACCTGATGTGGGAAGGCGGCATCGCAAAGCAGCGCTGGAGCGTCTCGGACACCGCAGAGTACGGCGACTACGTCTCCGGCCCGCGGGTCATCACCCCCGAGGTCAAGGAGAACATGAAGGCAGTCCTGAAGGACATCCAGGACGGCGCCTTCGCCAAGCGCTTCATCGATGACCAGGATGCCGGCGCCCCGGAGTTCAAGGAGCTGCGTGCCAAGGCAGAGCAGCACCCGATCGAGGCGGTTGGCCGCGAGCTCCGGTCGCTGTTCGCCTGGCAGCAGCAGGACTCCGACTACGTCGAAGGTTCCGCAGCCCGCTAAACCGCGGCCCGCTAAACAATGCCCGGCAGGGGAGCCGGACACCATGATTTGGGGTCCGGCTTCCCTGCTGTCCGGCACCGCCCGCAGCACCAGCACCACCTGATTCACCAAAATCCCCACCTGATACACAAGAGAGCTAAAGAGGTCACCGGTGACAAGCACCAAACCTGTCGTACTCCTCGCTGAGGAACTTTCCCCCGCCACAGTCGAGGCCCTCGGCCCGGACTTTGAAATCCGCCAGACTGACGGCGCCGACCGTTCCCAGCTGCTCTCCGCGATCGCCGACGTCGACGCGATCCTGGTCCGCTCCGCCACCCGGCTGGACGCCGAGGCCATCGCCGCCGCCAAGAACCTCAAGGTGATCGCCCGCGCCGGCGTCGGGCTGGACAACGTGGACATCAAGGCGGCCACGCAGGCCGGCGTCATGGTGGTGAACGCGCCGACCTCCAACATCGTCTCCGCCGCCGAATTGACCGTCGGCCACATCCTGAGCCTCGCCCGCCACATCCCGCAGGCCAGCTCCGCCCTCAAGGACGGGGAGTGGAAGCGCTCCAAGTACACCGGCATCGAGCTCTTCGAAAAGAAGATCGGCATCATCGGACTTGGCCGGATCGGCGCCCTCGTCGCGGCCCGCCTGAAGGGCTTCGACACCAAGATCCTCGCGTACGACCCCTACATCACCTCGGCCCGCGCCGCCCAGCTCGGTGTCCAGCTGGTGACCCTCGACGAGCTCCTGGCGCAGTCGGACTTCATCACCATCCACATGCCCAAGACCCCGGAGACCGTCGGCATGCTCGGCGCCGACGCCTTCAAGAAGATGAAGAGCACGGCCTACGTGGTCAACGTCGCCCGCGGCGGCCTGGTGGACGAGGAAGCCCTCTACACCGCGCTGCAGGCCGGCGACATCGCCGGTGCCGGCGTCGACGTCTTCGCCAAGGAACCCAGCACCGACCTGCCGTTCTTCAAACTCGACAACGTCGTGGTGACCCCGCACCTGGGCGCCTCCACCGACGAGGCCCAGGAGAAGGCCGGCGTCTCCGTCGCCAAGTCCGTCCGGCTCGCCCTGGCCGGCGAGCTGGTCCCCGACGCCGTCAACGTCGCCGGCGGCGTCATCGCCCCGGACGTCCGCCCCGGCATCCCGCTGATGGAAAAGCTGGGCCGCATCTTCACGGCCCTGACGCATGCTTCCCTCACCCAGTTCGACGTCGAGGTGGCCGGCGAGATCTCCTCCCTGGACGTCAAGGTCCTGGAGCTCGCGGCACTCAAGGGCATCTTCGCCGACGTCGTGACCGAGCAGGTCTCCTACGTCAACGCCCCGGTGATCGCGGAACAGCGCGGCATCAACGTCCGGCTCATCACGACCCCGGACACCGAGTCGTACCGCAACGTCCTGACCCTGCGGGGCGCACTCAGCGACGGCAGCCAGATCTCCGTCGCGGGAACCCTCACGGGCCCGAAACAGATCCAGAAGCTGGTGGGCGTCAACGGCTACGAGGTGGAAATCCCGATCAGCGAGCACCTCGTGGTGGTGGCCTACTCGGACCGCCCCGGCGTGATCGGCACGATCGGCCACATCCTGGGCATGAACAACATCAACATCGCCGGCATGCAGGTGGCGCGCCAGGCAGAAGGCGGCCAGGTGCTTGCCCTGCTGACCATCGACAGCTCCGTTCCCCAGCAGGTCCTTGACGCGATCAAGGCCGGAATCGGCGCCGATATGGTCCGCGAGGTTGACCTCGAGGACTGAAATCCTCCCCGCAGGGCGCCGGCGGCGGCATGACCGCCGCCGGCGGCCACGAGCGGACGGCTGGTCTGCGTACAATGGCTAGGACCGAATCACAGGTCTTGGCCGGCAGACCGGCCTTTACTTTTGCACGCCCGGCACGGGACGCCTTCAATTCCGCAGGAAATGAACTGCGGCGTGCGCACGCAATCCAGCTTTCAGGAGCCCAATGAACGCCGTCCAGAGGTTCATCAGAAGCAGAGTGCTTTTGCTGACCGCGTCCATTTTGATCGTGGCCATGTGCCTGTCCGTCCTCGTCCAGGGTCAGTCCCAGGCGGCGCTGAGCAGGACCGTGGACCAAAACTCCCGGGGACTCTACGACGTCCTTGTCCAGGCCAAGGCGGGGGGCAGCGGCGGCCTCATGCAGCCGGACATCGCCACCGGCCAGGGCGGCATCAGCTTCGACCAGCTGGACTCCATCCGCAAGCTCTCGGGCACCTCGGTGGCTGCGCCGATCAGCCTGGTCTCCCGGGTCACCCAGAATCTGGAGTCGCCGCGACTGGACGCCACCGACTACCTGGGCTTCAACGCTGGCCTCGCGGGCACCGCGGGGGACCCGACCGCCACGGATCCGAGCAAATGGCCGGCGGCGGAATCGGTCCTGAGCGACACGCCGAAGAAGTACCGCCTGACCGCCAGCGCCGTCAGCTCCGACGGCCACTCGGACCAGACCCTCTTCAAGACCACGGCCGAAGGCACGCTCGGCAAGGCCAAGCTCGTCGAAGAGCAGGTTGCCGGCGGCAAGAATGTCCGCATCCAGGGCCCCGCCGGCGAGACCGGCATCAAGTTCCCCGCCCCGGCCGGGGGCTCCGAGCACAACCTCTTCAACCTCTCGGTCTCCCTGCCCATGGCGCCGCAGGTGACCGAGTCGGTGGTCGCCGTCGACCCCGTCTCCGAACGCGCACTCCTCGGCACGGCCGGTGACTTCCTGGCCCCGCTGGAGAAGGCCCCGCCGGCCGACGCCCGCAACGCCGGCGCGATCGGCCGCCACTTCGAAAGCCTCTTCACCAACGGCATCAGCATGGACGAACTCAAGGAAGGCCCGGACTTCCTCGGCGTCAAGCTCAAGTACTGGGCACCGCTGATGACCCAGTACCAGCAGGCCAAGCGCGACGGCCAGCTCACCGCCGATTCACAGGCCATCCCGCTGATCGTTCGCTCGGGGACCGCCCTGGACCTGAAGTACTCGGTCAAGATCGAGGAAATCGACGACGCCGGCAACGTCACCAAGGACGTCGGCACTGTCACCCGCTCGCTGGACAAGGACTACCTGCCGTTCGTCTCCAAGTCCCCGTTCGCCCTCGCCTGGCCCGGGTCCAAGGACCTCTCGAAGCTCATGGGCGACACCGGATCCTTCAGCCAGGGCCTCTACAACCCGGCCACTTGGAGCACCAACTTCGCCGCGGCACCGAAGTACAAGGACGGCGACACCGCCGCCAACGGCGCCGTGAACAAGAGCGCCACGCCCGGTGACTGGGTCACCGTGAACCGGCTGCCCGACAAGGCCGCAAACGGCGCCGCTGTCGACCAGACCCAGCGCAACCCGGTGGACGAACGGTCCTACCGGCAGAACCTCGAGACCGGCAAGAAGCTCGCCACCCCGCTGGCCATGGTCTACGGCACGTTCGACCCCGCGGCAGTCAAGGAAGCCGCCGGCGACGTCAACCGGCTGCCCCTCGGCGGTTACGACCCGGCTCCGTTCACCCTGACGAAGGACGCGGCCGGCAACGAGACCAGCACCGAGCTCAAGCCGTCGCTCAGCGCCACGGGCCTGGTCAGCCAGTCCGCCGGCGCCATCACCGACTTCTACGGCCTCGCGGCCGCCCGCGGCTACGATGCGAACGCCAACGTGATCGACGCCGTCCGGGTCCGCGCCAAGGTCCCCGGCAGCTGGAAGCAGGCGCAGCCCGAGGTTGAAAAGCTGGCGAACGAGATCCGCGGCATGGGCCTGCAGGCCACCGTGGTGGCCGGTTCTGCCCGCGAGGACGCCAACATCGCCGTCCCCGGCTACTCCAAGGACGACGCCGGCAAGGAATCACCGCTGGGCACCGTGCAGCAGTCGTGGGTCCGGCAGGATGCCGCGGACGCCGTTTCCGGATCCCTGACCGCCACGAACGTGACCCTGCTGTTCCTGACCCTCTGCGGCGCCGCCCTGCTGACCGGCGCCTCCACCGTCAGCTACGTCCGCAAACGGCGCAGCGAGGCCGGCACACTGCGTGCCATGGGCTGGACCCAGCGCAGGATCCGTTCCTGGGTGCTGGCCGAATTCGGCGTCGGTGCGGCGCTGCTGGCCGTCGTCGGCATCGCCCTGAGCCTGATCACCTGGAGCGCGGCCACGGCGATCGTCTCGGCGTCGGTCCTCGTGCTCTACGCCGGTGCCGCGTTCGTCGCGGCGCAGCAGCTGCGCCACCGCGAGGAGGTCGACCAGGAACCGCAGCACGACGAACGGCTCATGGCGATCGATTCGCCGCTGACGTTTGCCAACCGGCAGCTGAGCACCAACAAGTTCAACACCATCGCCCTGGCCGTCGCCGTCGGCGTCTTCGGCGCGTCCGTTGGCGGCCTGGTCGCCCTGCTGATCGACATTCCCCGGGCCGCCGGTGCCAGCGCCCTCAGCGGCCTGGCCGCGGCCAGCATCGCGCTGCCCAGCATCATCCTGGGCGTGTCCGGCGTGGCCGTCGGCCTGGTGCTGACCATGGTCACCGGGCGGTTCGAGCTGCAGGCCAAACGCCAGTACCTCGGGACGCTTCGGGCCATGGGCTGGAACCCGGACATGCTGGGCCAGGTCCGCTTCTTTGAAAACGCCATGGTGGGAACCGTCGCATTGCCGCTGGGCGTCGTGGGCGCCCTCGGCATCGGCCTCCTCCTGGCCCCCTATGCCGCACTGTGGGCCGCAATCGCCGGTCTTGTGGCTGTACTTTGCTGGATTCCTATTGCAACGAAAGTGGTCCAATGACTAACGAGCTGAACCTTGACCGGGAGGCACACGACCGGATGACCGCCAGCACGCGGCGTGGTGCGCACAAGACCCGCGCCAACACAATCGTGAAGGCCACGGACCACGCCACCCCGCTGGAACTGAGCAACATCACCATCCACTACGGCGGCGGCAAGGGCGGCGCGGAGCCGGTCAACGTCGTGGACGACTTCAACATGACGCTGCACGCCGGCGAAATGCACTGCGTCGCCGGCCGCTCCGGGTCCGGCAAGACCAGCATCCTGACCGTCGGCGCGGGCCTGACCCTGCCGACGTCGGGCCGGGTGTTTTGGGAAGGCGACTCGCTCGAGACCATGGGCGACGACGAGATCGCCGACCGCCGCCGCGCCCTGATCGGCTACGTGGACCAGGGCGGCGCCCTGATCGACGGGATGAGCGCGCTGGAGAACGTCCTGCTGCCGGCCGTGCCCGACGGCGAGGTGGAGCAGCGCCGCGACATGGCCAAGGACCTCCTGGACCTCGTGGGCCTGGGCCGGCGCATGCGTCACCGCCCGGCCCAGCTCTCCGGCGGTGAGCGCCAGCGGGTGGCGATCGCCCGCGCCCTCATCCTCGGCACCCGCGTCCTGGTAGTTGACGAGCCCACGGCCAGCCTGGACCGGGCCGCGGCCAACCGCATCATCAGCATCCTCAAGGACACCACCTCGGACGGCATTGCGGTGCTGGTGGCTTCACATGACCACGAACTGGTCCGCCAGAGCGATACCCTCACCGAACTGATCTAGATTTAGACCGTGACTTCAACAGATAAAACCCCGTTCTACATCACCACGGCCATCACGTACCCCAACGGCGAGCCGCACATCGGTCACGCCTACGAGTACATCGCCACCGATGCGATGGCCCGGTTCAAGCGCCTGGACGGCTACGACGTCTTCTTCCTGACCGGCACCGACGAGCACGGCATGAAGATCGCCCAGGCCGCCGAGAAGGAAAGCGTCACGCCCAAGGAGCTGGTGGACCGGAACGCCGAGATCTACAAGGCGGCGCACGCTGCCCTGGGGATCTCCTACGACCGCTTCATCCGCACCACCGACGCGGACCACTACGCGGCGTCGCAGGCGATCTGGAAGAAGATGGAAGCGAACGGGGACATCTACCTCTCCAAGTACGAGGGCTGGTACTCGGTCCGCGACGAGGCGTACTACGGCGCGGACGAGACCGTGGTCAAGGCCGACGGCGTGCGCTACTCGCGCGAATCGGACACGGAGGTCAAGTGGACGGCCGAAGAGAGCTACTTCTTCCGGCTCTCCGCGTACCAGGACAAGCTGCTGGCGCTGTACGAGGCGCACCCGGAATTCGGTGCACCCCAGTCACGGTTCAACGAGGTCATCAGCTTCGTCAAGCGCGGCCTGGAGGACCTGTCCATCAGCCGCACCACGTTCGACTGGGGTGTCCCGGTACCGGGCAACGACAACCACGTCATGTACGTGTGGGTCGATGCGCTC
Source organism: Arthrobacter sp. YAF34 (assembly GCF_052113245.1). Classification (NCBI taxonomy): domain Bacteria; kingdom Bacillati; phylum Actinomycetota; class Actinomycetes; order Micrococcales; family Micrococcaceae; genus Arthrobacter; species Arthrobacter sp. YAF34. The sequence continues at coordinate 61,357 of NZ_JBFRCV010000013.1, forward strand.
ACCAACTACCTCACCGGCGTCGGCTACCCGGACCTTGAGTCGGAATCGTTCAAGAAGTTCTGGCCGGCCGATGTCCACGTGATCGGCAAGGACATTTCCCGGTTCCACGCCATCTACTGGCCGGCGTTCCTCATGAGCGCGGGGCTGGAGCTGCCGAAGCGGATCATGATCCACGGCTTCCTGCAGAACAACGGCGTCAAGATGTCCAAGTCGCTGGGCAACGTGGTGGCACCTGCGGACTTCGTGGCGCAGTACGGGCTGGACCAGGTGCGGTACTTCTTCCTGCGCGAGGTCCCGTTCGGCGCGGACGGCAACTACAACCACGAGGCGATCGTGGGCCGGATGAACTCCGACCTCGCCAACAACTTCGGCAACCTGGCCCAGCGGTCGCTGTCCATGGTGGCCAAGAACTGCGAGGGCCGCGTGCCGGCGCCCGGCGCCTTCTCGGCCGAGGACGCCGCGCTGCTCGGCCAGGCCAACGGTCTGCTGGACGTTGTCCGCGCCGCGTTTGAGAAGCAGGAGTTCAGCCGCGCGCTGGAGGCCATCTGGACGGTGCTGGGGGACACCAACGCCTACTTCGCCGAGCAGGCACCGTGGGTGCTGCGCAAGACCGACGTCGAACGCATGAACACGGTGCTCTACGTGACGCTGGAGGTGCTGCGGATCGTCGCGATCCTGGCCCAGCCGGTCATGCCGACGGCGACGGCGGCCATCCTGGACACCCTTGGCCAGCCCCAGGGCGCGGCGCGCCAGTTCGAGGCCCTGGGCACGCCCATTGCTGCCGGCACCGAGCTGCCGGCCCCGGCCCCGGTGTTCCCGAAGTACGAGGAGCCCGCCGAGGCCTGAGCCTGCACCCACCCGGACGCTCCCGCAGATCCGGCGGCGTTTCCGGTGACGCTCCCGCACTTCCGGCGGCGGTTCCGGTGACGCTCCCGCAGGTCCGGCGTTGGTTCTGGTGACGCTCCCGCAGGTCCGGCGTTGGTTCTGGTGACGCTCCCGCACTTCTGAATTAGAGGTGCGGGAGCGTTCCGCTTTTTGCCCCAGGAGGTGCGGGAGCGTTTCGCTTTTTGCCGCAGGAAGTGCGTGAGCGTTTCGCTTTTTCCTGCCGAACGTGAGGGAGCGTCCGGAGGGGGTGGCCGAATAGTGAGACAACTTGACCAGAATGTGGATCACTTGGCTACCCTGAAAATATGAGCGCATCCACGATTGATCTGGCAGTCATCCCGGGCGACGGCATTGGCCCGGAGGTCACCGCCGAAGCCCTGAAGGTCCTCGAGAAGGCCGCGGCGACCGAGGGGATCGCGCTCCGGCAGACCCACTATAAGCTGGGGGCGGAGCACTGGCTGGAGACGGGGGAGACCCTGCCCGCGGCCACCCTGGCGGACCTCCGCACCCGGGACGCCATCTTGTTCGGCGCCGTGGGTGCGGCCCCCGGCGACACGCGGATTCCCTCGGGCATCATCGAGCGCGAGCTCCTGCTCAAGCTGCGCTTCAGCCTGGACCACTTCGTCAACCTGCGGCCCTCCCGCCTGTACGCCGGCGTCGGCAGCCCGCTCGCCAACCCCGGCCAGATCGATTTCATCGTGGTCCGCGAGGGCACCGAGGGGCCCTATGTGGGCAACGGCGGCACGCTGCGCGCGGGCACGCCCCATGAGGTCGCCACCGAGGTGTCGCTGAACACGGCGCACGGTGTGGAGCGGGTGGTCCGCGATGCATTCCGCCGGGCCAGCGAGCGGCCGCGCAAGAAGCTCACCCTGGTGCACAAGCACAACGTCCTGGTCTTCGCCGGCCAGCTCTGGAAGCGCACCGTCGAAGCCGTGGCCCTGGAGTTCCCCGACGTCACCCACGACTATCTCCACGTGGATGCCGCCACCATCTTCATGGTTACCGATCCGTCCCGCTTCGATGTGATTGTCACCGACAACCTGTTCGGCGACATCATCACCGACCTCGCCGCAGCCGTGACCGGCGGGATCGGCCTCGCGGCCTCCGGCAACATCAACATGGACCGCACGGCGCCGTCCATGTTCGAGCCGGTCCACGGGTCCGCCCCGGACATTGCCGGCCAGCAGAAGGCCGACCCCACCGCCGCGATCCTCTCCGCAGCGCTCCTGCTCGAGCACCTCGGCTTCGCCGGCGCCGCCCGGAGGATCGAGGCCGCCGTCACGGCCGACGTCGAGGCCCGCGACGGCGCCGTCCGCACCACCAGCGCGGTCGGGGACGCCATCGCGGCTGCGCTATAGGCCCAGGCTGTCGTGCCGGCGCTGAAGGGTGCCCCCGGGGACCGCGAAACCGCCACTGCAACGGGCGTAAGCTTGTTTCGAATCACCAATATGCTGCCGTGGTCCGAGGGTGAACCGCGTTCCCACGCCAGGCAGCCGATCGTGGAGGAACCATGACTCAGACTGCCCATGGCGTCGAATTCACCCAGCACCTGTCGGAGACCCCGAAGTCTGCTGAAGAGCGTGCAGCCATCCTGGCCAACCCGGGATTCGGCGACTATTTCACCGACCACACCGCGGTGGTCGACTACAGCGTCGACGCCGCGGGCAACGGTGGCTGGCACGATGCACGGGTTGAGCCCTACGGCCCGATCTCGTTGGACCCCTCCGCCGCGGTGCTGCACTACGGCCAGGAGATCTTCGAGGGGCTCAAGGCCTACCGGCACGCCGATGGCTCGATCTGGACGTTCCGCCCCGAGGCCAACGCGGCCCGGCTGAACAAGTCCGCCCGGCGCCTGGCCCTCCCGGAACTCCCGGAAGAGTACTTCCTCGGCGCCATCCGCGAACTCGTGGCCGCGGACAAGGAATGGGTGCCCTCCGGCGACGGCGAAGCCCTGTACCTGCGGCCGTTCATGATCGCCACCGAGGCCTTCCTGGGCGTCCGGGCAGCGCGCGAGGTCTCCTTCCGCGTGATCGCCTCCCCGGCCGGCAACTACTTCGGCGGCGAGCTCAAGCCCGTCTCCATCTGGATCTCGCGTGAATACGCCCGCGCCGGCCGCGGCGGAACGGGCGCCGCCAAGTGCGGCGGAAACTACGCCGCCTCGCTGATCGCCCAGCAGGAAGCGGAGGCGCACGGCTGCAAGCAGGTCCTGTTCCTGGACCAGTTCAACGACAACGCCGTCGAGGAACTCGGCGGCATGAACGTCTTCTTCGTGATGAAGGACGGCTCGCTGGTCACTCCCGCTCTCTCCGGCACCATCCTCGAGGGCGTGACCCGCTCCTCCGTGATCCAGGTGGCCCGGGACATGGGCCGGGAAGTCACCGAACGCAAGATCACCCTGGATGAGTGGCGCGACGGCGTTGCCTCCGGCGAAATCGCCGAGGTCTTCGCCTGCGGTACCGCCGCCGTGATCACCCCCATCGGCGTGCTCAAGGACGCCACCGAGTTCATCGGCTCCGAGAACGCGACGGCGGGGGAGACCACCATGGCCATCCGCGCCCAGCTGCTCGGGATCCAGACCGGCACGGTGGAGGACACCCACGGCTGGCTGACCCGCCTCGCCTAGCCAGAGAATGTAAGCGGCACAACGCCATAGTGCACGACGGCGGCCCCCACCTTCCGGTGAGGGCCGCCGTCGGCGTCTGTGCCCCCGGGCAGTAGCCGGCGCCGCGCGATTCAATGCAAGGATGGGACCGTGACCTCCGAGACCTCCCGCGGCATAGTCCGCAGCAGCGAACTGACCCGGTTCCGCCTCGCCCCGAACCCGGGACCCATGAGCCTGGACGGAACCAACTCCTATCTCATCGGCGCCGCGGGGACGGCCGGGAGGGTCGCCGTCGACCCCGGGCCCCTGGATGAGCCGCACCTGCGGGCGCTGGCCGGCGACGGCCCGGTGGAACTGATCCTGATCACGCACCGGCACGCGGACCACACCGCGGCCGCCGCAAGGTTTTCCGTCTTGACGGGCGCACCGGTGCGCGCCGCCGATCCCGCGCACTGCCACGGCGCGCCCCCGCTGCAGGACGGCGAGACGATTCACGCGGCCGGCGTGGAGATCCGGGTCCTGGCGACACCTGGCCACACCTCGGATTCGCTGTGCTTCCACCTGCCGCAGGACGGCCCGCACGGCTCGGTACTGACCGGGGACACGATCCTGGGCTTCGGAACCACCGTCCTGGACTACCCCGACGGCACCCTCGGCGACTACCTCGAGTCGCTGGACCGGCTCGAACGCCTCGGGCCGGCCACGGTGCTGCCAGCCCACGGACCGGTACTGCCGGCACTGGACGCCGTCGCCCGCGCCTACCGGGATCACCGGCTCGGCAGGCTCGCCCAGGTCCGGGCCGCCCTCGGATCCCTGGGCGCGGACGCCGGCGCCGGCGTCGAGGACCATGTCGGTGCCGTCACGGATGCCGTGTACGCCGACGTCGATCCCTCCGTCCGCCGCGCCGCGGAACTCTCCGTCGCGGCGCAGCTGGACTACCTGCGGACTAGCGGGACGGTAGGCTAGGAACCATGCGTATCGCCCGGTTTGTAGTCGATTCTGATCCCCTCTACGGCATCGTGGAAGGTGAGCCCGGCAGTGAGGAAGTCACTGTCATCAAGGGTGACCCCTTCTTCCACGGCGTGGAACGAACCCCCATGAAGCACAAGCTGGAGGACGTCCGCCTGCTGGCGCCGATCATCCCGCGCAGCAAGGTGGTGGGGGTGGGCCGCAACTTCGCGGAGCACGCCCGGGAACTGGGCAACGAGGTCCCGGCCCAGCCCCTGCTGTTCCTCAAGCCCAACACCTCGGTGATCGGGCCCAACGATCCCATTGTCCTGCCGGAATTTTCCGAAGACGTCTCCTTCGAGGCGGAGCTGTGCGTGGTCATCGGCCGGATCTGCAAGGACGTCCCGGAGGACCGGGTGGACGAAGTGATCTTCGGCTACACCTGCGGCAACGACCTCACCGCCCGCGACGTCCAAAAGACGGACCTGCAGTGGGCGCGGGCCAAGGGCTTTGACACCTCCGCCCCGCTGGGCCCGTGGATCGAGACCGAACTCGACACCGAGGACCTCCAGATCCAGGGCCGGCTCAACGGCGAACTGCGCCAGGACGGCAGCACCAGCCAGATGATCCGCGGCGTCCGGGAGCTCGTCTCCATCGTCTCGCGGGCCTTCACCCTGCTGCCCGGCGACGTCATCATGACCGGCACCCCGGCCGGCGTTGGCACGGTGCAGGCCGGCGACCGCTACGAAGTGGAGATCGAGGGCATTGGACGCCTCTCCAACCCGGTAGTGCGCCGCTAACGGTTTTCGCGCCGATTTCGGACAGCCGCCCCGTGGATCCACGGGGCGGCTGTCCGTTTTAGCAGCGGTATTTCCGCGGCCGCATTCCGGGCAGGATGCGAGGGCAGAGATTGGTAATGTTGGTAGCACTATGACTACTGCTTCCGCGTCCGACGCCGTCTCCAGCTCCGCCCCGCTTGCCGCCTCCAACGGTGAAGTCACCGCCGACACTCCGGTCCGTGTCCGGTTCTGCCCGTCACCCACGGGCACCCCGCACGTCGGGCTGATCCGCACGGCCCTCTTCAACTGGGCCCACGCCCGGCACACCAAGGGCACCTTTGTGTTCCGGATCGAGGACACCGACGCGGCGCGCGACTCGGAGGAGAGCTACCAGCAGCTGCTCGAGGCGCTCAAATGGCTCGGCATCAGCTGGGAAGAAGGCGTGGAGGTCGGCGGCCCGCACGAACCCTACCGTCAGTCGCAGCGCCTGGACCTGTACAAGGACGTCGTGGCCAAGCTGATGGACGCCGGCTACGCCTACGAGTGCTACTCCTCGCCGGACGAGGTCGAGGCCCGCCACCGCGCGGCCGGCCGCGACCCCAAGCTCGGCTACGACAACTTCGACCGCGAGCTCTCCGACGAACAGCTCGCCGCGTTCAAGGCCGAGGGCCGCCAGCCCGTGCTGCGGGTCCGGATGCCCGATGAAGACGTCACGTTCACGGACATGATCCGCGGCGAGATCACGTTCAAGGCCGGCAGCATCCCGGACTACGTCATTGTCCGCGCCGACGGCTCCCCGCTCTACACGCTGGTGAACCCGGTGGACGACGCGCTCATGGGGATCACCCATGTGCTCCGCGGCGAGGACCTGCTCTCCTCCACGCCCCGCCAGGTGGTGCTCATCCGGGCGCTGATGGACATTGGCGTGGCCAGCTACATGCCGGTCTTCGGCCACCTGCCGTACGTCATGGGCGAGGGCAACAAGAAGCTCTCCAAGCGCGACCCCCAGTCCAACCTGTTCCTGCTCCGGGACCGCGGCTTCATCCCCGAAGGCCTGCTGAACTACCTGTCCCTGCTCGGCTGGAGCCTCTCCGCTGACGAGGACATCTTCACCGTGGAGCAGCTGATCGAGCACTTCGACGTCAATGACGTGCTGGCGAACCCGGCGCGCTTTGACATCAAGAAGGCCGAGGCCATCAACGGCACCCACATCCGCATGCTGGACGCTGAGGACTTCCGCAGCCGTCTGGTGCCGTACCTGCACGCCGCCGGCCTGGTGGGGGAGAGCCTCACGGCCCGCGAGGAGGAGATCCTGGCCGAGGCTGCGCCGCTGGTCCAGGAGCGCATCGCGCTGCTGGGCGAGGCGCCGGAAATGCTGGCCTTCCTGTTCAAGGCCGACGACTCGATCGACGTCGCGGACGACGCCCGCAAGGGCCTGCCGGAGAACCTCACCGAGGTGCTGGACGCCGCCCTGTCCGCCCTGGAACCCGTCACCGACTGGACGGCCGAGAACATCCAGGCTGCCCTGAAGGAAGCCCTCGTGGAGGGCCTGGGCGTCAAGCCGCGCCTGGCTTTCGGGCCCGTCCGCACGGCCGTCTCGGGTCGCCGGATCTCCCCGCCCTTGTTCGAATCCATGGTCATCCTGGGCAAGGACTCGTCCTTGGCCCGCCTGCGTGCCTTCCGCGGCTGACGTGCTGGCGGCGGCCCTGGGCGGCGGCGCTGTCCACGGGGTCCTGTTCGACATCGACGACACCCTGGTGGACCTCGAATTCGCCATGACGACGGCCCTGCGGGACGTCAGCGAGCACCTCCTGCCCGGCCTGGACGAGGCCGGGTGGGAACGGTTCGGACGGATTTTCACCCGGGAGACCACCCATTTCTACGACCGCTACCTGGCCGGTGAGCTGACGTTCAACGAACAGCGACTGCTCCGCGGCCGGGCGGCCCTGGGGCATTTCGGCGTGGAACTCGCAGATGGCGAACAGGCCCACCACTGGGTGAGTTCCTACGCCAGCCGGCAACACGGATACATCCGCGCGTTCGACGACGTCGGACCCCTGCTGGATGCCCTGGACGCCGCCGGCATTCCCTACGGGGCCGTGAGCAACAACGTCCACGACTACCAGCGCGTCAAGCTGGACGCGGCCGGGCTGGAGCGGATTACCGTGCTGGTCGGCACCGACACGGTCGGCGTGGCCAAGCCGGACCCGGCCATTTATCTCGAGGGTGTCCGGCGGATCGGCACCGGCCCCGGCCAAACGCTGTATGTCGGCGACAACCGGCTTCTCGACGCGGAAGGTTCGACGGCGGCCGGCCTCCTCGGCGTCTGGCTGAACCGCGGCGGGGAGCGCGTGCCGGGCTTCGCCGGGCGCGAGGTTGCTTCGCTGCTGGAGCTGCTGGCCTGACCCCAGCCGGCGCCGAACAAAAACGGCCCCGCCAGAAGGGAATTCCTTCCAGCGGGGCCGTTGGCATGACCGGCTAGGCCGACGCCTGAGCCAGGCGCCTCTCCTGCGCCAGGCGCCGGTTCCGAAGTGCCAGGTAGGCGCCGACGGCGCCCATGCCCAGGAGGGCCACGAGGCCCAGGGCTACCGCCACGTCGGCCTTGATCATGTTCGACGGCGAGACCGCCGCGGCGCTTGAGTACAGGGTTCCGGTTCCTGCGGCGATCTTGGCGTTGCCGTCGGCGAGCTTGTCGGCGCCGGTGGACAGTTTGGTGGAGCCCGAGGCCAGCTTGGTGCTCCCTGCCGAGAGCTGCGACGCTCCGGTGGCGAGGGCCGTGGAACCCTTCAGCAGTCCGGGGTTGGCCGGATCCGCGGGATCTCCCGCGATGCCGGCATTCAGCGCCAGCGTGCCGTCGGCAAGACGTGAGCTGCCGTCGGTCATCCTTGCGGCGGCCTTGAGCAGGCCGGGGTGCTCGGGGTCGCCCGGGACCCCGTCCATGCCGACGCGGATCTTGGCGGTGCCGGCCGCGAGGAGTTGGGTGCCAAGGACGACTCCGGGGCTGTTGGGATCCTGGCTATTGAGCTTGCCGGCCAAGGTGGCGAATCCTGCCGTGAGCTTTCCGGTGCCCGCATGGAGCTGGCCGGCGCCGGTGTTCAGCTGGGTGCTTCCGGTCTGCAGCTGTCCCGCGCCGGACTGTAGCCGGGACGCCCCGGCCTGCAGCTGGGACGCGCCGGCATCGAGCCTGTGGGCGCCGTCAAGGATCTTGGCAATCTTGTCCTTAACCACGGCCAGCGGAACGAGGCCCTGGACGGGATCATTGGCCGCGGCCTGCAACAGCTCGAGAGCCTGGGCCAGCGCAGCGGTTCCCGTGCCGGCTTCAGGGTTATTGTTTGCCCCGCGGTAGCCCTTCAGCTGGTCCGTTCCGGCCTTCAGCTGGTCGGTTCCGGCCTTCAGCTGACCCGTACCCGCCTGCAGGCGGCCGGTGCCGTCGGCAAGCCGGGCCGCGCCGGCGTCGAGCTGGGTGGCGCCGTCGGCCAGGTTATTCGGGGCCGTACCGGAAGCGGTGGGGGTCAGGGCAGCGGACAGCTGCACGGCCCCCGCGGCGAGCTTCTGCGCTCCGTCGTCCACCTTGTACACGCCGGGGGCCAGCTTGTTGTTGACGTCTGTCTGGATCTTGACCGCGCCGGTGGCGAGCTGTTGGGCCCCGGCTTCGAGTTTGTCCGCGCCGGGGGCGAGCTTACCGGCGATTCCGGCCTGGATCTTCGCGGCCCCATCCGAGAGTTTGCCGGCTCCGGCGTCCGCCTGTCCTGCACCGTTGGCGAGTTTGGCCGCACCGTCCTTCAGCTGTTGCGCCCCGGCAGAGGCCTGTCCGGCCCCGGCATTAAGCCGCGCGGACCCGTCCGTGATGCGCCCGGTGACCAGGGTATAGAACCCCAGCAGCGCGATCAGCAGCAGGGCGAGGATGGCGATGGCGATCTGTTGCGCCCGGGTCCGGGGTGGGGCGGTGGCGACACGACTCTGTGGCACAGGTTATTCCTCTCGACGATCTCGCCGGCAACGGCTCTGCTGCCGGCCCCCGCAGCTGTGACGCAGATAACATCCGAGAATGGCCGTTGTTCTGCCCGCAACTGAGTGGGGAGGGGGTTGTTACTCATTGGTAACCTACCGAGCGTAAACTTAGCGGCGCCGGATTGGCAAGGGTTGGCGGGCATTTTGCGGCCAGCGGCGGGAAGTTCGGCCGCTTCGAGCCCTCCGCGCCCGCGGCGGATGCCCGATTTGTGCAAGCGAAAACTCTCGGGTAAAGTAATTACTCGTGCTGAGGCGCCGGGAGCGAGGGTTTAGACCCAAACATCCGGTCCAGAAGTCACATTGGGATATGGTGTAATTGGCAACACTACGGTTTCTGGTACCGTCATTCTAGGTTCGAGTCCTGGTATCCCAGCTCTGAAAGTTAGCGGTTTTCCGCGGATCTTCGGACGTTTCGACTCGTTTGTTCGATTTGAAACAGTGGTCAAATGTGTGAAACAATCATTTGGCTTGAACGGCAGAAATGCGGTTCTGGAAAGTACGCGGCCCCATCGTATAGCGGCCTAGTACGCTGCCCTCTCACGGCGGTAACGCGGGTTCGAATCCCGCTGGGGTCACCAATGGAACGGTCCCGGGCATCAGCCCGGGGCCGTTTTTCGTTGCCCTGGATTTCGTTGCCCCAGCGCGCTCGGGACCAACGTAGTGACCGCACATAGGTCCGTGCATCGCTGCCCGGCTATCCCCGTCGATTGCTCCGTAGCGGCCCTTCTGGCAGGTCAAAAGGGCAGCTACGGAGCAATCGACGGTGGTTCTCGGTGAATCATGCGCTCAGGCCGGCCACCCGAGCTACAGCTTGGTCGCCGCGTCGCGGACCTTGACCATGGTGCGCAGGTTGCGGGTGGTGGTGGCGGCCTTGTACTTGGCCTTCGAGGAGAGCTTGCTGAAGGGGCTCTCCAGCGTTCCGCCGACGGGGGCGAGCCAGGCCAGGGCGTCCGGGCCCAGCCGGGTGAGGTCGGTCCCGTCCAGAGCAACGCCGGCTTCGAAGAGTTCCGCAAGCACCGCCTCATCCGAGGAGAGGGTGACGTAGCTGTGGGTGGCCCCGTCGTCGGCCGGATAGGGGCACGCCTCGACCAAAGCCGCCACGCGGTCCGCGGTCAGCACCACCACCCAGGCGTCATAGCCGAAGGTTTCCCTCAGGCAGGCCTCGAACTCCTTTTTGACGCCTGCGGGGTCCAGCTCGCTGGCCAGCACGACGTTGCCACTGGCCAACAAGGTCTGCACGCCCGAAAACGGCCGCGACTTCAGCGCGGCCTTGAGGTCGGCCATCTTGATATTGATGCCGCCCACATTGATGCCACGCAGGAACACCGCATAGTTGTTCATGCGCACAGCATACTTAGTCGCTGGTCTTGCGCAGCGCCTCGGTCAGGACGCGGCCCGCGTTGCAGACCACCTCGGCGTGCAGCCGACCCGGCTGGCGGGTCAGGCGCTCGATGGGGCCCGAGATGGACACCGCGGCAATCACCCGGCCGGACGGGCCGCGGACCGGTGCGGAAACGGAGGCGACGCCCGGCTCGCGTTCGCCGAGGCTCTGACCCCAGCCCCGGCGTCGGACACCCGCCAGGACGGTGGGGGTGAAGCGGGCGGACTGGAGGCCTTCTAGGAGGCGATCGTGATCTTCCCAGGCCAGCAGCACCTGGGCGGCGGAACCGGCTTTCATGGACAGCTGGGTGCCGACGGGGATCGTGTCGCGCAGGCCGATGGGGCGTTCGGCGGAGGCCACGCAGACACGCCAGTCGCCCTGGCGGCGGAAGATCTGGGCGCTTTCGCCGGTGGCGTCGCGCAGCTGCATGAGCACGGGACCGGCCGAGGCGATCAGGCGGTCCTCGCCGGCTGCGGAAGCGAGCTCCACGAGGCGGCTTCCCAGCACGAACCTGCCCTGGATATCGCGGCTCACAAGCCGGTGGTGCACCAGCGCGAGAGCCAGGCGGTGCACGGTGGGCCGCGCCAGCCCGGTGGCAGCCACGAGCTGCGCCAGGGTGGTGGGGCCGGCCTCAAGTGCGTCAAGCACATGGGCCGCTTTATCGATGACACCGACGCCACTAGAATTGTCCATGTAATGATATTGACGTCTCATTATCTGAGATGCAAGTCAACGCGCTGGCGTATTACTTGGCTGTACTGGTTCAGTGGAAGCGACAGCCCGTAGGAACGTAATACTTACCGCAGCGAAGGGAGCAGGCCGTGGCAAAGACACTGGCCGAGAAAGTCTGGGACGCGCACGTGGTGCGCAAGGGGGACGGCGAAGGAGCCAACGCCCAGCCGGACCTCCTTTACATTGACCTCCACCTGGTCCACGAGGTCACCTCCCCGCAGGCATTTGAAGGCCTGCGCCTCGCCGGGCGCAAGCTGCGCCGGCCGGACCTCACCATCGCCACCGAGGACCACAACACTCCCACGCTGGACATCGACAAGCCAATCGCCGATCTCACCAGCCGGACCCAGATCCAGACTCTGCGCAACAACTGCCAGGAGTTCGGCGTCCGCCTGCACTCACTAGGCGACGCCGAGCAGGGGATCGTGCACGTGGTGGGCCCCCAGCTGGGCCTCACCCAGCCCGGCATGACTGTGGTCTGCGGCGACTCGCACACCTCCACGCACGGCGCCTTCGGGGCACTCGCCATGGGCATCGGCACCTCCGAGGTGGAACACGTCATGGCCACCCAGACGCTGTCCCTGAAGCCGTTCAAGACCATGGCCATCAACGTGGAGGGCACGCTGCGCCCCGGCGTGAGTGCCAAGGACATCATCCTGGCCGTCATCGCCAAGATCGGCACCGGCGGCGGGCAGGGCTACGTGCTCGAATACCGCGGCTCCGCCATCCGGGCGCTGTCCATGGAAGCCCGGATGACCATCTGCAACATGTCCATCGAGGCCGGCGCCCGGGCCGGCCTGGTGGCGCCGGACCAGACCACCTACGACTACATGTACGGCCGCCCGCATGCCCCCGAGGGACCCGAGTGGGACGCCGCCGTCGAGTACTGGAACACCCTGAGCACCGACGACGGCGCGGCGTTCGACGTCGAGGTGGACCTCGACGCCGACACCCTGGAGCCGTTCGTGACGTGGGGGACCAACCCGGGCCAGGGCGTGTCCCTGTCCGCGAAGGTGCCCTCGCCCGATGACTTCGGCGACGAGAACGCCAAGGCCGCAGCCGAACGGGCCCTGCAGTACATGGGGCTCGAGGCCGGCACCCCGATGAAGGACATCCGGGTGGACACGGTGTTCCTGGGCTCCTGCACCAACTCACGGATGGAGGACCTCCGGGCCGCGGCGGACATCATCCGCGGCCGGACCAAGGATCCCAACATCCGGATGCTCGTGGTGCCGGGCTCGGCCCGCGTGCGCCTGGAGGCCGAGGCCGAGGGCCTGGACAAGGTCTTCAAGGACTTCGGTGCCGAGTGGCGCTTTGCCGGCTGCTCCATGTGCCTGGGCATGAACCCGGACCAGCTGGAGGTGGGGGAGCGCTGCGCCTCTACGTCCAACCGCAACTTCGAGGGGCGCCAGGGCAAGGGCGGGCGCACCCACCTCGTCTCGCCGGTTGTCGCTGCGGCGACGGCGGTCCGCGGCACGCTGAGCTCGCCGTCGGACCTGGACCCCGCTCCGGAGTCCGCGGCGGTCAAAGTCGACGCCGCGTAGCCGCGTCCGCACAGTCCGCGCCCAGATCTGAAGCCTCGAGCCACACAGCCTCGATCCATACAGCCGAAGAAGGATCCGCCATGGAAAAGTTCACCACCCACACCGGCATCGGTGTCCCGCTGCGCCAGAGCAACGTCGACACTGACCAGATCATCCCCGCCGTGTACCTCAAGCGCATTACCCGCACGGGCTTTGAGGACGCGCTCTTCGCCGCGTGGCGCAAGGACCCGTCCTTCATCCTGAACCAGGCGCCGTTCAACGCGGGTTCCGTGCTGGTGGCCGGCCCCGACTTCGGCACCGGCTCGTCCCGCGAGCATGCCGTTTGGGCACTGAAGGACTTCGGCTTCAAGACCGTGCTGTCCTCGCGCTTCGCCGACATCTTCCGCGGGAACTCCGGCAAGCAGGGCCTGCTCGCCGCCGAGGTTGCCCAGGACGACATCGAGCTCATCTGGAAGGAGCTCGAAAACGCCCCCGGCACAGAGGTCACGGTGGACCTCGTGTCCAAGACCGTCGCGTGCGGCAACATTGTGGCGCCGTTCGAGATTGACGATTACACGCGGTGGCGCCTCCTTGAGGGCCTGGACGACATCGGGCTGACCCTCAAACACGAAGAGGACATCACGGCCTACGAGGCCACCCGGCCCTCCTTCAAGCCCAAGACGCTGCCCGCCCGGCTGTCCTGAGGATGATCGGCTCCGGGCCCGCGTTCTAGGACCCGGCTTCGGACCCTGGGCTCCAGACCCAGCTTTCGGTCCTGAGGCCCGCTGATGTCGGGAGTCTCCTGGCGCTGAGACAAGTGATGACGTGCCGTCGTCGAGTTGTGAGACTCGACGACGGCACTTCTGTCTTTAGGGGCTGGTGGCCTGGCGCTTCGAGTCCACATCGTCAGACACCCGCCATGGCCGCGCGCTTGCGGGTTTTGAGGGCCTTAGCCCGCTGCCGCAGCTGGCATCGTTGGCGGAGTCCGGACTGACCCGTGGCCGTTGGGCGAAGCGGTGCGCCGGCCAGCACTGTTCCGGGCAGCGCTGTTCCGGGTAGGGGTGGTGCGGTGGAGTGGTAGGTGTGGCCGGTGGGGGTGGTGAGTGCGATGGTGGGGCGGGGGGTGGTTTTCCAGCCGGGGGTTTCTTTGGTGTGGTTGCAGGCTTCGCAGAGTCCGGCGCCGTTGGTGCTGGTGGTTTGGCCGCCGGCGTGGTGGGGGACGATGTGGTCCAGGTGGCGGATCGGGGCGTCGCAGTACGGGGTGCGGCAGGTGTGGTCGCGGGCGTGGATGAGGCGGCGCAGTCCGGCGGGGAAGATGCGGGCGCGGGAGTCCATCGCGATGAGGTCGCCGGTGCCGGGTTGGGTGTAGAGGCGGCGGAGCCAGGTGTTCAGTGCTGGGTTCTCGTCCGGCAGCAGGATCCTGCGGGCCCATTCGGCGGGGACGATGCCGTAGCCGGGCAGGACGGCGGGTTCGGCGTCGGCTTGGAGGAGGGTGCGGTCGGTCAGGATGAGTTGGATCTCGATGCCGGTGATGCCGCCGGGGGTGCCGGTGGTGCGTTCGACGAGGGTGTCGGCCATGGCCTGGCCGCGGGTGCGGGGGTCCCCGGCGGTGCGCAGGGTGTCGGCGTGCCGGGTCAGCGCCGTGTGGACCGCGACGCCCTGGGCGACGGGGAGCAGCGCGGTCAGGTGGCACATGGTGTCCGGGGCGGGGCGGAGGCTGACGTGCCGGTCGGTGGCGGCGTGCGCGGCGCGGTCGGTGACGGAGCGCGGGTCGAGCCGGTACGCGGCGGCCCGCGCCGCGGCAACAATGGCCCGGTCACCGGCCCCGGCGAACGTGCCGGCGTCGGGCGCCAGTTCCTCGTCGACGGCGGCCCGGTCGGCCGCGGTCAGGCAGGCGGTTTCGCGGGCCAGGAGGGTGGCGCGCCATTCGTTGAGGATCCCGGTTTCGAGCGCGGCGAGGGTGTGCGGCATCTCGGTGACGAGGGCCTTGGCCAGGCCCAGCAGCCGGCCGCCCTTGGCGGGGGATTCGCGCCGGGCGAGGGCGATCTGCGCGCCGACACCGGCGCCGAGTTTCTCCGCGGGCATTCCGGCGCGGGCCTGGTCCCGGCGCTGGGACAGATCGAAGGCGACAGCCAGGCGGGCCTGCCGGGCGGCGATGGCGGACTTCAGGTCCTCCAGGTCCCGGAGCTGGTCGATCAGTGCGGCGGCGCTGCCAGGGGCCGGGAGGCCAGCCAGGAGCGCGGCCACGTCCGTCACCGTCACAGCAACTGCCGGTGCCGCGTCTGCGGGAACCACGTCGGGCCCCTGATTGCCGTCCATGAATCCATAGTCCCAGGGACCTCTGACAATAATTGCCGCACCTTCCGCCCGGGATGCTGACTGCACAGCGGCAGCCTATTCGTTAGCGAATGATGGCGGCTGTCGGCGCGGATGTCTTGGATGTGGTTGCGAATCCGGCCTTCCGGCCAGTTACGCGGACAGTGATCGTCTTTCCGATGTCGCTGGCCGTGACCTTGTAGCTCGGCAAGCTGGCCGCGGTGATGGCGACACCGGAGCGGTACCACTGGTAAGCCAGTGCCACCGCGGCCGGCGACCAGGTGCCCGGGGTGGCCGTGAGGGTGATTCCGACCTTAGTTGTGCCCGACACGGCAGGTGTGGGCGCCTTCAATGTGCCCGTGGTGACGGCGGCAGTGGGGGCGGAGGTCTTGGAGGTGGTGGTGTATCCAGCCTTCCTGCCTGTTACGCGGACAGTGATCGTCTTTCCGATGTCGCTGGCCGTGACCTTGTAGCTCGGCAAGCTGGCCGCGGTGATGGCGACACCGGAGCGGTACCACTGGTAAGCCAGTGCCACCGGGGCTGGCGACCAGGTGCCCGGGAGCGCCGTGAGGGTGCTCCCAACCTTGGCGGTTCCTGACATGGTTGGCGTGGGTGCTGCCTTGAGACCGGGAAGAGTTGCCGTCACGTTGAGGGTGGCGAGGGTTTGGAATGCGGTTGAGGTGTTGCCGAGGGTGTCGTCGAGAGGGAACAGCATGACCTTCCAGATTCCGGTGGCGGAGCCTTTGGGGATGGTCATGGTGCGTTCCCACGTGCCGTCCCGGGTGGTGCCGGAGACCAGGGTCATGGCGCCGAAGCCCTGGCTCTGCCCGGTGGCGTCGTTGTCTAGGGTCACGACGGGTTCGCGGGCGCCGGTCTGGTCGGTCAGTCGGAGGGTGACTTTGACGGTTGCCGGTCCGGTGGTGATGTTCAGGGACGTGGGTGTGACTGTGGAGCTGACCATGACGGGCCCGGCAACATCAGAGGGAAGGCCGGTCACGTTGAGGGTGGCGAGGGTTTGGAATGCCGTTGAGGTGTTGCCGAGGGTGTCCTCGAGCGGGAAGAGCGTGACCTTCCAGATTCCGGTGGCGGAGCCTTTGGGGATGGTCATGGTGCGTTCCCACGTGCCGTCGCGGGTGGTGCCGTAGACCAGGGTCATGGGGCCGAAGCCTTGGCTTTGCCCCGTGGCGTCGTTGCCCAGGGTCACGGTGGGTTCGCTAACCGCAGTCTGGTCGGTCAAGTGCAGGGTGACTTTGACGGTCGCCGGTCCCGTGGCGATGTTCAGCGACGTGGGTGTGACTGTGGAGCTGACCATGACGGGCCCGGCAACATCAGAGGGAAGGCCGGTCACGTTGAGGGTGGCGAGGGTTTGGAATCCGGTTGAGGTGTTGCCGAGGGTGTCGTCGAGCGGGAACAGCGTGACCTTCCAGATTCCGGTGGCGGAGCCTTTGGGGATGGTCATGGTGCGTTCCCACGTGCCGTCGCGGGTGGTGCCGTACACCAGGGTCATGGGGCCGAAGCCGTGGCTTTGTCCGGTGGCGTCGTTGCCCAGGGTCACGGTGGGTTCGCTGACCGCGGTCTGGTCGGTCAAGTGCAGGGTGACTTTGACGGTCGCCGGGCCCGTGGCGATGTTCAGCGACGTGGGTGTGACTGTGGAGCTGACCATGACGGGCCCGGCCACATCCGACGCAGCACTGGCGACAGGCGCCGTGACAAGCGAAAGCATTATGAAAATCGTCAGACAAACGATCATGACGGCAGGTCTTGATTTCAAGTTGGTGATCACCAGCGGCCCCCAAGGCTCGTGCAGCCGGCTGGCTGCAGTGAATTGGTCCGCGAGCGGCGGACTCCGTGAGTCTAGCCCGCGCCCCCGACAACGGAGGTCACGGCATGCCTTCCGCGTCCTTCCTGCCCGCCTCCCGTGCCTGTCCATTACGCCGAGAGCAAGCTGAGGACAATGAGATCGTGCAGCTGCAGGGCAACTCGTAGGTGCCCCTTTCGGGCAGCCGAATAGATTGCCGCATCACTGTCCAGCGGAGTCACTTCGGGGCCCCTCGAACGGCCCCGTATTTCAGATCGGTAACGGATGCTCCTATGCTTAGCTGGAGCCTTTGTAAGGATTTGGGGGCGAGTAGTCGTGAGGAAACCGGTATATGAGTAGTGTTCTGACAATCCGCGGAGGCGTCCCGCTAACTGGCCGCGTCACCGTTCGCGGGGCCAAGAATCTTGTCCCCAAGGCCATGGTTGCCGCCCTGCTGGGCAATGAGCCGTCGGTGTTGCGCAACGTTCCCGAAATCAAGGACGTTGAGGTTGTCACGAGCCTGCTTCAGCTCCACGGTGTCCGGGTTGATAAGGATCCCGTAAGCGGTGACCTGACGCTCGACCCGAAGGGCGCCAAGACGGCCTCCAGCACCGCCATCGACGCCCACGCCGGCGATTCACGTATCCCGATCCTGCTGTGCGGGCCCCTGATCCACGCCATCGGCGAAGCCTTCATCCCGGACCTGGGCGGCTGCAAGATCGGCGACCGTCCGATCGACTACCACCTCAATGTCCTGCGCCAGTTCGGTGCCGTGGTGGAAAAGCGTCCCGGCGGCATCCACATCTCCGCCCCGAACGGGCTCAAGGGCGCCAAGATTGCGCTGCCCTACCCGTCCGTCGGCGCCACCGAGCAGGTCCTGCTGAGCGCCACCCGCGCCGAAGGCATCACGGAGCTCTCCGGTGCGGCCACCGAGCCGGAAATCGTGGACCTCATCGCGGTACTGCAGAAGATGGGCGCCATCATCAGCGTCCAGACGGACCGCACCATCCGGATCGAAGGGGTCCGGGACCTGGGCGGGTACAACCACCGGGCCCTCTCGGACCGCAACGAATCGGCCTCTTGGGCCTCGGCGGCGCTCGTCACCCGTGGCGACATCTTCGTTGAAGGCGCCACCCAGCGGGACATGATGACCTTCCTGAACACCTACCGCAAGGTCGGCGGCGGCATGGACATCGGCGACGACGGCATCCGCTTCTACCACCGCGGCGGCAAGCTCAACCCGCTGGTCCTCGAAACAGACGTGCACCCCGGCTTCATGACGGACTGGCAGCAGCCCCTCATCGTCGCCCTGACCCAGGCCGAGGGCGTCTCGATCGTCCACGAGACCGTCTACGAGAACCGGTTCGGCTTCACCGATGCACTGATCCGCATGGGCGCCAATATCCAGGTCCACCGCGAGTGCCTCGGCAGCGTGCCGTGCCGTTTCGGCCAGCGCAACTTCCTGCACTCGGCGGTAATTTCCGGACCGGCGCAGCTCAAGGGCACCGACATCGACGTCCCGGACCTGCGCGGCGGATTTAGCCACCTCATCGCCGCCCTGGCAGCCACCGGAACCTCCCGCGTGACCGGAATCGACATCATCAACCGCGGCTACGAGCGCTTCACGGAGAAGCTCGCGGGCCTCGGCGCCGATTTCGACATCACCTCGGCCAAGTAGTGGGCGCCCGGTGAAGGAATCGGCCAAGAGCCACGCCACGTTTGTGACGGTCGCCGGGATTATCCGGCCCGTGATGAACCTCCTGATGGCCAAGAAGTGGGAGGGCCTCGAGAAGCTGCCCGCGGGGGGCTTCATCGCCGCACCCAACCACTGCACGGAGATCGATCCGCTGGTGGTGGGGCACATGCTCTACAACCAGAAGCGGATGCCGCACTTCCTCGCCAAGGCCGGGCTCTTCAAGGTGCCGGTGCTGAGCGCCGTCCTGCGGTCCACCAAGCAGATCCCGGTGGAACGCTCGACGACGGGAGCGAACCTGGCGCTGCAGCTCGCCAGGGAGGTCGTGGACGAAGGCGGGGCAATCATCATTTACCCCGAGGGGACCCTGACCCGGGACCCGGCGCTCTGGCCGATGAGGGGGCACACCGGTGCGGCCCGCATGGCGCTGGAGAGCGGCATCCCGGTGGTTCCCATGGCCCATTGGGGCGCCCAGGAGGTCTTTCCGCGGTACGCGAAGCGTTTCTACATCTTCCCGCGCAAGACGTCCCGCCTGGTGGTCGGTGATCCGGTCGACTTAAGCGCCTTCGCCGGCCGTCCGCTGGACCGGGCAACGCTCAACGAGGCCACAAATGTCATCATGGACGCCATTACCGGGCTCCTTGCCGGACTGCGCGGCGAACAGCCGCCGGCGCAGCGCTGGGATCCGGCGGCGCACAACCAGCCCACGCAGGGCCGCTTCGTCGAGCGCGGCGGCACCGGGGACAGTGCCCTCCAAGACGGGGGCGCAACGAACGAGAACACTGGGGACAGCACCGGATGACGGTCAAGCTTGAACGAGAAACTTCGGCCAGCACCGTGGCCGTCCTGGGCGCAGGCTCCTGGGGTACCACCTTCGCCAAGATCGTCGCGGACGCGGCCACCGCCTCCGGCGTCGAACGAAGCATCCGGCTCTGGGGCCGGCGCCCGGAAATCGTGGACCAAATCAATACCCTGCACCGCAATGAGCAGTACCTCAAGGGCATCACCCTGCCGTCCAGCATCGCAGCGTCCAAAGACGTCGGCGAGGTCCTCACCGGAGCGGAGCTGGTCATCCTGGCCGTTCCGGCGCAGACCCTGCGGCCGCAGCTGCAGGCTTGGAAGGAGCATCTGGCTCCTGGCGCCGTCGTCGTGTCCCTGATGAAGGGCCTCGAGCTCCATACCGATGCCCGCATGAGTGAGGTCATCCGCGCGGAGCTGGACCTGCCCGCCGAGCGCGTCGCCGTGGTCTCCGGGCCCAACCTGGCCATGGAGATCGCGCGGGAAGAGCCGACGGCGTCCGTGGTGGCCTGCGCGGATCCGGTCACGGCTGGCTGGATTGCCCGCAGTTGCACCGCGCCCTACTTCCGCCCGTACACCACCACGGACGTGATCGGCGTCGAAATTGGCGGGATCGTCAAGAATGTGATTGCCCTGGCCGTGGGCATCTGCGAAGGCAAGCAGATGGGCGACAACACCAAAGCCTCGGTGATCACCCGCGGCCTGGCTGAGACCTCCCGGCTGACGCTCGCCCTGGGCGGCGAGGCCCGCACCATGGCGGGCCTTGCCGGCCTGGGCGATCTCGTGGCCACGTGCTCCTCCCCGCTGTCCCGGAACCACACCGCCGGCAGGCTGCTCGGCAAGGGACTCACGCTGGAGGAGGTCACGGCCGAAATGAAGCAGACGGCCGAAGGCATCAAGTCCAGCCAGGCGGTTCATGAACTTGCCGGTAAGCTCGGCGTCGACATGCCGATCACGGCCGCCGTCGTCGCCGTCCTGGCCGGAAAACTGTCCGTAGACGAACTGGGCCCGCTGCTGCTGTCCCGGGACCTGAAAGCCGAAGGCGACCACTGAGAGTGTCTGAGAACATGACCACAGAAGACCGTCCCGGCCAGTCGAAACCCCGCGTTGCGGTGCTGTTCGGCGGCCGTTCCAGCGAGCACGCCGTCAGCTGCGTGACCGCAGCCGGCGTCCTGGGCGCCATCGACCGGGACAAGTACGACGTCATCCCGATCGGGATCGCCAAGACCGGCCAATGGGTTTTGGCCTCCGGGGACACCAACTCGTGGTCGCTCTCCGCGTCCTCGCTGCCCGAAGTCGCGCCCTCGGCGCAGACCGTGGCCCTGGCCGAGATCGGCGGCGAGCACCAGCTGATCGTGGCCTCCCCGAACACAGTTCCGCAGGAACTCGGCACCGTGGACGTCGTCTTCCCGCTGCTGCACGGGCCCTTCGGCGAGGACGGGACCATCCAGGGCCTCCTGGAACTGTCCGACACGCGCTACGTCGGCGCCGGCGTGCTGGCGTCCGCGGTAGGCATGGACAAGCACTTCATGAAAGTGGTCTTCGAATCGGCCGGACTCCACGTGGGGCCGTACATCGCAGTGACCGACCGGCAGTGGCTCACAGATCCGGAAACCGTCCGCAAGCGCGTGGACCAGCTCGGCTTCCCCGTGTTCGTCAAACCCGCCCGGGCGGGCTCCTCCATGGGCATCTCCAAGGTGGATTCCCTCGAGGGCCTGGACGCCGCGATCGAGGCGGCCCGCGAGCACGACCCCAAGCTTGTCATCGAGGCCGGCATCAACGGCCGCGAGATTGAATGCGCGGTCTTGGAGGGCCGGGGGACTGATGCTCCGCGGACTTCCATGCCGGGCGAGATTTCCGTGGCGGGCGGCGGGCACGAGTTCTATGACTTCAACGCCAAATACGTCGACGACGCCGCCGCGCTCAGCTGCCCGGCCGACCTCCCCGAAGAGGCGATCACCCGGGTCCGGGAACTGGCCGCCGTCGCCTTCGACGCCGTCGGCGCCGAGGGCCTGAGCCGGGTGGACTTCTTCTACACCCCCGAGGGCGAACTGATCATCAACGAGATCAACACCATGCCCGGGTTCACGCCCAAGAGCATGTACCCGCAGATGTGGAAGGCCTCGGGCGTGGGCTACGCCGAACTCATCGACGAGCTGATCCACCTCGCCCTGCACCGCAAGACGGGCCTGCGTTAAGCACCGCCGCGCCCTGGGGCCGGGACCGCCTGGCGGTGACCCGCCCCCGGGGCGTGCATGATCTATTTGCTGGACGGCAGGTTCTGCAGGTCTTCCTGGCCCACACACTTGCGGGTCGCCTTGATCTTCAGCGCCGCGGGGGCGAGGTCGGCCAGCACGGTGGCGGAACTGATCTTGTTCGGGTCCAGCAGGATTTCCGTGGCGGGTTCGCGGCCAAACGTGGTCAGCGTCCACACCGGGTTGCCTTCCTTGATGACCCAGTCCACGCCGTTGACGCTCACACAGCGGTCCGTGGTGGGGCCGGGAACGTTGACTCCGCAGCGAAGGATCAATGAGGATGGATCGCCCCAGGCCGCCGTGGCCTGGGCATTGGTTTTGCGCAGCTTGGCGTCCCCGACGGCATCGGGAAGTGCCAGCATCATCGGCGCGCAGGCCGCGTTCGCGGCATCCTTGGCGGGCGTGACGTCAACCACCGGGGAGCAGGCGGTAAGGGCAAGCCCGGATGCTGCTGCCGCGGCGACGGCCACGGCAAGGCGCGCGGAAACTAAGCGGCTGAACTGAAGCATTCATCCAGCTTAACCCGGCCTGCGGGGCGTCACGACCCCCGGCTACAGCTCGAGCAGGCCAAGGAGGTAGGAACCGTAGCCGCTCTTCACCAAAGGCTCGGCCCTGGCCCGCAGCTCCTCGTCAGTGAGGAACCCCAGCCGCCAGGAAATTTCCTCCGGCGCACCGATAATCAACCCCTGGCGTTTCTGGACGGTGCGAACGAAATTTGAGGCGTCATTGAGATCGTCGAAGGTGCCGGTGTCCAGCCAGGCCGTACCCCGGGGGAGGACCTCGACGTGAAGTTTGTCCAGGCCCAAATATGCCTTGTTCACATCCGTGATTTCCAGCTCGCCGCGGGGCGAGGGTTTTAGTTCGCGGGCAATGTCGACAACGTCATTATCGTAAAAATAGAGCCCGGGCACCGCGTAGTTGCTCTTGGGTGCGGGGGGTTTCTCTTCCAGCGTCAGCACGCGGCCGGCGTCGTCGAACTCGACTACGCCGTAGGCCCCGGGATTCTGAACCCAGTAGCCAAAAACCGAGCCTCCTTCCACGTCGGAAAATCGTGCCAACTGTGTTCCCATTCCGGGGCCGTAGAAGATGTTGTCGCCCAGGACCAGGGCCACCGAATCGCCACCAATGTGCTCCTCGCCGAGGATGAAGGCCTGGGCGAGCCCATCCGGAGCCAGTTGAACTTTGTAGGTGATGCAAACCCCAAATTGTGAGCCGTCCCCCAGCAGCCGGCGGAAGGGCTCGGAATCTTGCGGGGCCGTGATAACGAGGATGTCCCTAATTCCGGCCAGGATAAGTGTGGAAAGAGGATAGTAGATCATCGGTTTGTCATAGACCGGAACCAGCTGCTTGCTGATGCCGAAAGTAATTGGATGCAGCCTTGATCCGGTTCCCCCGGCCAGAATGATTCCACGCATGGGCACATCATTTATGTTTATCCGGGCAACCGCAACGGGTATGGTCTGAATCATGCAGAAACTGCTTGTCACAGGTGGCGCTGGCTTCATCGGCTCGAACTTCGTTCACTACGTCATGAAAAACACCAGCAGCCATGTCACGGTCCTGGACAAGCTGACCTATGCGGGCAACCTGGAGTCCCTCAAAGGCCTTCCGGAGGAACGTTTCCGGTTCGTGCGCGGAGACATCTGCGACGCCGCGGTAGTTGAGGGCCTGGTGGCGGACGCCGACGTCGTGGTCCACTATGCGGCGGAATCCCACAATGACAACTCGCTGCAGGACCCGCGCCCGTTCCTTGATACGAACATCGCTGGGACATACACGCTGATCGAAGCCGCGAGGAAGCACAACAAGCGGTACCACCACATCTCCACCGACGAGGTCTACGGCGACCTTGAGCTCGACGATCCGGGGCGGTTCACCGAGAACACGCCCTACAACCCCTCCAGCCCGTATTCCTCGACCAAGGCCGGCTCGGACCTGCTGGTCCGCGCATGGGTCCGGTCCTTCGGCCTGCAGGCGACCATCAGCAACTGCTCGAACAACTACGGTCCCTACCAGCACGTGGAGAAGTTCATCCCGCGGCAGATCACCAACGTAATCGACGGCATGCGCCCCAAGCTCTACGGCAAGGGCGAGAACGTCCGCGACTGGATCCACGCCAATGACCACTCGTCCGCGGTCCTGGCGATAATCGCCAGGGGCCGGATCGGGGAGACCTACCTGATCGGCGCCGACGGCGAGAAAAACAACAAGGACGTCGTCGAGCTGATCCTCAAGCACATGGGGGAGGCACCGGACGCCTACGACCACGTGGTGGACCGGCCCGGCCACGACCTGCGGTACGCGATCGACTCCGCCAAGCTTCGCGATGAACTCGGCTGGGAACCGAAGTTCTCCAACTTCGACGCCGGCATCGAAGACACCATCGCCTGGTACCGGAACAACGAGGACTGGTGGCGGCCGCAGAAGGCCGCCACGGAAGCCAAGTACACGGAACAGGGCCAGTAGACCATGACGATCGAGTTCTCGAAGAAGCTCACCGCCCACGGGACCCCGATTCCCGGCGTCGTCCTCTATGACCTTCCGGTCCACGGTGACAACCGGGGCTGGTTCAAGGAGAACTGGCAGCGGGAAAAGATGGTGGCCCTCGGACTGCCGGACTTCCGCCCCGTGCAGAACAACATCTCATTCAACGAGAAAGCCGGCACCACCCGCGGCATCCATGCCGAACCGTGGGACAAGTTCGTCTCCGTGGCCACCGGACGCATTTTCGGTGCCTGGGTGGACCTGCGCGAGGGGCCAAGCTTCGGCGCCGTGTTCACCGCCGAACTTGATCCCGGCCAGGCGATCTTCATTCCCCGCGGAGTGGGGAACGCCTTCCAGACGCTGGAGGACCACACCGCCTACACCTATCTGGTCAACGACCACTGGTCCGCCGATGCCCAGGGCCAATACACTTTCCTGAACCTCGCCGACGAGACCGCTGCCATCAACTGGCCGGTGCCGCTGGAGCAGGCCGAGCTCTCGGACAAGGACAAGGCGCACCCGAGGCTGGCGGATGTCACGCCGATGCCGCCCAAGAAGATCCTGGTCCTCGGCGCCGACGGCCAGCTCGGCAAGGCGCTGCGTAAAGAGTACGACGGCGACCATGCAGTCGAGTTCGCCGGCCGCGCCGAATTCGATCTCGGCAGCGAGGGCGCCTTCGCGGAGCGCAACTGGAGGAACTACTCGGCCGTTATCAACGCCGCCGCCTACACCGCGGTGGACCTAGCGGAGACACCGGAAGGCCGCAAAGCCGCCTGGGCAGTCAACGTCACCGCCGTCGCGCGGCTGGCCCGCGCCGCCGTCGACCATGACCTGGTCCTGGTTCACGTCTCCTCCGACTACGTCTTCGACGGGAGCCAGGAGGTGCACACCGAGGACGAGCCCGTCTCTCCGCTGGGCGTGTACGGCCAGACTAAGGCCGCCGGCGACGCCGTGGTCAGCGTGGTGCCCCGGCACTACATTGTGCGCACCAGCTGGGTCATTGGCGACGGCAACAACTTTGTCCGCACCATGGCCGCCCTCGCGGCCCGCGGCATTGAGCCGTCGGTGGTCAATGACCAGATCGGCCGCCTCAGCTTCACGCAGGATATTGCCGCCGGGATCCGGCACCTGCTCGACACGGGCGCGCCGTACGGGACCTACAACTTCAGCAACACCGGGGAACCGCAGTCCTGGGCAGACGTTGCCACCGACGTCTACGAGCTCAGCGGGGGATCGAAGGCCTCAATCAGGGGCGTCAGCACGGCCGAATACTTCGCAGGAAAGAACGTTTCTCCGCGGCCAGCCAACAGCATGCTCAACCTGGGGAAGCTTACGGCGCTGGGCTTCCGTCCCGCCGGCGCGGCAGCGCGGCTAAAGGAGTACCTCAACCGGTTGTGAATCTGTGGCTCTGCTGTTATCAGCGATTTCGAAGAACGTGGCGAGTCTGGGAAAAACCATAGAGTAGACTGCCAAAAGCGTGAATTTCGGGCGGTGCCGACAGCGAGGTCAGGTCAGGCCAAAAGCCCACGCACGCCATATCTAAATCTCGCACCTTGGGGGAGCACTCGTGTTGAATCTGCGCGGCCGCATAGCCACGAAAGCATTGACTGGATTCTTTGCGCTTTCGGTTTTCGGGGCGACCTTGGGAACGGTTGCCGCCGCCCACGCCGATGATTTCACGACCGTTGACCCCACTCCGGTTGTCACGGATCCCGCTCCGGCGCCGGCAGATCCACCAACCCCCGTCCCGCCGCCCGCCACCGCCCCGGCGCCCGCTAACCCGGTACCCGTGCCCCCCGCTAACCCCGCGCCCGCGCCACCTGCGGACCCGGCGCCCCCTGCCGCGAACCGGCCCGCCCCGCCGCCAGCTGTGGTGGCGCCCCCAGCTAACCCCGGCATGCCGGGTCGCGTCACAGACCCGATGGCCCCGCCCGTCGCGACCGGTGCTGCGGCTGCGCCCGCGCCGCCGAACATTCCGGCGGCACAGGTCCTGGCCCCGCCGCTGGCCAGCGCGGCACCTTCCGAGCCCGCTCCGGCCCAGACCAGCGCACCGGCCACGCCGTCTGCCGCGGCTCTGGCTCCCGCCTCGGAGTCGCCGAGCCCTGAGCCGACCCTCCAGGCGGCCCCCGTTGTGGTCGCCGCGGGTGCCCTTTCGGCAGCAACCACCGCGGCAGGCAGCCCACTGGGCGTTCAAGCACTGACCGTGTTCTTCCTGCTGGCGGCCGGCTTTGTTTACTTCCGGTTCCTGGGTGGAAAAACCGGCACCCTCAGCAAGACCGGGAAGTAAGCACAATGCGAGTTCGTCCTGGTGCTGACAGCGCCTCCAACGGTTCTCCCGTGTCCGGGGTCCGCGTTACCCTCCTGACTCACTCCTATTGGCCCGAGTCCAGCCCGCCGCAACGCCGCTGGAGTGCCATGATCAAGGAGTTTTCCAGATCGGACTGGAACGTTGACGTCGTGGCGCCGGTGGCCCACTACCCGTTTGGCCGGCGGGGCCTGCCGCGCGCGGCCGCTGGCCGGCCCTTCCGGAAGCAGGCGGGGCAGTTCACCGAAATTATCCGGCGCGTGCCGTACCTGCGGCACGGCGACTCCCGGGTGGCTCGTTTGCTTGACCAGTGTTATTCCGCTGCGCTCTCGGTTCCGGCGGGACTTCTTACCCGCCGGCCGGACGTCGTGATTGTCACTGCTCCGGGCCTTCCGTCGTTGGCGGCCGGTTATCTCCTGGCACGGCTGCGGGGGGTTCCGCTGATCGTTGAGATGCGCGATGCGTGGCCGGATCTTGCCCGCGACGCGCGAATCATTCAGGGCAGCGTCAAGAGTCTCGTGGAACGGGTTGTGGAATTCGTCCAGCACCGGGCAGATCTGGTGGTTACCGTAACTGAAGGTTTCGCGGCCACCTTGCGGGCCCGGGGTGTGGCAAATGTTGCCACCATCAGCAACGGAGTCCACTTGGATGCCATCCCCGTCATGGATGCTCCGGATTTGGACAAACCCGGATTCGAGGCCCTCTACCTGGGGAACCATGGTGAAAGCCAGAGGCTGGAAGTGGCCGTGCGGGCCAGCGCCCTCGTCGGAGAATCCATGCACCTTCACATGGTGGGCCACGGCACCCAGAGGCGGCAGCTTGAGCGCCTGGCCCGGGAACTGGGGGCGCCGGTCACGTTTCACCCGCCGCTGCACGGCCAGGCAATGATTGACCGCTACGCGTCTGCAGATACCTGCATCGTTTCTCTGCGGGACGACTGGAAGTCGTTCGAGACCACTGTTCCGTCCAAGACCTATGAGGTGCTGGCCATGGGCCGGCACGTTACGGCCATTGTCAAGGGAGAGGCGGCCCGCATCATCGCCGACGCCGACGCCGGAGACATTGTTGCCAGCGATCCGGAGGCGGTGGCGGCGCTGTGGCGCGAACTTGCCGCCGACCGTGGGCGCCTTGTCCGAAACGGTGACAGCCGGCAGTGGGTCAAGGCGAACGCCGAATACGATCACCTGGCCGGCCGCTACATGGAGCTCATTTCCGAGCTTCTTGCCGAAGGCTCTTCCTCATAGATGGTCCAGCTACTTAAGAATCTGAGCCTCGCAGCGGGCGTCGCCAGCCAGCACCTCGCTGATGACCCGGTCCTCCTGTACCTCCAGGCCGCACGGCGCCTTCCCGCCGTCGTCCGTCCGCTTGGACGCCTTGCCTGCGCAGTTTTCCCGAAGAATTTCGTGGCGGTTCCGGTGTTCCTCGCGGCACTCAGCAACGGGGACGACGCCGATGTGCAGCGCCGGCTCCAGCTCGCTCTCCGCCGTGGCGTGAAGGGAAAGCAGGCCCGGCGTCTGGCTGACATCGCCCTGTCCGCCGGCCTGCCTGAGATCACCGATACCTTGCTGGCCGCGGCAGGGAATGCTCCCGGCCTCAAGTCCGCACAGGCCCGCCGGCTGTGGCATGACGGGAACCTCACCGGAGCCGTCGCCGCCCTCGCCGGCTCCGGTCCGGCCGGGCAGCGGCAGCAGGCACGACTTGCGGGAGAAGCGGCGGTCTACGCCGGCTTTGCACCCTCGCTGGAGCCCCAGGAGTTCGCGCCGGTTCCCGGCCGGGTTCTCCATGTGCTGACCAATTCGCTTCCCCACACCGCCAGCGGCTACGCCCAGCGTTCGCACTCCATCATGGTGGCGCAGCAGGAAGCCGGCTGGGACGTCCTGGCCGTCACGAGGCTGGGGTATCCGGTGCAGGTGGGCAAGCTGCTGGCCCGCGCCAGCGACGTCGTGGACGGCGTCCGGTACCGCAGGCTGCTCCCGGCGCGGCTGGCCCCGACGATGGACGCGCGGCTGCAGCAACAGGCCGAGGAACTGCTCAAAGTGGCGCTGGAGTTCAAGCCAAGCGTGCTCCACACCACCACGCACTTCGTCAACGGCGTGGTGGTCCGGGCCGTGGCTGAGGCCCTGGGGATCCCGTGGGTGTACGAAGTCCGCGGCCAGCTGGCCGACACCTGGGCCGCGACGCGGGGGCCCCAGGCCCGGGACAGCGAGAAGTACAAGCTCTTCCAGGACAGGGAATCTGACGTCATGCGGGACGCGGACCTGGTGGTGACGCTGGGACAGGCCATGAAGGCAAACATCGTCGCGGCGGGCGTCGCGCCGGAGAAAGTCATCATTGCCCCCAACGCCGTGGGCGGGGCCTTCCTTGAAGAGCCTATGGACGCGGTTACCGCGCGCCGGGAGCTCGGGTTGCCGGAGGACGGCCAGTACATCGGGACCGTCAGCAGCCTTGTAGCGTATGAAGGTCTCGATGACCTGGTGAGGGCCTTCGAGCTTCTGGCACCGAAATTCCCACAGCTGCGCTTGCTGATCGTAGGCGACGGAGTGTCCGGCCCCGCCTTGCGGGAGCAGGTCCGGAGTTTGGGTCTCGCAGACAGGACCATATTTACCGGGCGTGTTCCGCGGGAGCAGACCGCTCTTTATCACCAGTCCCTGGATGTCTTTGTGGTCCCGCGCAAGGACCTTGACGTTACCCGTGCGGTGACTCCACTTAAACCGGTTGAGGCACTGGCCTCCGCGCGGCCGGTGGTTGGAAGTGACCTGCCCGCACTTGGGGAGATCATCCACGACGGCGTCAACGGGCTTCTGGCCCGGGCGGAAGATCCGCGTGCGCTTGCCCGTGCGATTTCCACGCTGCTCTCGGATGGGAGTCGACGGGAATCGATGGGGCAAACGGGCCGTACCGAAGTTCTGGCCGAGAGGACTTGGGCTGCCAACGCCAAGGCCTTATCCGCACGTTACGCGGGGCTGCACCATGACCATGAGGAGATCGAGTAGTGTCCGTACATAGTGCAATAGACCAGGAGACGGTGGCTCTGCAGCCCCTCTCCGTGGACATGCGCCGGCTGACCAGGGTCGGATCGCGGCCCGCGTTCCTGGATTATCTTGTCCAGCTTTGGGACTTCCGTCAGTTTATTTTTTACGATTCCCGGGCCCGCGTTCAGAGCGGCACGCGGCGCGACCGTCTCGGCAGCGCATGGCTGCTCTTGAACCCCATCTTCAACGGGCTGACCTACTTCCTGATCTTCGGGCTGTTGCTGAAAACCAGCAAGGGTATCGAGAACTTCGTGGGATACCTTGTGGTGGGAATCTTTGTGTTCCAGTTCAGCGCCGGTGCCATCACCTCCGGCGCGCGCTCTATCCGGAGCAACAAGTCCATTGTTGAGGCGTTTAATTTCCCGCGCGCCGCACTCCCCATCGGAGCCAACGTGCGCGAGTTGTTGTCTGCGGTGCCCCTCATCCTGGCGATGCTCCTCATCGTAGTGGTGCTGCCTCCTGCTGAGAAAATCACATGGCTCTGGATCCTGGTTGTACCGGCCATCCTTCTGCAGTCACTGTTCAACCTTGGCGTGGGCCTCATCCTGGCCCGGATCATCTCGCGTGTTCACGACGTCACGCATCTGCTTCCGTTCGTGATCCGGGCCTGGATGTACGTCTCGGCCGTCTTCTACACCTATGACCGCTTCGTCACGCAACCCCAGGTGCTGGCCGTCATCAAGCTTAATCCCCTGTTCAACGTAATTGACATTGTCCGTGACTGCGTGCTCTACGCTAAGGCTCCGGAGTGGCAGTCGTGGGCCATACTCGCTGCGTGGGCACTAGGAGCCCTGGCGGTTGGCATGGTGTATTTCTGGAAAGGCGAGGAATCCTATGGACGAGGGTGAGAACGAGATCTTCATCGCGGGACATCCCTGTGTGGTGGTGGACGGCGTGCGCATGCGCTACCGCGTTGCCTCAAGCGCGGCATCAGGAGTTGGCGCCGAAGAGTCCAGGTCACGCTTCTTGCGCCGTGCACTCAACAAGCCGCACATGGTGACCGTTAACGCGCTGAACGAGCTCTCCCTGGTGGTCGAACGCGGCGAGTCTGTGGGGATCATCGGAAGAAACGGCTCGGGAAAGAGCACGCTGATGAAGATCATCAGCGGCCAATCGAAGCCGACGTCGGGGGCGGTGTATGCCTCCAGCACACCGATCATGCTCGGCGTCAACGCCGCCCTGGTGCCGGACCTGTCCGGGGACCAGAACGTGATTCTTGGGTGCCTTGCTATGGGCATGAGCCGGGCCGAAGTGGACGAAAAGTTCAGCAGCATTGTTGAATTGTCCGGTCTCGAGAAGTCCATCCACTTGCCGATGAAGTCCTACTCTTCGGGCATGGCGTCACGCCTCCGGTTTGCTATCGCGGCGAGCGTCAATCCGGAGATTCTCTTGGTGGATGAGGCGCTCAATACCGGCGATGCCCAGTTTGGAGACCGCAGCAAGTTGCGCATGGACGAGCTGCGCCAGCAGGCAGGCTGTGTGTTCGTGGTCAGCCACAGCCTGGAAACGATCAATGCGATGTGCACGCGCGTGATCTGGCTGGACAAAGGGGACCTCATTATGGACGGACAACCGGACTTGGCCATTAAGGCCTATCAGGAATTTACGCGGCAACTCTCGAAAGGCAACAGCATCTCGGCGGCGACGATTCTCGAAAACGCTAAGGCCAGTTTGATGCCCACGGAGATCCGTGAACGATCCTCGCGAAGGGTTCGGATTTGATGGGTCGGCTGGGAAACATACGGAAAGCGCTGTGGCATTTGAGATCAGGTGGGCCAGCCCAGCTCCAACAATGGCGGCTGCGCCGAAAAGCGGAACAGGGCATCTTTGTTCCGCAAAACATTAAGGGGGCAGAGGGTGGCTGGACGGGCCGCGGCCGAAACCGACAACTGAAATTTACACCGTACGAATTTTCGGCGCTAGGACCCCGGCGCAATGATCTAAACGTGGGGGTTATTCTAGATGATTTCTCGCGTGATGCCTTTTCGTATGAATGGAATTTACTAGCGCTGCGCAAAGATAAGTGGCGTGAACAGCTTAGTCAGGCCCGGATTGATTTCCTGTTCGTAGAATCTGCGTGGAACGGAAATTCCGGTTCCTGGCAGTATCAACTAACGGGCACTTCTGGTCCCGGCAAAGAGTTTGTTGAAGTCTTGGAGTGGTGCCGTCTCCACGGAGTTCCAACAGTCTTCTGGAACAAAGAAGACCCGCCACACTACAACGATTTTCTTGCCGCTGCGAAATTGTTCGACTACGTCTTCACTAGCGATTCAGAGCGCATCCCACACTACGTGAGGGATTTGAGCCACGATAGGGTTGCGGTTCTCCCATTTGCAGCGCAGCCGGCTATTCACAATCCGATCCGCCCGGGTCACGGCTGGCACTCCCGCGGCGTGGCCTTCGCGGGCATGTATTTTGCCCACAAATACCCTGAACGACGGGCCCAGATGGACATGCTTCTTGGAGCGGCCATGATGGGGGCAGCGAAGAGTGGTGCCGAATTAGAGATCTTCTCCCGGCAACTGGGGGGCGACAGGAATTATCAGTTTCCCGAACCCTTTAACAAGCATGTGGTGGGCTCTTTAACTTACGCCCAAATGCTGACTGCGTATAGGTCGTACAAGGTTTTCCTGAACGTCAATTCCGTAACCGAATCTCCCAGTATGTGTGCCCGCCGGATTTTCGAAATTAGCGCCTCAGGCACTCCTGTGGTTTCAACGCCAAGCGCCGCCATTGGCGGGTTTTTCGATGACGATGAGGTCCTTGTTACCTCTACGAAAGGTGAGGCCGAGAACATACTGCGGCTGCTAACGTCTAGTACTGAATACAACGAACGGGTTGCTCATAAAGCACAGCGCCGTATCTGGGGCGAGCATACCTACGCGCATCGCGCAGAATTGATCGTTCAGGCCGTCGCCCCAATGCGCCGTAGGGCCGTCGATGTTCCTTCCGTAAGTGCTTTGGTAAGCACCATTCGTCCTCACCAACTGGAACATGTATTTCAGACAGTAGGAAGCCAGCGCGGGGTAGACCTTGAGCTTATTCTGCTAACTCACGGCTTTGAGACTGAATCGAGCCAGATAGCTGATCTGGCCGAGGCCTACGGTGTGGGCAAGTACAAGGTTCTCGTGGCCAGTGAAACCCTCACTCTCGGCGAGTGCCTCAATCTCTGCGTTGAGGCGTCGACAGGGGCCGTGCTCACCAAGATGGACGACGACGACTATTACGCGCCAAATTACCTGATCGATCTGCTGCACGCACTCATGTACTCCGGTGCTGACGTGGTCGGTAAGCAGTCCCACTACATGCACTTCCTTGCCAGCCGAGCGACGGTGCTCCGCGCCGCACACAAGGAGCATAGGTTTTCGAGGCTCGTCATGGGCCCGACCATCACGGCCAGGCGGGAGGTATTCGAGGCTCATCCCTTTGAAGCCCGTAACCGCGGCGAAGACACAGCTTTTCTGACTGCAGTCACAACATCGAATTGCTCTATCTACTCTGCCGACAGGTTCAACTACTGTCAGATGCGATCTGGGACAGGACATACGTGGGTTGCATCGGATGATGAGCTGGCAGCGAGCGGCAAGATTCAAATCTTCGGAAATCCACGTGAACACATCACTCTTTGATAGGGGTCAATAGGTTGACAAACATTCAGACCGTGGCAGTAATTGGACTCGGTTACATCGGGCTGCCGACAGCCGCGATCTTGGCGACTAACGGGTTCGACGTCATTGGCGTAGACGTAAATCAAAAGACCGTGGACGCTGTGAATGAAGGGCGCTTGCCCTTCGTCGAGCCAGATCTTGGAATCCACCTGGCGGGCGCCGTCAGTCAGGGCCTCCTAAAGGCCACGACTGAGACCCCTTCAGCGGACGCCTACATCGTTGCAGTGCCGACGCCATTGAAAGCGGATAAGAGTGCCGACTTGAGCTACATTGAGGCGGCCGCTCGCAGCATCGCTCCGAAGCTGCGGGGTGGCGAGCTGGTAATACTGGAATCTACATCACCACCCCGTGCCACTCGGCAGATGGCCCAATTCGTCCTTGACCTGCGACCTGATCTTTCACTGGACGGTGCCGCCGCAAAGCCTGCCGTCCTCTTCGCCCACTGCCCCGAGCGGGTCCTACCGGGCCGCGTCATGATAGAGCTTGTCACTAACGACAGGATCGTCGGCGGCATGACGCCTGAAGCAGGAGCGAAAGCCAAGGCGCTTTATTCCACATTCTGCCAGGGCGAAATCTTTCTCACCGATGACGTCACAGCAGAGATGGCGAAGTTGGTTGAAAATGCGTACCGGGATGTAAACATCGCATTCGCCAATGAGCTCTCGTTGATAAGTGACAGGGTCGGAATCGATGTTTGGGAATTGATCAGGCTCGCCAATCGCCATCCGCGCGTCAATATCTTGCAGCCGGGGCCCGGCGTCGGAGGCCACTGCATTGCCGTTGATCCGTGGTTCATTGTCGCTGAGGCGCCGCAGGACGCCAAACTGATTCGACAAGCCCGTGAAGTCAACGACGCCAAGCCTCTTTGGGTTGTAGACAAGGTCATTGATGCGCTGTCGGCAGTTGCCCTCGATTCGGAGGTGGCTGTCCTTGGTTTGGCATTCAAAGCCAACATTGATGATCTCCGCGAATCGCCAGCCGTGGAGATCGCATCGCACCTGGCGCAAGCGCTCGAAACGCGCCGGGTCAACATTGTTGAGCCTTACATCGATGAACTGCCAAAGTCACTTGCCGGACACAGCAATGTGGAGCTGGTGGATGTCGAGTTGGCCGTCAAGCGCTCCGCTGTTGTTGTGGTTCTGGTCAACCACGATTCCTTCAGAGGCCTCGACCGTGACCTTTTTCTCGGCAAAGCCATTGTCGACACAAGAGGGGTTCTGTTCTTATGAGGAGTTTGGTTGGCTCTGTCCAAGCACCGGTGGGCATTAGCCGCACATCTAGGATTGTGGACCTCTCTGAGATCGTCGAGACGGTGGCTATAGTTTGCGGTCCCTCGTCCGCCACGATTGACCTGCAGCTGATCCCCGCCGATGTCGTCCTTGTCCGGACTGCCGAGGACCTAGCCGCTAAGGCAGTGGCAGAGTCGGACGCATACCTTGTTGTTCCGGGTGGCCTTGACCTGATGAGCTCGCTCCTTCGAAAAGGCCGGATCAGCAATAGCGCTCAAATTCTATGGTCATTCGGCCTACCTGTGAGGGACTCGCTCACTTTCCTAGGGACGTTGGAACTTCCTGTCGGAATGGTGGTCACTGGCTTCGGCGGCAGCGCGAACCAATCCATACTTCGGACCGCCGTGCAGGGGGACGACGTCAATTATGACGTCGACAGCTTTCGGATGGGGTTGGAGGCCGCCCGGCTTGATGAGATCCGAGCCGAAGCACAGCTCGCCGCAGAAGAGCAAGCCGCTGAACGGCGCCTCCTGCACGACCTCACCGCCAGACACCTCAACCTCCTGGCGGCCTTGGGGACGACAGGGCAGTTTCCCCCGGATAGCGGGCCTGCCGGTGGTACTCATTCCGATGTCGCTGAACTTCAGGACCAATTGGCCCGCCTGAAGCGCAATTACGCAGTCCTCGAGCGCAAATACAGTGCCCTGGCCCAGTCCAAGCTCGGACGAATTACCCTCAAAATCTGGGATCGGAAGCGTCTCACCGCTCCCGCCGCACGGAACCCAACTAGGTCGAAATCATGAAACTAGAGAACAATCCGCCTCTTGCTGAATTGGCCGCGGATCTGGCGTACGGCCTGCGAATGCTGACCGATGTCGATGCCCGCGCGACAGAAATCGCGGCGCTGAGCGCCGAAGCGGCCCAAATCTCCCGTCACACTAGCGAACCCGGCTCGCCGTCGAAAGCTTACGGCGTCACGGTAGTCATACCCACTTTCCACGGCGCAGACCGGATAGGTCGGTGCCTGCACTCACTTGCCGCTCAAACCCTCGATTCTAAACTCTTCGAAGTCGTCATTGTCATCAATGGCAGAGATGACGGCACCAGGGACATTGCGCGTTCGTTCCGAAAAGATCATCCGCGGCACAGGCTTCGAATCCTGTCTCAGTCGGATGCCAGCGCCGGCGCCGCGCGGAACCTCGGCATCGCTGTGGCCCAGTTCAGCTACTTGACCATGGTCGACGATGATGATTATGTCGGCCCCGAGTTTCTTGCAGCCATGCTGGCGGCGGCGTCGCCACAGCGCGTTTCGATTGCACCGATCATAAACGTGGCCGCTGACGGACGGGAGGATCCGGGCAACTCGCTGAATGCCCAGATCCGAGCTTGGGCGGGGACCGACTTTAAGCTCGCCTCGGCTCCCGGAATCGTTGGATTCAATGCCTGCAAGTTGTTCCCCACTGATGTGCTGCAGGCGACCCCCTATGACGAGGATATGGCCAGTGGTGAGGACATCTGCTTCATGGCGGCGGCGGCCCTTGCTCGGGATTTCGACGCCCGCGTGGGCACACTTGAAAGGGAAGGCGCCTACTTCAGAGTGCTCCGTGACGATTCTATTTCTCGGCGATCTCCGGACTTCGATTTCGCCGTCGACCAGCGTTTAGGAGTCATTCAACGCCTTGAGTCGCAGCGGCGCTGGGACGGTTCGGCCGGGGACGCCTTGTTAGTTTCACTCGGGAAGTCGCAGGCGGGGTTCATCAAAAGATACCTAACCGAGCATGCTGGGCAGCGCGACCGGGTTATCGAGGCCGTCCAGGCAGCCGGCCTCAATGACTTCCCATGGTCAGTCATCAACGAAGGCACGGCACGGGACCTCGCTGTGAGTTATTGCTTCGCCCCGTATGCTGACACTAGTGCAGTCGTGGCGGCAAAGGTAATAGTTGATCGTGGCAACATGGTCGATGTCATTCACAACGACATGGGTAAAGTCCGCAAGATGGATTCCAATCTCACGACGATCGCGGCGCGTTTCATCGACCGGGCGATTGAAATCGACTCGCCTCCTTCCTTCGCCAGCTGGAAGGAGATTGCTGATTTCGTCGCAAAAGGCATCGCCGTCGCAGATCGGCTCGACGCCCGTAAGGGGGGATACCGCACTCTATATAGCCGCGTGCAGTGGCCGGGCTCCCACTTCCTGGCTGCGCTGTTCAAGCTGAGGCATCCCGCCGTAGTTTGGAGTGCTGAGTTTTCGGACCCGATCAGTCGGGATGCTGCTGGACGTCTGCGTTCGGGAGATATCATCCGTGGTCAGATGTTCGACGTTTTTCGACGAGGCGTTGCCGGGAGGGGTTATGCGCTGCCCAAGAAAGGCAATGTCTTTGTGTGGTGCGAATTCCTCGCCTATGTCCTGGCTGATGAGCTAATCTTCACCAACGAGCATCAGTTGGAGTACATGCTGGAGCAGATACCGGACGCCAAGCTCCGCAGGGAGGTTGTCCGGAAGGGCGTGGTGCGCGCGCACCCCACATCGCCAGCGCACAGCTATTCAGTGATCAGGTCAGACTATGTACTCTCACCATCGGTGCTGAATATCGGCTATTTCGGAAACTTCTACGAAAACCGGAGCCTGCACGAGGTCTTGACGGCACTTATCAATTCACCCGCCGATGTCCGGCGGCAAACTCGCCTACACGTCTTCACCACCGATCCCGACAGCCTCCAAAAGACTGTTCTGAACCTTGGTCTGGCTGGAACTGTCATTGCCCAGGAATACCGCCCCTACCTTGAGTTCCTGAATTTGACGACGCAATTTGATGTGTTGCTCGTCAATGATGTAGAACGGACCGGCGACCTCGCCATCAACCCCTTCTTACCGTCGAAGTATTCGGACTAT
This sequence comes from Arthrobacter sp. YAF34, assembly GCF_052113245.1. Taxonomy (NCBI): domain Bacteria; kingdom Bacillati; phylum Actinomycetota; class Actinomycetes; order Micrococcales; family Micrococcaceae; genus Arthrobacter; species Arthrobacter sp. YAF34. The sequence goes on from NZ_JBFRCV010000013.1 coordinate 98,689, forward strand.
CTTGGTTCAGGACGTCCGATCTGGGGGTTGCTTGACGAAGGGAGCGCGCTCAGCGGCAAGACGCTGGCGTATCGTTCGACGGCAGGTGACGCGGTTTCGGCATTGGCTGCCCTGCGGCAGATCCACGGGGACTGGCTTGAGGTAGGTCGCATGGCCGGGAAGGGGGTCCCGGTCCCGCTACCAACCGCAGTGCCGCAGCGAGCCTAAAGCACGAAAGGCCCGGGTGTGTGGCTCGATCCTGACCATGTTGACGGCGCGCGGACCCTGGGCTAGATGTCCTGCGCCATGAGGCTCGTGACACTCGGGTATTCGGTGTGGTTCCGATGCCGGTGCGGACTCGCTCAATGTGGTGGAGCCAGGGGTGCACTTGCGGCTTTGCGTTGGCTGCTGCTGGTGAGACCCGCCGGTATGCCCATACTCCGTGCAGGGACCGGTTGAAGCCTTCGGCATGGCCGTTGGGCCAGGGGCAGTGGGGCTGGATGATGCGCTGAACTGCTGCGAGATCTGCAACGGCCTGGCGGAACATTGTGGAATTGCGGTAGGCGAGGGCCGTGCAGGTGATGAGTCGTTCGATCCTGTGGATGCCGTGCTCGGCGAAGTAGCTCGCGGCGCGGGTGAGGAGCCTGGCGGCGGTGGCCCCTTTCTTCAGGAAGGACTTCGGCATACCTGACGCGGGGGTGGTCATTGAAGGCGAACGTGGATGTAGCAGGCCGGTGAGCGCCGCTATCCGCGGCGGATCGAACTTCACGGACCCGGCCCGGCAACCCACGAACCTCTTGGAGCCGGGGTTCCGGTCACGCGTCGGCCGATCACGACACTTCATATCGCCTATACCTACAAGAACCGGCATAGACCTGAGGCCGAGGCGGCGGGCCCGGCGCCTGAGGGTGCCTCGCTTCAGGCTGGTGACTAGAGAACGAGGATCTGGCCTCGATCCTGAACGCCCACGCCCAAACCGTCACCACCGACGCCGCAATCGAAGGGTCCTCTAGGAACTTGGGCGCCGGAGTGCGGGCGGCAAATGGAAATCCGCGCCTTAAACTTTACGGCGGAGGGCACGCGATGCGCCCAGTCGCGAAGTCCAACCCCTCCGCTCCGCCGGTGGTGTTGGCACTATGGAAAGGCTGATGCAGTCTTGGAACCGCCCCACGGCGTGGTTCCGGAGCTCATCGAAGCGCACGCTCTCAGCGCGGGATTCGACTGAAGTTATAGAAGCCTCCTTCGCCGAGGCGACAGCCGGCAAGGAGCGGATCCCTGCTCGCCGCACGTCGTAAGCCCGTTGGATCCACCGGCCTCCAAAGGTTTTCCGAGGTGGAATCGTGAGACACTCCGTATATGAAATTAGCTCGACGGGTCCTCGGTACACTCCTGCTTGTCGGCGCCGCTTGCGCCGCCAGCGGCGCTAGTCCCGCCGTGGCTGCCACTGCGCCCGACTACTCCGGCGTTGGTAGCCGCACGTTGGCTTCTGCCCAGCCTGGCAGTCGCATGATCTACGTGTCCACGGGAGGGTCGGACGTTATAGGGGTCCAGCAGAAGTGGGGCTATGTCGAGTACAACCGGATCACCTGTCTTGACACCGGCATCAAGCCGCCTAACCAGCCTTCGTGCCCGGAACCGGACGCGAACAACCCACTCCGCACTGTGCAGGGTGCAGTCAAGATCGCCAAGCCTGGGGACGTGATCGTCGTTCGCGGAGGCGTCTATGATGAACGAGTCGGATGGGCCGCCCGAGCCGGTAGGTCCGACGCCCGAATTATGCTGCAGTCCTACCCAAAAGAAAAAGTGCTAATCAACGGATACCTTTCGTTGAAAGGCGCGGACTACTGGACAATCCAGGGCGTTCACTTCGGCTACAGCTCCATCAACACGACGGGACAAGCTCTCGTTAACTTCTTTGGCGGAACCGGCTGGTCCTTTGTTAACAACGAGATCGCTGGTACGCGGGGAGTGGCTAACCTGCTCATCCGGGAGCAAACCCCCGCGTCAGACTCCGTCGCGGACCGGACCGCAGCGGCTCCCCATGATTACATGATCGGCGGCAACTGCATCCATGACGCTGCGAAGACCGGTAACGCGGGTGAAATGCACAACATCTACCTTATGCCGACAATATATTCCGGCGCTGGAACCATCGAGAACAACCTCATTGCGGGGGCGCCCCTGGGCGCGAACATCAAGGCGTCTGGGAGCAGTGACCCAAACGGCGCTCCGCGTGATTTGGTCATCCGAAATAACACGTTGCTTTACGGCGCCTCCGGGTTGGTCATCGGCCAAGCTGCCTCCCATGTCGAAACTATAGGAAACCTCATAGGGTTAGGCATCAATTCCGGCGCATATGACGGTGGGGTGAAGACGTATGCGCTTGTGGCCGCGGACACCGATTCGGTCAAGGATACGCTCATTGCCGGTTACGCCAACCCAATCCGGCAGCCATGGAAAGCCACTCCGACCCTCTTCTTACGGCGAAACGTGACACCCTCCACCCTGTCGCTTGTTGGATCGGTTGCCAACTGCTCGGCTCGTGCTGCAGACCCTGCCGTCCGGGATGCGTATGGCCATCTGTCCCTGCGCTAGCGCGACTATGGTTCCAGTGGGAACAAGGGTTCTTGCCCGGGGCAGACGGGCAGTATCCCCTCTTTAGCCGCGTGGAGCGGCCGCGTAGCCGAACACGCTCGCGAACTTTTGCACGCTCTTGACAATCTCAGCTTCGGTCCGCGCGATTGGTCGCGGCTACGCGCCGAAGCCGCCGGATCGGTGCAACCGAATTCTCCCGTAGCACGGGGTCTTCGGACTGCAGTAGGAGCCGGTTCTAAATGCCTTCGGCCATGAAACGGCGGTGACAGCCCCGCAGTTTGCCAGGGCCCGAACTGCTCCGATAAGTCCCGCGACCCGATGCCGGCGAGGGATCGGGTCGCGGGACCTGATATTGGTTCGGGAAGGGACGACCCTAGACGAGTGAAGCTGGGCATTAACTGTTCGATGTATGCCGATGATCATCGTCAAGAACTTCGAAACAGGTTCTCTGGCCCGCGGACAACGTACTTGAGAGCCTGTCCTAGCTGCAAACGGAACGGAACGGCGCTCCGTCTGGATAGACAGACTTACGGCCGAGGGACTCGAATCGCCAGCCTTCGTCCTGCCATACGTCGGCCCGCAGGACGTTCCGACCGTCAATGATGGACTTCGACTCGACCATCTGGCCTACTTCGGATGGGTCAAGGGTCTTGAACTCGTCCCATTCGGTGAGCAGGATCGTCAGTGCGCTGTCCCGGAGCGCATCGATGGCTGAAGTTGCGTAGTTGAGGCGCGGGAAGCGTAACCGGGCGTTCGCCATGCCCTCTGGGTCATAGACGCTCACGTCCGCACCGGCGTTGAACAGTTGTGCCGCAACATCCAGGGCAGGAGAATCCCGCACGTCGTCGCTGTGTGGCTTGAACGCGACGCCTAGGATGGCAATCTTGCGGCCTTGAATGTCTTCGAGGATTTCATGGGCCAAGTGGACCACGCGGTCCCGGCGACGCAGATTGATCTCGTCCACTTCCGTTAGGAACCGCATGGTTCGGTCGAGGCCGAGCTCGCTGATCCGGGCCTGCAGGGCCCGGATGTCCTTGGGAAGACAGCCGCCGCCGAAGCCGACGCCCGCATTGAGGAATCGTCGTCCGATCCGGTTGTCGAGCCCAATCGCATCGGCAAGGACGCGGATGTCACCGCCGACCTGTTCGGTGACCTCAGAGAAAGCGTTGATGAATGAAATCTTCGTGGCTAGAAAAGCGTTGGCGGCGGACTTGACTAGCTCAGCCGTCTCCAGATCGGTAGCAATGAACGGCGTTCCGGCGTTGATGGCCGTCGCGTAGACCTGCCTCAGCACATCAATTGCTGCCGTCGAGTCGCCCCCGACGACCAATCTGTCAGGACGCAGGGTATCTTCCACTGCGTATCCTTCACGGAGGAATTCCGGGTTCCACAGGAGACCGACTTTTGCGTCACCCTCGATTTGTTCGTTGATGAGGGCCCCTAGACGCCGGGCAGTGCCGACGGGCACCGTGGACTTCCCGACAATGAGGCAATCCTTGGTGATGTGGCTGGCAAGCGTGCTGGTTGCGCCATCGACATACGTCATATCAGCCGCGTGATCACCAGCCTTTTGGGGCGTGCCTACCGCGATGAAGTGGACATCTGCCCAGGAGCCGACCTCGGCGTAGGACGTAGTGAACCGCAGACGGCCGCTGGACGTGTGCTTGCGCAGCAGCTCCGGTAGGCCAGGCTCGTGGAAGGGCAACACCCCGGCGGCCAGCTGTTCGATTTTCTTGGGATTCGTGTCCAGACCCACGACTTCGAATCCGAGTTCCGCCATGCATGCCGCGTGCGTGGCTCCTAGGTAGCCCGTTCCAATAACGCTTATTTTCAGTGACAAGATTACTTCCCCCATTTGCATTGTTCTTAGGTATTCGATTTGCCCGGGCGGACCGGACCCCGGCGATAATATATCCGTTTTTGACGCCTTGGAAGGGCTAGTCCAAAGCGGAAAGGTCGCGACATCGCCCCTGGACGGACTTATCGTTGGCGAGCTCCTGGGAATACCCGACGCATTGTTTCTTCCGACAAAAGAGACCTCTTCAAATATCAGGATTATGTTTCCGGTACTAGCCGGACAGAGTTCGTATGCTATCCGGACGCCGCCGCTGCAATCCGGGCCTTGGACAGGGGAGAAGCCAATTCATGCCCCTTTGCCCAAGGGGATTCTTCATCGTTGGAACAGGCCTTCCCCATTGACATTTGGGCCGACCAAGCTACTTAGCCGCAAGTTGCCTGGATTGAGAGTGACAAGCCCGCGGGTTCCAGCAGCGCCCGGAGGGAGTCCGTCTGGATCGGGCCGGTGACGTCGAACGACTCGCATGTGGCGATTCCCGCGGCACTCAGGTCCGCGGACAACAGGACACCGGCAGCCAGAGATGACAGGGCTTCCGAAGATCTCATGGGTTGCCGCTGGGCGTGCAGCCAGGCGTTCGAGGCGACTCTTAGAGAATCCATTGTTAGCAGTCCGCCGGAGTTGCTTTCCGTTGGGAGGATACAGACCCGGATGTGCCGCTGCCGACCGAGTTGGTTATCGGGTGCCGAGTGTGCTCCGGAGTGGTCGAGTACAAGTATGGAGTCACCATGCAGTGAGCTGTTTTCAACGTAGTTGACGGGGTCCACTCGAACCAGTCGCTCACGCAAAAAGACTTCTACGGCGCGGGCTACCACAGCGGAAATTGGCTTCTCGAACATGAGTCGATCGTTGGCATATTGGCCGAATACGAGCGCGGCGGCGACCGCGACGCGATCTTGGTCAATATTCTCTACGATGTAGTCAAGATAGAAAGTGTCAACAGGCGGCTGAGTGTCTCCGCCCTCGGGAATTGCCAGCATGCCCGAACGTCCAAAGCTGTTCGCTGTCCACTTAATTTTCATCGTGATTCCCCCACGTTTCGAATGGCGATCGCGAGCTGTGCGGCGACGTCCTTCGCCGACTTTACGATCAAGAATGGCTCCAGATTCGAAGAAGCGCTCCCTCGGTCGTTGCCTAGGAGCTTCCTGACCCCATCGATCAGATTTGGCTGATCAAGGATTGAGAATTCCAGATCTGATACCTTCGTCGACATCCGGCCTGACGCTGGCTCGGGAGCCCCTGTCTGTGCCACCCAAGCACAGTCTGTCCGCCCGCGCGCCACATGGGCGCTGATGGCCTGCATCGCCATTTCGCAAGGATCGCCGGCTGGGCCCTCAATTGCGGAAAAATCGATATTGGCGGTGCGAAGGGCCGCCATGTCCTTCCACGTCACGTTAGAAAAGATCTTAGAAGTGGTAAAGCCGTCCTGATCAAGGGTTTGGCTCTTAAGGGTGGCCCCGGAACCGGTCGGAAGAACGTTCCCGCCCGAGGACACTCCATTGACCTTTGAGAGCACGCGCCGCTGGACAAGGTGGTCGGGCAGGTATGGCCGGACACTCTTCCTGAAGGAATCCGCCGCCAGGTCGGTCAGCCACTCCTCTGAGGCATGCGTCTTGGCCGGGTCGGCAGCCGCACCGTTGGCGAATTTGAGAAGCCGCTGGGACATCTTCGCTGAGGCTTGCTGGATTTCACCCGCGCTGCGTGTGATCTGGCCCCCGTGCAATCGACGCAGGATGAGGTTCTCGCCCGAGTGCCGGAGACGTACGCCGGATCGGATCATCCGGAGCGCGACGTTGTTGTCGACGCCGCTCTTGAGCGACTCATCGTACTTGAACTGTTTGAAGATGTCCGCTCTGATTAGCCAAGTCGGGTGAGTCGGGTTGTTTCCGTAGCGGAGCGCCGTCTGGATGTTGAACAACCGGTGCACGAGCCGGTGCATCTCACCGGTGTCGTGGTCGAAGTGGACTGAGACGCCGAAGCTACCGTGATCTCCGGGCTCCAGCGATTCCAGTTGACGTTCGAGCCGCCACGGCAGCATGATGTCGTCGTCGTCGTGGACGGCGATGAACGCGCCGCGCGCCTGGCGCGCTCCAAAGTTGCGGGACGCCGAGATCCCTGCGTTCTCACGGTGGAAGTAGCGGATTCGGGGATCGGTGAATGAACCAACGACTTCGGCGGTGTTGTCTGTGCTGCCGTCGTCGACGATGATTACCTCGAAGTCGCGGAGTGTTTGGGCCTGGATGGAATACAAGCACTCGGCGATGTAGCTGGCCCTGTTAAACGTGGAGATGACGACGGATACTAGTGGGAGATCGGACGCGCCCGAACCCCACCCCAGCAGATCACCGAAGAAGGACGGATCGTGCGGCTCGGCGGCCGTGCGGACGGCGTCCGTCGTCATCTTGGCGTTCATCCGCGTAGCAATCGTATAGACACCGACCTTGGGCTCGGTCCAGGTTTCGCCTATGCCGAATTTCTTACAGCGGCGCAGGAAGTCCGACACCGCTAGGTCGAGGCTAAGGATTGATGGTTTGAAACCGCACAGCGTGTGTAGCGTCCGGCGCGGTACAACGATTGCGGCAGTCGAAGCCTTTCGGGGAGAAGCCAAGGAATCCGTCCGTGCGGTGGACGGGCCGACGATGAGCTCATCCACCTCCGCCGAGGACATTACGTGAAGAGGGCGGACGACGCGTGTTGCGAGCCGCACAACTGATGTTGGGTTGGATTCCACGGACGCGGCCAACTCGCCCGCCGTCTCGGAGGGCAAGACCGTGCCGGCCGCGATAATCAGTATGTGCTCATTCGCGAAACGGACGAGAGCCCTGTTAGTGGCGGACGCCACCGTTTCAGACTCCGGCATGAAGTAGTACTTCTCGTGGGATTCAAATTCGGAGCCGCTAAGAGCAAACGCGGAGACTATGACCGGGGTGAGGCCGGACCATTCAAGGGACTTCACCGTCCGGGCGACGGATTCTGCGTCGTGGTCGGCGCCGGCCACAATCAGCGCGCCGAGATTTTTGATGATGACTTCAGTCATTGGTCAGCAACTTCCCTTTCGAAATGACGCTGAGGCCGGGCGTTCCCAGCGCGTTGAACGTCGCGATTGACCAGACGCTGGCGACTGCGGCCTTCGGCGCAAGCTGCTTGGTGCCCCAGGGGAGTATGGAGAGCCTGGCGTCTGAGATTTCTCGGTCGAGGGTGATAACGGGTAGCACCAGAGCGCCCGCGCGGTCCAACTCAAGGTAACGGTAGTGTCCGGCAAGCGATTTGGAGAAACCCCATGCCTCGGATGTCACAGAGGCTCCGTCCGCCAGCGAGATCAGGGCCACGAGGCCCTTGGCCGGAACTGGCATCGCCAAGTCGACGACGAACTCCAATGACGCCGTTGACGTAGGGAAGCGCCAAGCGTACTTGAGGCTGGAATTCCGAGTATCAAGCAGTTTCATTTAGATCTCCATCATTCACGGCGGTCGATAGTTCAAGGAGTTGTTCGACAACCAAACCGCCATATTCAGCGTTCATGTGAAAATAATCGCCCTTGGAGTAGGGGCTGTCCGGACTCAGATCAGCCGTGTCGGCGAAACCGAACCGACCCTGGGTGAAGCCGGGGCGGCCTAGGGTGGCCACGGGCTGGGCCAGCACGCGCACGCCACCTGCCTGCAGTTGCGCAAGTTGGTCGTAGTAGTGGGCGACGAAGACACTGAGATCCCTGGAGCCAGCGAGGTCGCGGAAGAAACGCAGGTGGTCTTCTGTCCTGTCCAGGACCCACTCCAGCGGCAAGGGCTGCTGGACGTAGTACACCTGTTTCGATGTCTTGAGCCGCAGGGCGTCGATAACCCGCATGGCCTTCGACCCTGCGTAGAGGTCTTGACGCATGGCCGCGTGGGCTGCGGGTGACAAGAGATAGGAACCCTCACCGCGCTCGTGCTCGTCCGACCTAAATTTCTCGTAGGTCTTGGCTAGAGCCGTGAAGGAAAAGTGCATCCCGAACACAACGAAAGCGTCGTAGACATTTACGTCGACCTCGGGCGAGTAGGCGCAGCGGATGTCGTCGAACCGTGCGAGTTCTCTTTCGCCGTCAACGATTCTTAGCGGCAGCTCGCCATATGTGCGCTCAATGTGGAACCCGGCCTTCAGCCAATCGTTTCCGGCGCCCCTCTCCTTCCAAGCGGGCACTACGTGACCCAGATGGGAGTCACCCACAAAGCAATACTTCATTCTCCGAACACCTCCAGCATGGCTTCTTCGCAGAGAACTTCCTCTGCCGTTATTGGGGCTTCGGGCGGCGGCGTCTCTGCGACCGGAGGGTACGAACGAAAAAAGTGCCGCATAACCGTGCTGACGCCTTCGGGGGAAACACCGCGAAGCGTGTCGTCCCAGAAGCGACCCTTGGACTGGCTCCCAGTGATGATTTCGAATGAGGGGAAATAGTCGACATCGGAGTAGCGACGGACGAGTTCGCCCGTCGCCGCGCGGAGGACGGCCTTTGAGTAACTCGTAGCCACCAGAACATGATCATCACTGGCGGTTGCGGCAAGTGCCACCGGAGAGACGGTGACGATGAACTTCAGCTGAGGATTGTACTTGTGCAAAAGAAGTCGTAGCTCTTCGAAGTCCGAGAGGATCTCCGCGTAGTCGAAGTTCTTGAATTCGAAAACCGCAGGGTCAAAATCACCACAAATCGTTCCTGGCGCTGTGGGGAAAACCGTCCCCGAGGCGATGTCAACCCACCCCTCAGTCAGTCCGAAGGTGTAAACCAGAACCGTGGCGGAATACACCATCCTCCGTACAGCGGCCAGATGCTGTTCCCGGTGTTCCCTGACAGCCTCAGGACTTTCAAGTCCTTCCGGCTCGACAGAGGGACGGAGCGCGTCATAATAGCGACCGTTCTTCGTCCAGATCCAATTGCTCGGCTCTCGCTCGCCGAAAGCCTCCTGGGCCAGCTGTAACAACTGGCGCACGTAGTAGATATTTCCAAACCGAGCCGAGTAGACACCGAAACCGAACTTCTCAGCCGTGGAGGCGGTGGCGAAGCCGGGCGCGGGCTCGGCGTCGACGACATTGAAACCGTTGAGCCTTAAATTCCTAGCGATGTGCTGAGCAAAGCAGCTGCCGGCGGTAGCTATGGCATCAGACTCGCCGATGGCGAATTTCTTCTCGTGCAGTTCCTCAAGGGCCTCGCCCTGATCATTGGACACTGCAGCTTTCCAGAACGCCTTGGCAGGCCTGCCTCGATACGGGGATTGTGCTCTCTGATTTTGAGTCGAGGTCTTAATTGGCGACATGCTCTATTCCTCCAGGCTATTTCGCTGGTTCCGACGAGACGGTTGATGGTCGAGCTTCTCCAGGACCCCGCGCGAAAACTCGCGCGAAAGCTGGACGGCATCGAACTGGTCGGCGTAGCGCCGCACTGCGTCTTGGGTCGAGTACTGGAAGAACCGCTCGGCGCGCTGGAACGCCGCTACAAGGCTCTCCGTCGAGTTGTCATGCACCCGTTCACCGATTTCTTCCGGCATGTCTTCCCAAAGAGCGGGGACGTCAGAGGCGATGACGGGAAGGTCGAAGGATTGGTATAGCAGCACTGCGCCGCTATTCAGCATGCGGGTGTATGGCGCCAGACCAACGTCGGCCGCCCGCATGTAGTTCTGCACGAAATGATTTGCGATCTTCTTGTCTTCGATCAGGATGTTGGGATGCGCCCGGCAGCGTGCGACGAATTCAGCGACCTCCGGAGTGCCGTCCGGATTACCGCCGACCAGCAGCGTGCGGGGGATCGAAGGGTCAGTAGCACAGAACGCGTCAAAGGCATCCAGAAGCCGATTCAGCCCTTTGTATGCTTTCAAGGCACCCAGAAGGACGTAGACGCGGTCCTTGGGGCCGATGCCGAACTCAAGTCGTGCATTATTTCGTGTGACGTAGTCTTCGTAGGTCGTCCGGTAGTTCGGGTGCGGCACCGTCAGCAGCTTCTGCCTATCGATCATCAGGGCCGAGGACATCATGTCGGCCGACGCGTCGGAAAGCACATGCAGGACATCGGCTTCGTCGGCCAAGATCTGCTGGGCTTTCATTTCAAGGTCAGGATATCGAGAATCGTGCGGAATGATGTTGTGCAGCGTCCAGACGATACGGCCGCCGCGACCCTTGAAAGAGTCGATCGAGTTCTGAAAATCATTAAGTCTATTCTTGGCTGTTGTGTAACTTTTAATTCCGTTTAGGACAAAAGAGGTCCAGTGGATGTGGAGTATGACATGGGACGCATCCGGGCGCATTGCGGCCAAACTATCAAAGGACCAGCTGTCGATGATGGGAACGGTCGCTACGTCGTAGTCAGCGGCAGCCTTGTAAAGCAACGATTGATAAGGGTTAACTCTCCCCACAGGCGTATAGCCGAGCACATGGGGGACAGCGGTGGAAGTAGCGGCCAACATTTCGATCGCCGCCTTGGCTTCGGCGAGGGGTGAGTCTTCCTCGTTAAAGTAGCCTTTGAGCTTTAGCTGCACAGATTTCCTCCTGGAACAGATCCGTTTTCATGTCTGCAATTCACTGCGTCTCCGGTCCGCCTCATGCTGGCTCCCGTGCAAGGCCGTTGTCGGCGCCTGTCTGAAGTCCTCCAGCCTGTTCCCAAGGTTCAACAGCTCGGCAATCGCGGCCACAGTCCGGGCCGCCGCCTGCCCGTCACCGTATGGATTGACGGCATTCGCCATGGAATCAAAGTGGGTCCGGTCATCAAGCAGCCGTGTGACCTCGTGGACTATACGGTCCTCATCAGTGCCAATGAGGAGAACAGTCCCGGCGGTTACGGCTTCGGGACGTTCAGTGTTATCCCTCATGACGAGCACAGGCTTACCCAAGCTCGGTGCCTCTTCCTGCACTCCGCCCGAATCTGTAAGGACGATGTGAGCCATTGCCAGCATCCGGGTAAATTCGCCGTAGGCCAACGGTTCCGTGACGATGATATTGGCCCGCCCATCCAGGGCTGGAAGAACAGCCTCGCGTACAGCAGGATTCTTGTGAACCGGCAGGACAATATCTAGGTCAGGGTGCGCGTCAGCCAACCGCGCCAGGGCGCGTCCGACTCCCCGCATGGCTTCGCCCTGGTTCTCACGCCTATGTGTCGTCACCAGAAGAATTCGCCGCGCGCTCGTTTCGAGGGTCTCGAGTGCGCGGTCGGAGAATGGCACGTGTTTGCCCGCAGTCGCAAGCAGCGCATCAATGACGGTGTTGCCGGTGATGACGATGACGTTCGGGTTTACGCCCTCGGCCACAAGGTTCGCTTTACTGATAGTCGTCGGAGCCAAATGTAGGTTAGCGATCTGGCTGGTCATTTTGCGGTTTGCCTCTTCCGGGAAGGGAGAAAACAAATCCCCGCTGCGAAGACCAGCTTCAACGTGAACAACTGGGATGCCGCGGTAGAACGCGGCGATGGCGCCGGCGGTTGAGGTCGTGGTGTCGCCTTGAACGATAACGGCGTCAGGTTTGTGATCGATGAAGAGCTTATCGAGTCCGTCAATGGTCCGGGCCATAATGGCGGACAGGGACTGGCCGTGCTGCAGAATATCGAGATCATGATCCGGGACGATTCCGAACAGCTCGTTGACCTGGTCCAGCATCTCGCGGTGCTGGCCGGTGACTGTGACGACGCAGTCGAAATGTTCAGACTCTTGAAGGGCGGCAATGATGGGTGCCATCTTGATGGCTTCCGGTCGAGTTCCGAAAATTGGCATGATGCTTGGCATGGCGATTCCCCCGAGAAAGATTTAGGCCGCAGACCTTTGAATCCTACGTGACGCATGCGCCGTGGCGTGAAATCTGCTTCCGCGGCGGCCATTGGCAGGATTCGGGATAGAGTCGAGACGAATCCAGGCTCGCCACATTGCGCTCCCAAGAGCCCCGCGACATTCTATTGATAGGCCAAGGGCTCAGCCTAACGAGCTAGGGATCGGTCATGGAACACAAGGCAGAGACGAAACGGTGGGACTTCCTTCGAGGCTTGGTCGTTCGCGCGTACCCCGTGACTTTGGCGATCGTGGCTCTGGTCGCTAATCTTATGACCGCGTCCTTGCCGCCGGCCGTCGCGACCAGCCCGTCATTCCCGGTGAGCGGGTACTTCGTCAGTGCCAGTGCGGACGACGCCATCAACACCAGCAAGCTGACTGCCATCAAGGCGCTGGGGGGTGACACAGTCATTACCTTCGGGTCTCGATTGTTGCCCGTTCGCCTTGCGAGCGTTCCGGCCGACTGTCGGATTGGCGCCGTGAACTGCGCGTCGGCGGCGGCGGCCGGCGTGCTCCTAAATAGGGTGTTCTACTACGCCGATTCCAGCCCGTGGGGCGTTGCCGCCCTCAAATGTCCACGGGACCGGAGCATCACCAACGGCAACAAGCTCTTTACCGTGCTGGTGCTCCCAGCTGCGAGTTCCGGGTGTGATGCGGCGGACAATCGCTATGACGTCGTGGTGGTCGGCGGCGGGAGTGTGGCTGGCGCGAGTGCGGCCGGATCGATGGCGCGAATGGCGACGAGCTTGGCGATGAAGTACTTCTCTGGGATGCCTATTCCGGCCTCCAGGACCGATCTCACATTCTTGCCGGACCTTTCCTACCAGAACACTTTCAGTAACTTCTCGGACCGGTACCTGCAGTATCAAGCCGCAGTGAACAATGTCCCCGGCTTGGCTGGGTTTTACCTTTCAACGGAGATGCCTCTTAATGACGGGGCAACATTCGATCCTGTCCTGGCCGTGTACAAGATCCAAAACCATGCGATACGACGCATTATGCCAACGAGGTCCGCCGTTATCAGCCCGTACATCGACGCCCGCGCCGCCGCCTTTGGCCGCGTAACGCCGGCACAAGCGAAGGCCGCGGCACGGAAAATCGCGCTCACAGCCGGCGGTGTTCCCTTGAACATCGCAGTCCAGGATGGCATGGGCACGGGGAAGGGCGGTGCCTACTTCGGTGATGAAGCCAACTCACCCGTGGACCAGTACGCGGCTGCCATAGTGGGCTCCGGCAGTTGGGGGAGCAAATATGTGGCCCCGAATCGAGACTACTTTCAGGCAGCCGCAGCCGGCGTCGCCGGAACCGGGGCAACGCTCTGGGCCAACATGGAAGGGATGGCTCCGGCCAACGGAACAAACCCATGTAACTCCAACCCTCGCGGACAGACCACGAAGGCACGCGTCGACAGGCAGCTCCAGCAGATGGCGAATGCCCCAAGCAAGATTGTTTCCTTCATGTGGGACACGTACTACACCTGCACCGGGACGGGGGTACCCCTGGCGCGCAAGCTGCAGGACGGGAAAGCCACTCCCATTATCACGGACAGCGTTTTTGACGCCGGCTCCGGTTCATTACAGGTGACCGGCTTCAACCTGAGCGGGGCAACTATAGAACTGCGGTGGACGACGGCGTCAGGGCTGGCGCGGTCCAGGACCGTGGCCGCTTCCGGCTACAACCCGTTGTTCGGCCAACAGCGGGGTCTTAACCCGTCCCTGCAACGTATCGACGCCAACGTGGGGGCAACGAGTCTTGGCTTGGGAAAGTACTACATGGTGAAAGTGACCAACACTTGGGGTGCCATCAACCCGTTTTATGCGAAAGCCGGATTCTGAGACCGAGCACTGCCAAACGCCCACCGAATTCAGCCTGCGAGAACCAGCGCGACTACCAGCGCGGGAACGCTCACCAGGATGGTTGCGACCACCAGGAGAGCCACGAAGCGTTTGCGCCGGTAGGTGGCCTCCAGGGTCACTGCAGCGGCTGCACGCGTGGCCGCTGGCACGCGTCCAGCTGAGGAAGTGGGCGGAGCATAAGGCACGGCGTTCGGCACTAGCAGCGAGTCGGGGATGTCTGCTCGGAAGCGCTTCCGGCGAAGGTGCCGGGGCGCGGCAACCAGTGGGGGAGCGGCGTCGGGATAATGCTCCAACGTCTGTCCTCCTCGCCTCGTGAACCTGCTGGGTGGCTGACGGCGTCAACCGGGTTAGCCCTCATTCTTACATCACCGCGCGCCGCCGGAGCACTCCGGCCGCAGCGACACATCGATCAGGCCGCCCGTTTCGATGACGAAGCGCCGCAGCCACTGCAACGGCGAGAGATCCGGACGCGACGCGACCATCTGTACGTCCGCCGTCGTGCACTGCCCGATCAGGCGTCCCGCACGGGTGACGTGGTAGCTGGAGGTCACCACCGTGACGGACTTCCAGCCGTTGGCCTCGATCAAGCGGGAGATGGCCAGCGCTTCCCCCCGGGTGTCCAGGTCCGGGGGCCGGAAGCAGATAACGCTTGGGTTCGGAAAGACGGTTGAGTTGCAGGCGTCATCCGCCTCGCGGTTGCCGAGCGTGTCCGTGTGGGAAATCACCAGCACCGGGATGCCGAACTCGGACTGGATTTGGCGGGCCACCGGCAGGCGTTCGGAGGCCGCGCCGCCGAGCATGATGACGGCGTCGGTCCGGTGCACGCTCAAGGGGTCGACATTGACGAACAGCTGCACGGTGATGATCAGCCAGACCAGGAAGCCCCCGACGGCGAACGCCAAACCCCGCACCACCACGGGTGGCAGCGCGGGAATGAGTCGGGGCATGCCTAAGAGTTTGGCACGTGCCCTGCCAACCCATGAAATACGCTGCCGACCTGCTGTTATACGCGCCGCCCCGCTGCCCAGCCGCCGTCGTCACCCCTGCCGTCAGCCCTGCGCGGTAGCGTAGGGCTGTGCCTGAACCGCTGACCCCCACGCCCCTGACAGTGTCCGGACTCTCCGAGTCGGAATTGCTCGCTCGGATCTTTCCGCGGCTCCACGGCGGAGACGACCGGACCCTGCTGCTGGGCCCGGGCGACGACGCCGCGATCGTGGCGGCGCCGGACGGCCGCGCCGTGGTCAGCATCGACACCCTGGTGGCGGACCAGGACTTCCGGCTGGAGTGGAACAACGGCTACCGCACCTCCGGGTACGACGTCGGCTGGAAAGCCGCCGCCCAGAACCTCAGCGACATCAACGCCATGGGCGCCCGGGCCACCTCGATGGTCGTCAGCCTGACCATGCCGCCGGAAACCCTCGTGTCCTGGGTGGAGGACTTCGCGGACGGGCTGAGCTCCGGAATCCGCGAACTGGGCGCAGCTAACTGCGCCGTGGCCGGCGGGGACCTCGGCCGAGGCCGCGAACTGGCCGTCAGCGTGGCGATCCTCGGCACGCTCGAGGGCGGCAAGCCCGTGCTGCGTTCCGGCGCACGGCCCGGGGACACGGTGGCCCTGGGCGGAACGGTGGGCCGGGCCGCCGCCGGGCTCGCGCTGCTGGAATCGGACATCCCTGTGGCGGCCCTCAGCGCCGAGCAGCGCTCGCTGATGGACACCCAGTGCCGGCCCCATCCGCCGCTCGCCGCAGGACCCCTGGCCCGTGAAGCGGGCGCATCGGCCCTGATGGACATCTCGGACGGCCTGGTCCGGGACGGCAACCGCATGGCGGCGGCCAGCCACGCGGTACTGAACCTGGACGCCGCGGCCCTGAAGGAACTGGCGGTGCCGCTGCTGCCGGCGTCGGAGCTGTTGGAAGCGGATCCGATGTCCTGGGTCCTCGGCGGCGGCGAAGACCACGGACTGCTGGCCACATTCCCTTCGGAGCTTCAGCTCCCTCCCGGTTTCACTGCGATAGGCTCGGTAGAGGCCCCTGCACCAACGGAAAGCACGGGAGTGAAAATCGCGGGCAGGCCCGCTGACGCTGTGGGATGGGATCACTTTGCAGACTAAAATTGCCGCCAACGCGCAAGCGATGAAGCGGTGGTTGGTCAAGGCGGAAACCACGATCGGAAACCACAGCGACCGCCTCAACGCCATCAACATCTTTCCCGTGGCCGACGGCGACACGGGCACCAACCTGTACCTGACGGTCCGCGCCGCCGCCCACGCCGCTCACGGCACGGATGCCGTCGCGGACGCCGTCGCCGATCCGTCGCAGCACCATTTACTGCACACCGTCGCCGCGCCCGATCCGGCCCTGCACGACGTCGGCGCCGTCCTGGCGCAGGCCGGCCAGGCGGCCATGGAACAAGCACGCGGCAACTCGGGAACCCTGTTTGCCGTCTTCCTTTGCGCCGCCGCCGAACCCCTGGCCGGGCACACCCGGATCAGTTCGCCGCTGCTGGCAGCGGCCCTGAACCGGGCCCAGATCCGGGCCTGGTCCGCGCTGAGCGACCCCGTGCCCGGCACCATGCTCTCCGTGATGGAGGCAGCCGCCCGCGCCGCGGCCGCCGTGGACTCCGCGCACGACGGCGACGACAGCAACCACACCCTGGGCCTGGCCCTGGATGCCGCCGTCGAGGCCGCCCTGGCCGCCGTGGTGCGCACCGAGGACCAGCTCGACGCCCTGCATGCCGCCCACGTGGTGGACGCCGGCGGCGTGGGCATGCTCCTGATCCTGGACTGCCTGCGTTCCGCCGTGCTGGGCGAGGAACTCCAGAGCGAACTCCTGGACGGACTGCACGGCTACGACGTCCAGGATCCGCACATCCACGCCGACATGCCGCGCGATGACGGCGTCGAACTCATGTGCACCATCTCCCTGTCTCCGCTGGACGCCGCCATGCTGCGGCAGCGGCTCGACGAAATGGGCGACTCGGTGATCATGAGCCAGGTGGGCGGCGCCGCCGACGCCGCCGGAAACTACCGCTGGCGCGTCCACGTCCATGTCCCGGACGCCACACCCGCCGTCGAGCTGATCCGTTCCCTGGGCGAACCCACGGACATATCCGTGAGCGAACTCGCAGTGCCGCGCGATCCGGACGCGGAAGCCGCCGTCGCGCCCGTACTGGCCACCGAAACCCGAACCCCCGACGGACATGCACGCTGAACTTGAACTGGACCTGGACCGCCGCATCGGCAAGCGGTCCGCTGCCGTCATCGAAAAACACCTCGGCATCACCACAGTTGGCGGGCTGCTGAACTACTTTCCCCGCCGCTACCTCAGCCGGGGCGAACTCACGCCCATCAGCGAGGTCCCGCTGGACGAGGAAGTGACCCTGATCGCCCGGGTGGTCTCCAACAGCACCCGGTCCATGCGCGCCCGGCGGGGGTCCATCACCGACGTCGTAATTTCCGACGACGCCGGTGCCGGGTCCGCACGGACCGGCGGCGCCCTCCCGGGCACGCTCAAGGTCAGCTTCTTCAACGGGTTCCGGGCCAAAGCCGAACTCCAGCCGGGCCGGCGCGCCATGTTCTCCGGCAAGGTCACCCGCTACGGCGGCTCGCTGGGCCTGACCAACCCCGACTTCCTGCTGCTCGACGAGGACCCCGATACCCCGGGCCTCGATCCGGAGAAGCTCGCGGCCATGCCCATCCCGGTGTACCCGGCCACGGCGAAGCTCACCAGCTGGTCCATCCAGAAGGTCATCTCGACCCTGCTGGACACCGCCGAGCTGGACTCGCTCGGCGATCCGCTGCCCGCGGAGATCGCGGCGCGGGAGAAATTCCTGCCGGTCGCCGACGCCTACCGGCTGATCCACGCCCCACAGTCCCCGGCGGACTGGCAGCGCGCCCGGGACCGCTTCCGCTACCAGGAAGCCCTGGTGCTCCAGTCGGCCCTGGCCCGCCGCCGCGCCCAGCTGGCCGCCGAAGAGGCGACAGCCCGGCGCCCGGCGCCGGACGGGCTGCTGCCCGCCTTCGACCGCCAGCTGCCGTTCACGCTGACCGCCGGGCAGGCCGCCGTCGGCAAGACCCTCGCCGCGGAGCTCGCGCAGGACTCCCCGATGAACCGGCTGCTGCAGGGCGAGGTGGGCTCCGGCAAGACCATCGTGGCCTTGCGCGCCATGCTGCAGGTGGTGGATGCCGGGGGACAGGCCGCCCTGCTGGCCCCCACCGAAGTCCTCGCCGCCCAGCACTATGAATCCATCCGGCGCACGCTCGGGCCGCTCTCCCGGGACGGGATGCTCGGCGGCTTCGGCGCGGACGCCGTCCAGGTCACTCTGCTCACCGGCTCCATGCCCACCGCCGCGCGGAAGCAGGCCATGCTCGACGCCGCCTCAGGGACGGCGGGAATCGTGATCGGCACCCACGCCCTGCTCAGCGAGAACGTCTCCTTCTACGACCTCGGGCTGATTGTGGTGGACGAACAGCACCGCTTCGGCGTGGAACAGCGCGACGCCCTCCGGGCCAAGGCCAGCAAGCCGCCGCACCTGCTGGTCATGACCGCCACCCCGATTCCCCGGACCGTGGCCATGACCGTGTTCGGGGACCTGGAAACCTCCGTGCTGGACGAGCTCCCCGCGGGCCGCGCCCCGATCTCCACGCACGTGGTGGGCCTCGCGGAGCACCCGGCGTGGGCCAGCCGCATCTGGTCCCGCTCGCGGGAGGAGATCGACGCCGGCCACCAGGTCTACGTCGTGTGCCCGAAGATCGGCGAGGACGACGACGGCGACTTCACGCCGGGCGAGGCGGAACCGTCCGCCGCGGACCTGGAAGGCGACAACGGCTCGCGCGAGCTCGCGTCCGTCACCGGAGTCGTGGAACACCTCCGGGACGAGCCGGCCCTCGCCGGGGTGGCCGTGGCGCCATTGCACGGCCGGCAGGACCCCGCCCTCAAGTCCGGAACCATGGCCGCCTTCACGGCCAACGAGACCAAGCTGTTGGTGTCCACCACCGTGATTGAGGTCGGCGTGGACGTGCACAACGCCACCCTCATGGTGATCCTGGACGCCGACCGCTTCGGCATCTCCCAGCTCCACCAGCTGCGCGGCCGGGTGGGCCGCGGCGGCCTCCCGGGGACCTGCCTGCTGGTCACCACCCTGGAGCCGGGCCATCCGAGCCGCCGCCGGCTCGACGCCGTGGCAGCCACCTCCGACGGCTTCGAGCTCTCCCAGGAGGACCTCAAGCTCCGCCGGGAGGGCGACATCCTGGGCGCATCGCAGTCCGGCGGCCGGTCCACGCTGAAGCTCCTCCGGGTGCTGGAGCACGAGGACATCATTGCCCGCGCCCGGCAGGACGCCCAGCGGATCGTGGCGGCGGATCCCTCCCTGGCGGGCCAGCCCGGCCTCGCCGCCGCGATCGACGAATACCTGAACCCCGAGAAGGAGGCGTTCCTTGAACGCGGCTAGGACCACGAGACAGGCCAACACGTCCGCGGGGGACCGTACATGAGCCGGATCATTGCCGGCGCGGCCGGCGGCACCCCGCTGACGTCCGTCCCCGGCAACCTGACCCGGCCCACGACGGACCGCGTCAAGGAGGCGCTGTTTTCCCGGCTGGACGCGTTCAATGTCATTGCCGGCGCCCGGGTGCTGGACCTCTACGCGGGCTCCGGCTCGCTGGGGGTGGAGAGCGGCAGCCGCGGCGCCCACTCCGTGGACCTGGTCGAATTCGATGCCAAGGCCAGCGCCGTCTGTCAGAAGAACGCGGACCTGGTCAACACCGTGGCGGCCCGCAAGGTGGTGTCCGTGCACCGCTCCAAGGTTGAATCGTTCCTGGACCGGACCGCCGAGGCCGTGCGCTGGGACCTGGTGTTCCTGGACCCGCCCTACCCGCTGGACGAACCGGCTCTTGCGGCCGTGCTGGCCAAGCTGGTGCCGCACCTGGGCGAGGGCGCCGTTGTGGTGGTGGAGCGCTCATCCCGGACCCCCGAGCCGGCCTGGCCCGAGGGCCTGGAACGGTTTGCCGAGAAGAAGTACGGCGAAACCCGGCTGTGGTTCGCCGAGCCCGGCGTCGCGCCTGCGGATTAGCCCGCCAGCACGTCCAGTTCGACGCCGGCGAGCACCTTGGCCGGATGCGGCCCGCGCGCGGTGAGCGCCGCCGTCCAGACCTCCGGCCACGGGCCCTGCGTGCCGGTCAGGATGATGTTCCCGGGGTACCGGCCGGTGAACATGCCGGCCTCCGCGAACGCCGACACGCCCGTCATGGCCCGGCGCAGGGCCGCGACCTGGCTGCGGACCAGGGTCAGCCCGGGCTCGTCGCCCACGTTGACAATCAACACCCCGCGCGGCGTCAGCCGCGCCGCGGCCTCCTGGTAGAACTCCGTGCACGCGATGTGTTCCGGGGCCTCGGGCCCGGAGAAGATGTCCAGGATCACGACGTCGAAGCGCAGGTCCGCCGGCAGCCCGGCGAGGGCGTCGCGGGCATCGCCGATCACCGTGTGCAGCCGCGTCCCCTCCGGCAGGGGCAGCTGCGCCAGCACGAAGTCCAGCAGTTCGCGCTCCAGTTCCACGGCGTACTGGACCGACCCGGGACGGGTGGCCTGGATGTAGCGGGCCAGGGTCAGGGCGCCCGCGCCCAGATGCAGCGCGGTGATTGGCTCGCCCCAGGGGGCGGCCAGGTCCACCACATGCCCGATCCTGCGCAGGTATTCGTAGAAGATGTCCGCGGGATCGGCCAGGTTCACATGGGACTGCTCGGCCCCGCCGATGCTCAGCACGAAGCCGCCCTCGGTAAAAGGATCCGGTTGGATCTCGGCGTGCTGTCCCGTGGTGCGCAGGAAACGCGAGCCGCCGGGCCCCTGCTCGGCCATCTTCACAGCCTGTCGCGCAGGGTCGCCAGCCGCTCGGCGGCCTCCTCAAGAACGTGCAGCTGCTTGCAGAAGGCGAAGCGCAGCAGGCTGCGGGTGCGTTCGGCGCCGTCGGCGTGGCAGAAGACCGGCACCGGGATCGCGGCGACGCCCACGAGGGCGGGCAGCCTGCGGGCCAGTTCCACGGAATCGGTGATGCCGAGCGGGGAGGTGTCCACGTTCACGAAGTAGGTCCCCTGCGGAGTCAGGACGTCGAGGCCGGCCGCGCGGAGCCCCTCGCTGAGGATGTCCCGCTTGTACCGGAGGGTGTCGGCGATGCCGGTGTAGAACTCGTCCGGGAGGCCCAACCCCACCGCGATTGCCGCCTGGAACGGCGTGCCGGAGCTGTAGCTCAGGAACTGCTTGACGGTCCGGGCGGCGGCCACCAGATGCTCCGGTCCCGAAAGCCAGCCGATCTTCCAGCCGGTAAAGGAAAAGGTCTTGCCCGCGGAGGAAATGGTCAGGGTGCGCCCTGCCGCGCCGGGCAGGGTGGCCACCGGAATGTGCTGCACCCCGAAGGTCAGGTGCTCGTAGACTTCGTCGGTGATGATGACGGCGTCGTATTTTTCGGCCAGTTCGACGACGCGCTGAAGCACCTCGCGGGGGAACACCGCACCGGTCGGGTTGTGCGGATTGTTGACCAGCACCACCTTGGTGCGGCTGCTGAACGCGGCTTCAAGCGCGGCGAGGTCCGGCATGAAATCCGGGGCCAGCAGCGGGGCGGTGACGTGCGTGGCACCGGAGAGACCGATGATGGCGCCGTACGAGTCGTAGAACGGCTCGAACGTGAGCACTTCATCGCCCGGGCCCACCAGCGCGAGCAACGAGGCGGCGATGGCCTCGGTGGCGCCGGTGGTGACGATGATCTCGGTCTGGGGGTCGGGAGCCAGCCCGTAGAAGCGCTGCTGGTGGACCGAGATCGCTTCCCGCAGCGGCAGGATGCCCTTGCCGGGCGCGTACTGGTTGGCTCCGGCGGCGATGGCGGCCTGGGCGGCCTCCTTGATCTCCACGGGGCCGTCCTCGTCCGGGAAGCCCTGACCGAGGTTGATGGCGCCCGTGCTGAGGGCCAGGGTGGTCATCTCCTCGAAGATCGTGACGCCGAGGGAACCGTCGGGGGAGAGCAGGTTGGCGCCGGTGGCGGCGCGCTGCCACGGGTACTGCAGGGAGGAATTCATCGGGCGCCCGCCTTCTCGTCCCGGCCGGTGAACTTGTCCATGGTGGAGTAGATCCCAAAGACCTTCCCGCCCACGAAGTCCCAGGCCCGCACAGGCAGGATGCCCTTGAGCACCTTGCCCAGCTTGGCCATCGCAGGGGCGATCAGTTGCGGCTGCCCGGCGGCGGTCGCCCGCCAGGCCCGGTCGACGGCGTCCTCCGGGGTCATCAGCGGGGTCAGCAGCGGGCCGCGGGCTCCCTCGAACATGCCCGTGGAGATGTAGCTGGGGCAGAAGGTGGTGACGGCCAGGTGGCGGTAACCCTGTTGCTCCAGTTCGAGCCGGAGGGAATCGCTCCAGCCGATGACCGCCCACTTGGAGGCCGCGTACACACTCATCCGCGGATTCGAGACAGTGCCGGCGGCGGAGGCGACGTTGAGGATCCGGCGGGGCCGGCCGGCGTCGGCCATCATGGCCGGCAGGAACGCGAGCGAGACATACATCGGGGCCAGCGCGTTGATCTCCATGGTCAAGGCGATGTCCCGCTCCGGGATGTGGTCCCAGAAGTACGCGCCGCGGACGATTCCGGCGTTGTTTACCAGCAGCGCCAGCGGTCCCTCGGCCTGGGCTTCGAGCGCGGCCTCGCTGATGGCGGCACGGTCTGCCAAGTCCACCGTCCGGGTGACAGCGCGGGCGCCGAGGGCGGCAACTTCAGCGGCGGTGCGGGCCAGGGCCTCGGCGTCGACGTCCCAAAGAATCACCACCGCGGCGCCTTCCCTGGCGGCGCGGAGGGCGTAGAGCCGTCCCATGCCCATACCCGCACCCGTCACCAGGACCACGCCTCCGTCCACGGTAAAGGGCTGCGTGGTGGCAGGCCGGGCTGCGACAGGGCGCGCTGTGAAAGGAAGGGCTGTGAACGGCAGGACGCGGCGCTTGTTCGAGGCTGACATGCAGTCATGCTATCCCGGCCCGTGGCGCGAATACGGTAGGTTCGGACCATGAGACGTGCCGTATGCCCTGGCTCCTTTGACCCCATCCACAATGGCCACCTGGAAGTCATTGCGCGTGCCGCGGGCCTCTTCGACGAGGTGATCGTGGCGGTGTCCACCAATTACGCCAAGAAGTACCGCTTCAGCCCGGAGGAGCGGATCGACATGGCCAAAGAAACCTTCGCGTCTTTGCGGGGCATTGTGGTCGAACCCGTGGGGGAGGGGCTGCTGGCCGAGTACTGCCGGCAGAGGGGCGTGTCCGCGATCGTCAAGGGCCTGCGATCCTCCTCTGACTTCGACTACGAACTGCCCATGGCCACCATGAACCGGCAGCTGACCGGCGTCGAAACCGTCTTCCTCCCGGCGGAAAGCCATTACCTGCACCTGTCCTCCACCCTCATCAAAGAGGTCTTCTCCCTAGGCGGGGACGTCTCGGACTTTGTTCCCCGCTCCGTGCTGAAACGGCTGGCGCCGGGCGAGCCGGTTCGGGACCACGCGCGCAAAGTGTAAGCTTGACCGGTACTCGGCGGCCTGCTGCCGGTTGCGCGGCCCGTTCCGGGGCCGGTTCGGCGGCGTCCTGCTGCCGACTACCGCCCGGTTTGAGTCCGTCCGGAAGTTCAGGCTAAGATGGTACGTCGGTCATATGTTCAACAGGAGTTCTCATTAAACGAGATGCTAGTTCGCCCCTGGCGTTCGACGTCAAGGACCTCGGACGCAGTCCGGGAAGCATGCGGACGCTGAAGGAACATGTACCCGCGCCAAGTGACCTTGGCGTGGCGCTCATTGGCGTGCAGGAAGGCTCGGATGTTGAGCTGGATCTGCGGCTTGAGGCCGTACACGAAGGAATTCTGGTATCAGGAACCGCGCTCGTTGAAGTAACTGGCGAATGCGGCCGATGCCTGGATCCCCTTGCGTATGACCAAGAGGTCGATGTGCAAGAACTTTTCTTCTACGAGGACGCTGTGTTCTCCGACGAAGAAGACGAAGAAGAGCAACGTCGAGTCGAGCACGATCTAATCGATCTTGAGCCGGTGTTGCGGGACGCAGTTGTCACCATACTGCCGTTCCAGCCGGTGTGCCGGGAAGACTGCCAGGGCCTTTGCTCCGAATGTGGAGCACGCCTGGAAGACGAGCCGGGGCATCACCACGAGGTCGTAGATCCTCGTTGGGCCGCCCTGGCTGACTTGGCTAAGCCTGACCGGCAAAACTGATTTGTAAGTGTTTTTCTAGAGAGAAATGAGTTAGCCGTGGCTGTCCCGAAGCGGAAAATGTCTCGCTCGAATACCCGCGCCCGCCGCTCCCAGTGGAAGGCAACTGCCCCCCACCTGGTGAAGACTGTCGAGAACGGCCAGGTCACGTACAGCCTGCCGCACCAGGCAAAGGTCGTTACCGACTCGGCTGGCACCGCGCTGTTCCTTGAATACAAGGGCCGCAAGGTCGCAGACGTCTAATCCGCCAACAGGCTGAAAAAGATGTCTTCAACTGAAGAGCTTCTGAAGCGTCTCGGTGTCACTATTGACGCCGGGACGCTTCGTCTTGCGCTCACACACCGTTCCTACGCCTACGAAAACGGCGGCATTCCCACCAACGAACGGCTCGAGTTCCTGGGTGACTCCATCCTGGGCTTCTCCGTTACTGATGCTCTGTACCGCGACAACCCCACCCTTCCGGAAGGGGACCTGGCCAAGCGCCGTTCCGCCGTCGTGAGCACCCGGGCCCTCGCCGGCATCGGGCGCAGCATCGGGCTGGGCGAGTACATCTACCTCGGACAGGGCGAAAAGCTCACCGAGGGCAAGAACAAGGCTTCGATCCTCGCGGACACCATGGAGGCGCTCATCGGCGCCACCTACCTCTCCAACGACATCGAGACGGCCCGGCAATTGGTCATGCGCCTGGTCGGGCCGCTGTTGAAGGATGCCGCGGCCCTGGGCGCCGGAACTGACTGGAAGACTTCCATCCAGGAACTGGCCGCCAGCCGGCAGCTCGGAACCATCAACTATGCGGTTGAAGGCTCGGGGCCGGACCACGCCCGCACGTTCGAGGCCGTGCTGCGGATCGGCGGCACGGACTACGGCACCGGCAGCGGCAATTCCAAGAAGGAAGCCGAACAGGAAGCCGCCGCCGACGCCTGGCGCCGGCTGACCACACCGTCGGTACCCGAGCCGCAGCAGCTGCACCCCCAGACCGGCAGCTAGGCGCCGGCGGTGCCTGAACTGCCCGAAGTCGAGGTGGTCCGCCGCGGCCTGGTGAGCTGGGTGCGCGGCCGGACCATCACGTCAGTCGACGTGCTTGATCCGCGATCCCTCCGACGGCACGCGCTGGGCCCGGAGGACTTCGCCGGCAATCTCGTCGGCGCGCGGGTGCTGGACGTGGTCCGCCGCGGCAAGTTCCTGTGGATGCCGCTGGCGGACACGCCCGCCCCCGCCGACGACGGTGCCCCCTCCGGCGACGCTGCACTGTCCGGCGACGCGGGATCCGGCGTCGCGCTCATGGCCCACCTTGGCATGTCGGGGCAGCTGCTCATGCAGGACCCCGGCGTCCCGGACGAAAAGCACCTGAAGGTCCGGCTGCGGCTCAGCCCGGCCGCGGGCATGCCCGAACAGCTCCGGTTCGTGGACCAGCGCATCTTCGGCGGGTTGTTCCTCACTTCGCTGATCCCCACTGACGACGGCGGCCCGGGCGGCCTCGCCGAAACGCCGCTGCCGCTCATCGCCGAGGAAGCCGCCCACATTGCCCGGGACCCGCTCGACCCCTGTTTTTCCTTCGATACCTTCTACCGGCGCCTGCGGTCGCGCAAAACCGGGCTCAAACGGGCGCTGCTGGACCAGGGCCTGGTCTCCGGGATCGGAAACATCTATGCGGATGAGGCCCTCTGGAAAGCCCGGCTGCACTACGCCCGGCCCACCGAGACCTTGCGCCGCGCTGACGCCCTCCGGGTGCTCGACGCCGCCCGTGAGGTCATGCTGGACGCCCTGGCCGCCGGCGGCACGAGCTTCGATTCGCTCTACGTCAACGTCAACGGAGCTTCCGGGTACTTCGACCGCTCCCTGAACGCCTACGGCCGGGAGGGCCTGGAGTGCAGGCGCTGCGCCGCCGCCGGCCTCGTGAGCCTCATGCGGCGGGAGCAGTTCATGAACCGCTCGTCCTATACCTGCCCCGTCTGCCAGCCGAGACCGCGTAACGGCCGCTGGTAGGTAGGACGCGCGGGCCCGCCGGACCCCTAGGGCCTGGATTCTTTCCCCGGCGTGCCGTAGTGCTCCGCCAGCCTCGCCAGCCCGTCGTCCAGGGATACGGCGGGCGTCCAGTTCAGGAGCTCGCGGGTCTCGCGCTGATCGAACCAGTGGGCCGTCGAAAGCTGTTCGGCGAGGAACCTGGTCATCGGCGGCTCGTCGGCCCTTCCGGAACGGGCCCAGAGCTTCTCAACGACCGATCCTGCCGCCCGCGCGAGCCTGCCCGGCACCCGCCACGACGGTGCGGGAACGCCGCCCGCGGCACAAATGCCCGCCAGCAGTTCGCCGACCGGGCGGGGCTCGCCGTTGCTGATGACCAGCGCCCGGCCGTGAATGTGCTCCACGCGGTGCAGGGCGGCGACGATGGCCGCGGCTGCATTGTCCACGTATGTGGTGTCGATCAGAGCCGCCCCAGCGTCGAGCAGCGGCAGACGGCCGCGGCCGGCACGTTCCAGCACCCGTTCCACCAGTTGCGTGTCGCCCGGGCCCCAGACGATGTGCGGGCGCACCGCCGCGACCCGGAAGTCCGTCGAATCCGCAGCCAGCGCCAGCAGCTCGGCCTCGGCCTTGGTGCGGGAGTAATCGCCGTGCGCGCGGGCCGGGTCCGCCGGCTCGGCGCCCAGTCCGGCGATGGCAGCCCCGGAATTGGCCACCGACGGGGAAGAGACGAACACCAGGTCCCGCACGCCGGCGTCGCGGGCCGCACGGAGCAGACGGCGCGTGCCTTCGACATTCACCTCGTCGAACTCGGCGGCATGCCCGGTGAAGGAGACCTTTGCCGCCAAGTGGATGACGCCCTCGGCCCCGGCAACCGCGCGGCGGACAGCGGCGTCGTCCGTGACGGACCCGCCGAGGTCCGCCGTGCCGTCGACGCCCGAAGGACGGCGCTGGAAGGTGGAGACGGCATGGCCTTGACGCACCAGCAGCCCCGCCACTTCGCGGCCGAGCAGGCCGCTCGCGCCGGTGACCAGGACCTTCATGGCGTGCCCGGACGGCCGCCGGCCAGCACCGCGGAAGCCCAGCGGGCCAGGCGGGTCCTGTCGATCTTGGCGTTGTGGCGGATGTCGGTCGGCTGGGAGGGGACGACGAGCACGGCGGACACGCTGACGCCCGCCTGGCCGGCAGCAGCGCGCACCCGTCCGGCGAGCTGCAGTGCGGCCGGCCCGGCCCGGCGCACGGGCGGAACGGTTTCGACGACGGCGACGACGGCCTGCGTCCCGGGCGGGCCGACTCCGACGACGGCGGCCAGCCCGACGTCATCCAGGCGCTCGATGGCCCACTCGGCCCCGACGGGCGTCACCACAGCACCCGGCGCGGTCACGACGTGCGCGAGGCGGCCTTCCACCCAGAGCCGCCCGGCGGCGTCGAAGTGCCCGACGTCGCCGGTGCGGTGCCAGCCGGCCGTGCGGACGCTCTCGCGCTGCGTCAGCCAGAGCCTGTCGTAGCTTTCCTTCACGTGCGGGGCGCTGACCAGGATCTCGCCGGTCAGTCCCGCCTCCGTGACGGGGCTGTTCCCGGGTGCTGAGCCGTCCGCGGCGAGCGGGATGACTGCCACACGGGCGCCGTGCACCGGCAGGCCCACGCACACGCCGTTGCCGGCCCCCGCCACGGTTCCTGCCGCGGCGTCGGCCTCGGCGGCGCGGATCTGTTCGAGGCTGATGTCCGTGACGGGCAGCGCCTCGGTCATTCCGTACGGGGTGTGCAGCGAGGCCCGGGGCAGCAACAGCTGCACCTCTGCGAGGAGGGCGGCGGGGACAGGCGCGCCAGCGGAGAGCAGCAGCTCCACGCGCCCCAGCGCCGTGTGCCCGGCACCGTCCAGACTGCCCTGGGTCGCGACGACGTTGCGCAGCGCCGCGGGCGACGCGAAGGCCACCGTGGCGTCGATCGCCGCGGCGGCGTCCGCCAGCGCTCGCGCTGTGAGCGTGCGTGGCGCGGTCACGTCCATGGCGGGCGTCACCGACACTGCTCCCAGCGCAGGTCCCAGCAGGGCGAACGGGGCGAATCCCGCCACCAGGCGTGCGCCGGGGCGGATCGACAGCGTCGCGGCCACGGTGTCCCGCATCGCGGCCAGCTGCCGGTGCGTATAGACCACGCCCTTGGCCGGACCGGTGGAGCCGGAGGTGAAGAGTACCGCGGCGGGGGCGTCCGGGCCCGGAGCTTCACCCGGTTCCGGGCCGAGCGTGGCTCCGCGGCGGGCGAGGGCGGCGAGGGACGCCTCGACGGCGAGGACGCGGCGGCGGGCAGCCGGCAGGTCCCGCACACTGATGCGCCGGCCGGGCCAGCGAAGCACCGACGCGGCGGCCAGGGCCTTGTCGATCCCGATGAGGTAATCCGGGGTCGCGCCCTTCACCGCGCGGCTGAGGCCGCGGGTGCCGAGGCCGGCGTCGGCCACCACCACCACGGCGCCGAGCCGCAGGCAGGCGTAAAGGACCACTGTCAGATCGACGCCCGGCGGGACCATCAGGCTCACCCGGCTGCCCTCCCGGACACCGGCTTCCCTCAGACCGACTGCGAGAGCGGTGATATTCCGTTCCAGCTCCTGCCAGCTGAGCGATCGGGCGACGCCGCCGTCGTCGGCCATCTCCGCGACGGCGGTGTCCCCGCCGGCAGGTCCTGCCGCCAGCTCGGTGAGCGGAGCCCACAAGGGTGGCAGCCCTGTGCCGGGTTCCGGCGTCGGGGGTTCCGGTACCGGGTCGTCCACGGGCGCGCTGTCCCGGCCGCGCCCGGCAAGCCACTCGAAGACCGGGGTGGCAATGTCCCGGTCTTCCGCGACCAGGTGGCCGGCGCCCTCGAAGCGGTGGACTTTCGCGTGCGGCAGCCGGCTGATGAGGTCCTTGAGGTACCGGTCGGAGAAGATCGGGTCCCGCGGCCCCCAGAGCATCAGGGCCGGAACTTTCAGCCCGCGCAGCCCTTCGGCGACGCGGCTGAGCGCCGGGAAGCTGGGATGGGACGGGTCGGCAGGAATGTCGGCGACAAAGTTCCCCACGCCGGCGCGGCGGTCGGCACTCCGGTAGGGGGCCACGAAGGCGCTGCGGACATCCGCGGCCAGCGGCGGGCGCGCCAGGGAATGCGTCACACGCAGGAAGGTGTCCGACGTCGTGGTTCCCCAGCGGTGCACGGCAGGGTGCAGCGCCAGCCGCAGGGCAGGAGGAACGGGTGAGCCGGCGGGCTGGTGGACAGCGGTGTTGGTCAGCACCACCCCGGCGAGCTGCTGAGGATGTGCCAAGGCCCAGCCGAGGCTGATCACGCCACCCCAGTCGTGGCCGACGGTTACCACCGGCCCGTCCAGGCCGAGTGCGGCGGTGAGGTCGCCCAGGTCGTTGATCCGGTCCGCCAGGCGCCGGAACGTGCCGGTGCGCTCGGAGAAGCCCATATCCAGCTGGTCCACCGCCACCACACGCCACGGATGCGCGGGGTCCGAACCGGCGGCCAGCAGGGTCCGCCACAGGTACGACCACGTCGGGTTGCCATGCACGCATAGCAGCGTGCCGGCGGGAGTCAGGCCGCGGCGGGCGAGCTGCGCCCCGTTGTCGAGCAGGTGCCAGCGGCGCACGGTCCCGGACTCATCCGCGGCGGAAGTGGACGCCACATCGATGTCGCGCGACCAATCAGGGTCGACGCCGGTCCAGTCGGCGGTTACCAAACGATTTCCAGCATGGCGGTGTTCAGGCCGGAACCGACGCCCATGCACAGCACGCGGTCCCCGGTCCCGAGGGTCTGCGCCTCGGCTGCGAGGGTCATGGGCAGGGAGGCCGGGCCCACATTGCCCCAGCGCGGGAACGTGATCGGCACCTTGGCCGGGTCCAGGTCGATGGCGTCGATGATGGCCTGCGTGTAGGCATTGCTGACCTGGTGCGTCACGTAGCGGTCCATGGAGGCCCAGTCCCACTCCGGCTGGGCCTCCTGCCAGGCGTCGACCACGAGTTGCAGGCCGCCATCGAGCAGGCCCTTGGTGTCGGTGGCCATGCCGTCGATGCCCCCAACGCACAGTTCATGGTGCTCGGTGCCGGCGCGCATCACACCGCCGACGATCCGGTGCGCCCCGGGATGCTGGGCCGCGGGGCCCAGGACGGCCGCAGCGGCTCCGGAGCCCAGGGTGAGCGTGGCGAATTCGCGGTTGAAGTCCTCGCGGGTCGTCTCGGGCCGCTGCAGCCGCGCCAGGGTGGCCTCCTGCGTGGCCTGGGCATCCTCACCGTTGACGATCATCGCGTACTTGATCTGGCCGGAGTCGATCATGCTGGCCGCGAGGGTCATGCCGTTGACGAATCCGAGGCAGGCGTTGGCGAGGTCGAAGTTTATGGCAGACGACGGCAGGCTGAGTGCGTGGTGGATCTTCACCGCGACAGAGGGTTCGAGGTTGCGCCGCGTGACCGAGGTGTTGATCAGCAACCCGACGTCGGCCGCTTCGATGCCGGCCTCGGCGAGGGCCTTCGCACCCGCCTCGATCGCTGCGTCGTCGAATGATGTCCCCGGGGCCCACCAGCGCCGGTGCGTGATGCCGGCGACCCGTTCGAGCAGCCTCGGCGGGAACTTCAGCCGCCGCAGGGTCGAAGCCAGCTTGCGGTCGAAATCCGTGGAACTCACGATCGTCGGAGCCTCGACGCTGCTCACCGAAAGCAAAGCGGTGTTCTCGTGCCGGAATGTTGCATTCCCTACCAATTCAAGCCCCTGTTCGTGTCCGTCCTGCGCCCCGGCCTTTGACAGCACCTTCAAGCACAAGCCCAAGGGCTTAACTATGCCCGGTGCGGGTCAGTTCCTGCACATGCCGCCGATGGCATCTGCGGCGGCTTCGCACGGGGTCTGCGCAAAATTCCCGCGGCTCCGCACTAGATTGTATGTATCCGGGGCCGTCCCCGAACATCCGCGTCTGTCCAAAACCATGCTTTTTCGTCCAACAGCGTGCCCAGTCCGCCGAGCAGGAGATCCGAAATACTTTGCACCTCAAGAGCCTGACCGTCCGGGGATTCAAGTCGTTTGCCTCCGCGACGACGTTCGAATTCGAACCCGGCGTCACCGCCGTGGTGGGCCCCAACGGCTCGGGCAAGTCCAACGTGGTGGACGCGCTGGCCTGGGTCATGGGTGAACAGGGTGCCAAGACGCTCCGCGGCGGCAAGATGGAGGACGTGATCTTCGCGGGCACCTCGGGCCGGCCGCCGCTCGGCCGGGCGCACGTCTCGCTGACCATCGACAACAGCGACGGCGCCCTCCCGATCGAGTACAGCGAGGTCACGATCTCGCGAACCCTCTTCAGGACCGGCGGCTCGGAGTACGCCATCAACGGAGCGGGCTGCCGGCTGCTGGATATCCAGGAACTGCTCTCCGATTCCGGCCTGGGCCGCGAGATGCATGTGATTGTCGGCCAGGGCCAGCTGGACAAGGTCCTGCACGCCACCCCGGAGGACCGGCGCGGCTTCATCGAAGAGGCCGCCGGTATCCTCAAGCACCGCCGCCGCAAGGAAAAGACGGTCCGCAAACTCGAGGCCATGCAGGCCAACCTGTCCCGGCTCAGCGACCTCACCGGCGAGATCCGGCGGCAGCTGACCCCGCTGGGCAAGCAGGCTGAAGTGGCCCGGCGCGCGCAGAGCGTCCAGTTCGAGGTCCGGGACGCGCGCTCACGCCTGCTGGCCGACGACCTCGTCCAGCTGCAGTCCGCCCTGGCCCAGGACGTCGCGGATGAATCGGCGCTCAAGGCCCGCCGCGCCGTCGTCGAACGCGACCTCGACGCCGGACGGCAGCGCCAGGCGAGACTCGAGCAGCTCGCTGCCGAGGCCACGCCCACGCTGAACGCCGCCCGGGAGAACTGGTATTCGCTCTCCACGGGGCGCGAACGGCTCCGTTCCCTGGGCTCCCTTGCCGAAGAACGCCGACGCCTGCTGGGCGCGGCGGACGTCGTTCCGGACACCGGCCGGGACCCGGACCAGCTGGAGCGGCAGGCCGCCCGCGTCCGCGACGAGCAGTCGGGGCTGGAAACCCAGATCCTGGAACGGACAGCGGGGCTTGACACCGCGACGGCCGCCAAACAGGACGCCGAACGCGCCGCCGCCGCCGAGGACCAGCGGCTCGCGGCCCTGCTCCGGGCCGCCGCGGACCGGCG
The DNA here is from genome assembly GCF_052113245.1 of Arthrobacter sp. YAF34. Classification (NCBI taxonomy): domain Bacteria; kingdom Bacillati; phylum Actinomycetota; class Actinomycetes; order Micrococcales; family Micrococcaceae; genus Arthrobacter; species Arthrobacter sp. YAF34. The sequence goes on from NZ_JBFRCV010000013.1 coordinate 131,097, forward strand.
CGAAGGCCTGGCAAAGCTCGCGGGGCAGGTCGGCGCGGCACGGTCCCGCGTCGAGTCTGCCCAGGCCGAGCTCGGACGGCTCCGCGAATCACTCAAGGCCGGCGAGGAGCGCCGCCGGCAGGCACACAGCGAGTTCACGGCCCTCGAATCGCAGGTGGCAGGCGCCGAGGACGGCGAGGAATCGCTCGACGCCGAGTACGAGGCCGCCAGCGCGGCCCTGGACACCGTCCTGGCCGAGATCGACGAGCTGGAAGCGGCAGAGCGCGAGGACGAGCGGGAACGCGGTGCCCTCAAGGCCCGCCGCGATGCCCTGCAGCTCGGCCTGAACCGCAAGGACGGCTCCGAGCACCTGCTCGGCGCGGCCTCCGCAGACCTGGCCGGCGGGGATCTCGGAGCGGGCATTCTGGGGTCCCTGGCGTCCATGATCACTGTCGAGGCCGGATTCGAGCCCGCCGTCGCCGCGGCACTCGGCGCAGCCTCCGACGCCGTGGTGGTCCGGGACCGGGACACCGCCGCCGCTGCCGTGCGGCTGCTGCGCGAGGACGACGCCGGCCGCGCCGCGCTGCTGCTGGCCGATTCTCCCGCTAGCGCGCGGGACGGGTCCGCGCTGCCGCCGGGCGCCGCTTCGGCCGGCGGGACCACGCTCCCCGCGGGCGCGCGCTGGGCCGCGGGCTTGGTTTCCGCCGGGCCGGACGCGGCAGGCCTGCCGCTGGCCGCCCTGCTGGCGGGCATTGCCGTCGTCGACGGCCTGGACGCGGCGGCGGAGCTGGTCACAGCCCATCCCGGGCTCACCGCGGTGACCCGGGCAGGGGACGTCTTCACGGCACTGACCGTCGCCGGGGGGTCCGCGACGGCCCCTTCGCTGCTGGAAGTCCAGGCCGCCGTCGACGACGCCGCCGCAAAGCTTGCCGCCGTCACCGCGGCGCTCGAACGCCACCGCTTCTCCCTCGCCGCCGCCCGGGCCCGGCGCGCCGAAGCCCAGGACCGTGCGGACGCGGCCCTCGCGAAACTCCACGACTCGGACGCGAAACTCGCGGCCGTCGCCGAGCGCCTGGGGCACCTCAACTCCGTACTGCGCAGCGCCGTCGGGGAAAGCGAACGCCTGGCCGCGTCCCTGGCCAGGGCCGAGGCCAACATTGCCAGCGAACAGCTGGCCCTCGAGGCGGTGACGGCGCGCCTCGCCGCGGCCCAGGAAGCGCCCGCGGAGCAGGAACCCTCCCCGGAGCACCGCGACGCGCTTGCCCTGGCCGCCTCGCTGGCCCGCACGGCCGAGATGGAGGCCCGGCTCGCGCTGCGCAGCGCCGAGGAACAGCTCACGGCCACCCGCAACCGGGCCGCGTCGCTGGAACGGGCCGCCGCCACCGAACGCCGCGCCCGTGAGGAAGCCGCGGAACGGGCCCGCCGGCGCCGGCTCCAGGCGGGGCGGGCGGCCGCCGTCGCCGACGCCGTGCAGCACGTGATCGGGTTCATCGACGTGTCCGTGGAGCTGGCCCGCCGCGAGCGGGACGGCGCCGAGGAACACCGGGCGGAAATGGAGCGCGACCTTGCCGCGGTCCGGAGCGGCAACGACGCCCTGGCCCGCGAGCTGGCCGAGCTGACCGACTCCGTGCACCGCGATGAGCTCGCCCGCACGCAGCAGCGGCTGCGGATCGAGGCACTGGAACTCAGGAGCGTGGAAGAGCTCGGGCTGACCGCAGATCAGCTCGTGGCCGACTACGGTCCGGACCGGCCCGTCCCGATACCGGCCGGCGACTCGGGGGACAAGTGGGCCGCCCTGCGCGCACCGGTGGACGAGGACGGGCGCGAGATCCCCGACGGCAAGCCCTTCGTCCGGGAGGAGCAGGAGAAGCGGCTCAAACGCGCCGAACGCGACCTCTCGGCCCTGGGCAAGGTCAACCCGCTGGCGCTCGAGGAGTTCGCCGCGCTCGAGGAGCGCCACCAGTTCCTCAGCACCCAGCTCGAAGACCTCAAGTCCAGCCGCAAGGACCTGCTGGACATCATCAAGGAAGTCGACGAGCGCGTCCAAAAGGTCTTTGCCGAAGCGTTCGAGGACACGTCCCGGCAATTTGTCCGCGTCTTCGCCCGGTTGTTCCCGGGCGGCGAGGGCCGGCTGGTCCTCACCGACCCCTCGGACATGCTCACCACCGGCATCGAGGTGGAAGCCCGGCCGGCCGGCAAGAAAATCAAGCGGCTCTCGCTGCTTTCCGGCGGTGAGCGTTCCCTGACGGCGGTGGCGCTGCTGGTGGCCATCTTCAAGGCCAGGCCCTCCCCGTTCTACGTCATGGACGAGGTCGAGGCGGCGCTCGATGACACCAACCTGGGCCGGCTCATCACCATCTTCGAAGAGCTGCGCGAATCCAGCCAGCTGATCGTCATCACGCACCAGAAGCGCACCATGGAAGTCGCCGACGCCCTCTACGGCGTCACGATGCGCGGCGACGGCGTTTCCACGGTCATCAGCCAGCGGATCGGCGTCGAAAGCTAGGCGGGCAGCAGGGCCACGCCGGGCGGGGGACAGGCGCTGTGCCGGGCCGGACGGAACGAATGCACTGGCCACGGCCCATTTGGGGATTGTGAGAAGCTAGGGGAGTGAACGACATCCTCCCCATTATTCTGCCCATTCTCGCTGTCCTGGTGGTCCTCGGCGCGCTGATTCCGGTGCTCATGAAGACCCGGAAGAACGTCAGGAACTATCCCGGCACGCGTGACGCAAACGACCCCGTGCAGGCCCCGGGAGCCGGAACCCTTGTGGAGGACCGTCCCGCGCAGGCACCGGAGCGGCCTGCACCGGACGCCGGCGGCCTGGCAGGTCCCGAAACGATTGAGGTGCCGGACAACGCCGCCGGCCTGGAAACCGTGCCGGTGGAAACCCCGCTGCCGGTGGCAGGGCGGCTGATCCGGCTGCGCGAGCGGCTGGTCAAGTCCAACAACATCCTGGGCAAGGGCCTGCTGGCCCTGCTTTCGGCGGACAAGATCGACGAAAACGTCTGGGATGAGGTCGAGGAGACCCTCCTGCTGGCCGACCTCGGCACCGAACCGACGATGCAGCTCGTGGATGCGCTCCGCGAACGCGTCAAGGTGATCGGCACGCGGGACCCTGAGCACGTCAAGGCGCTGCTCCGCGAGGAACTCATCAAGCTCGTGGACCCCACCATGGACCGCAGCCTGAACGTCCAGCGCCACGCCGACAAGCCAGCCGTCATGCTGGTGGTCGGTGTCAACGGCGTCGGCAAGACCACCACCGTGGGCAAGCTCGCCCGCGTGCTCGTGGCCGAGGACAAGGACGTGCTGCTGGGCGCGGCCGACACTTTCCGCGCCGCCGCCGCCGAGCAGCTGGCCACGTGGGGTGCGCGTGTGGGCGTGCCCACCGTGAAGTCGGACATCGACGGCGCCGACCCGGCGTCGGTGGCCTACGAGGCCGTCAAGGCCGGCATCGACCAGGAAGTCGACGTCGTCATGATCGACACCGCGGGGCGCCTGCAGAACAAGGTGGGCCTGATGGACGAGCTCAGCAAGGTCAAGCGGGTCATCGAAAAGCTCGCCGAGGTGGACGAGGTGCTGCTGGTCCTGGATGCCACCACCGGCCAGAACGGGCTGAACCAGGCACGGGTGTTCTCCGAGGTGGTGAACATCACCGGAATCGTCCTGACCAAGCTGGACGGCACCGCCAAGGGCGGTATTGTGGTCGCCATCCAGAAGGCCCTCGGTGTTCCGGTCAAGCTGATCGGGCTGGGCGAGGGCGCTGACGACCTCGCCCCCTTCGACGCCGAAGCCTTCGTGGATGCGCTGCTGAATTAGCAGGCACCACCGCAAGAAAAAGTGCCCCGGTCCTGTGTGGACCGGGGCACTTTCGCGTTGCCGCCGGGGGCGGCCGAAACGACGGGTCAGTAGCTGAAGTGGAGCACCGTCGCGGTGCCGGCGGTCAGCTTGAACTTCTGCGTCTCGGAACCGTAGGAGAAGCCCGGCACAGTTGTCCGTTTGGCGGCCGGGACGGGACCGGCCTTGGCCCCGTCGATCACCGTGCTGTCCTGGGCGTCCAGGCGGGGGCCGCTGAGCTGCGTCATGGTTCCGGTCAGGGCACGGCCGGGCAGGCTGAGCGTCACCTCTGTCTGGGCGGCCTTCGCCGGGTCGTTCTCGTTGACGATGACCACGGTGGTGCTTCCGTCCGCGTTCTGCAGCGCGTAGCTGTTGGACGAGCCGCCGCCCTTGCTGTCCAGATTGAGGAACTTGCCGGGCGCCAGGTCGGCGACCATCGCCATGCCGAAGTAGTTCGCACGGGGGACCATCTCGCCATTCGGCTCCAAGTAGGCGCCGCCGCTGCAGATCACGGACATGGGCGGGCCGCCCTTGCAGGTCGCCATTGAGCTATGGAAGCCGAGCCGCGTGATGCCAAGCCGGGCGGCATTCAAGGCGTAGTCGACTGCCCACAGCGCTGTCGCGTGCGTCTTGGTGGTCTCGTTGGAGCCGGGGCATGCGGACATCCCCGTCTCCGCGAGCCAGGTCTCCAGGCCGCCAGCCTTTGCCGCGTCCAGGGCATGCTGCTGGTAGCGGGCCGAGCGCTGGCGAGCTGCATCGCCCAGCAGGTTGGAAATCGTGGGAAAGCCCTCCGAGCTCGTGTCCGAGCAGCTGTAGAGCGGGTAGTTATGGAAGGACAGGACCTTCTTCTGCGGCAGATCGGCGTCGATAAAGGGCTTCCACCACTTCTGGTCATAAACTCCGGGCCCGGAGATGACGACGTTGGGGGCCACCGCGTAGATGGCGTCGGCATAAGCCTTGAGCTCTGCGGCGTACTCGTCAACGCCGTAGTTGGCCGGTCGCAGCTTTGTAAGGACGAACCCGTTCGGTTCGTTCCCGACCGTGAAGCTCAGCAGACGCGGGCCGAAGATGCTGGACGCGTGCTTGATCATGTCCGCAGCCCGGGCAGGGTCGTAGTGTCCAAGGTCCACGGTGAGGCTGATCTTGGCATTCGTCGCGTTCAGAAGGGCGGCCACCCGCTGAAAGTCTTCCGGGGTGACCACTTTGGCCACGCGGGTCGCGTCCCCCTTGTAGTTGGACGGGAGCGCCTCGCCCGTGGACGTCCAGAAGAACCGGCGGTCGACGGCGTTCCCTCCGAACCGCAGTACGGTGTCATCGGAGGCCTTGAGCAGCTTCACCATGGAGGCGTTGTCGGCGCTCAGCGCGGGATCCGCCAGATCGGTCGCTTCCAGCGAAATCCCGACGGTGCCCTTGTTCAGGGAAGTTCCCGCGGCCTCGTTCTTCACCGTCAGTTCCAGCGGATCCACGTGCTCCAACGGGGAACCGCTGGGCGGCGGAATCTGCTTGTAGTAGGTGACGGCCGGAGCCTTGCCCGTCGGGGCAGGCTTCATCGGCGGGTTCTGGACGGTCGCTTGAGCGTTCCCGGCCTGGTTGGAATTCAACGACACCGTGAGCAGGACGGCAATCAGCGCAACGACGGCAACGGCCGCGATGACCCCGATAAGCCGCATCCTGGTGACTCTGCGGGGTGGCCGGGGTCTGGTGGAGCCAGGCTCCCTGTCGAGGGGCGGGTGGTCAGTATCGGGCATGACGGATTCTCCAGCAGTCTTGGTCGGTTTGCCCCTAGCCTAGCCAATTCCTGGTGGCCCGCCTGCTACGACTCAGGCGGGCGGCCGCTTGAAGGTTTCGCGGGCCGGCAACCAGGCCGCCGCGGCGGCCAGCAGCATGCCGCCGGTGATGCCGAAGGCCCAGCCGTAGCCGAGCCGGTCTGCCAGCAGCCCGGCCACCACGGGCCCGACGATCGCGCCGCTGTCGGAGGCCATCTGGAAGACGGCCAGGACCCGGCCGCCGGAGCGTTCATTGCCGATCACATCGGCAATGGCAGCCTGCTGGGCCGGTCCGAGCAGCCCGGAGCCGATCCCGGCGCAGGCGGACGCGAACAGGAACCAGGGCAGCTGGTGTGTGAACCCGATCGCCGCCGTGGCCGTGCCGGTAACCACCAGCCCGGCTAGCAGGAGGGGCTTGCGGCCCAGGTTGTCCGCCAGCCGGCCGGAGAACGTCAGTGCCACCGCGTTTCCGCCCGCAAACACGGCCAGGGCCCAGCCGGCGGACTGCGGCCCGGCGCCGAGGGCCACGACGGCGAACAGCGGCACCGTGGCCATCCTCACCCCGAAGGTCGCCCAGCCGTTGGCGAAGCTGGAAAACAGGCCGGCCCGGTAGGCGCTGTCCCGCAGCGCGTCCTTCAGTTCCATCGCCGGTGCCGTGGCGCCGGATTCCCGCGACGCGGCCGGTACGTGGCTGAGCTGGGTCTGCACCACGAGGGCGGCCAGCAGCAGCGCTGCCGCGTAGGCAAGGAACGGCACCCGCAGGCCGAAGCCGGCGAGCAGGCCGCCGACGATCGGCCCGCAGACGTTGCCAATCAGGAACGCCGACGCGTAGGCCCCGGAGACCCGGCCGCGGCTTTCCGGCGGCGCGAGCCGGACCACGAGTGCCATGGACGCCACGGTGAACATCACCGAACCCGCGCCGCCCAGGCCACGGAAGACCAACAGCTGCCAGTAGTCCTGGGCGAAGGCGCACGCCGCGGTCGACGCCGCCACGATCAGCAGCCCGGCGACGTAGACGGGCCGTTCGCCCAGCTTCACGATCAGCGCGCCGCCGGCCGGGGCGAAGACGAGCCGCATGAAGGCGAAGATGCTCACGATCACGGCCGCCGCCGTCGCGCCGACGTTGAACGTGGTGGCGAACTGGGGCAGCACCGGTGCGACGAGGCCAAATCCGATGGCGATCAGGAAGGCCGCCACCAGCATCACCTTGATGTCCCGGGGCAGTCGCGACCGCCCCGGCGCCAGGGAGGGCGCCTGGGGGACTGCTGCGCCGGCGGGGCGGGAGGTCTTGCTCATGGTGTGTTCGTCCTTGGGGTTGAAGCTTGGTCAGAAGCGGGGCCGTGGCTGCCGGCCCGGAGGGAAAAATCAAGAGGATGAAACATAACCGTAACAAGTGCGAGACGCACCATTTACGTCCGGGAGGTTCTTGTAACAACCCGGCAATGTAAATCCTCCGCCAGCGAAACACAGCCCCGCGAAACTCTTTACTAGAACGCAAACAATGCGTTGGGACCGGCGGACTACTCCGCACCTAATAGCAAGAGAGGACGTAGACCATGGAACTCACCGCAGGTCTCGTTTGGCTCCTGGTCGCGGCAGCACTCGTGCTGTTCATGACCCCGGGCCTGGCATTCTTCTACGGCGGCATGACTCGCGCCAAGTCGGCTTTGAACATGATGATGATGAGCTTCGTCGCCATTGGAACCGTCGGCATCATGTGGGTGCTGTGGGGCGCTTCGATGGCTACGAGCAACAAGGACAACTTCTTCCAGATCTTCGCGAACCCGTTCAGCCACTTCGGCCTCCACGGCTTCACCGAACCCGCTGACCTGCTCAAGGTCGGCTACGCAGCCACCTTCGCGATCATCACGGTGGCCCTGATCTCCGGTGCGGTCGCCGACCGCGCCAAGTTCTCCGCCTGGGTGGTCTTCACGCCCATCTGGGCCACCCTGGTCTACGCGCCGATGGCCTTCATGGTCTGGGGCGGCGGTCTCTTCTCTGCTGATGGCTGGTTCGGCCAGACGTTCGCACCGGTCATCGACTTCGCCGGCGGGACCGTGGTCCACATCAACGCCGGCGTCGCGGGACTGATCCTGGTCCTGATCATCGGCAACCGCAAGGGCTTCGGCAAGGACCCGAACCACCGCCCGCACAACATCCCGTTCGTCATGCTCGGCGCCGCCATCCTGTGGTTCGGCTGGTTCGGCTTCAACGCCGGTGCAGCCGCGACCGTGGAGCAGGCCGGCCTCATCTGGATCAACACCCTGGCCGCCCCGGCCGCCGCAATGCTCGGCTGGCTCGCGGTGGAGCGCTTCCGCGACGGTCACCCGACGTCCCTCGGTGCCGCCTCCGGCGTGGTGGCCGGCCTCGTCGCCATCACCCCGGCCTGCGCCAACGTCTCCCCGCTCGGGGCGATCGCCCTCGGCGTCGTCGCCGGTGTGGCTTCCGCGCTCGCCGTCGGCCTGAAGTTCAAGTTCGGCTACGATGACTCGCTCGACGTCGTCGGCGTGCACCTGGTCTCCGGCGTCATCGGCACGGTGGCAATCGGCTTCCTGGCCACCCCGACCCAGGGCGCCGCGGGCCTGTTCTACGGCGGCGGCACCACGCAGCTGGTCGCCCAGACCCTCGCGGCCCTGTTCGCCATTGCCTTCACCGCCGTGATGACGTTCATCATCGCCTTCCCGATCCACAAGCTCATGGGCTTCCGGGTATCCCAGGAACAGGAAGTCGTCGGCGTGGACCTGAGCCTGCACGCCGAGACCGCCTACGAGTTCGGCGTCGGCGGCCACGGCGGCAGCTTCCAGCCGCTGCACGAACTGATCACCGGCAAGCCCCTGGGCGGCGAGCCGCGCGAGGAGGGCGCTCTCTCCGCACCTGAGGTGGCTGCCTCGTCCAACGGCAAGAAGAACGCAACGGGTAAGGAAAGTGTGGGGGCATGAAACTGATTACGGCAATCGTTCGTCCGGAAAAGCTTGAGGCTATTCGCGAAGGGCTGGAAGCCTACGGTGTGCAGGGCCTCACGGTCAGCGCGGCCAGCGGCTACGGCCGCCAGCGCGGCTACACCGAGGTGTACCGCGGGGCCGAGTACAACGTGGACCTTCTGCCCAAGATCCGGGTGGAAGTCCTGGCCACCGACGAACAGGCGGACGACATCCTCGATGTCATCATCGCCAGTTCCAACACCGGCAGGGCCGGCGACGGCAAAGTCTGGACGATGGACGTGTTCGAAGCTGTCCGGGTCCGCACCGGGGAGCGCGGCTCGGCAGCCATCTAGCTGCTCCCCGGTCCGTACGCCGGAACCGGCCCTTCCACAGCGGTTCTGACACAGCAGTTCTGACACAGCGGTAATGACACAGCGGTACTGACACAGCGGTTCTGACACAGCGGTTCTGACACAGCGGTTCTGACACAGCGGTTCTGACACAGCGGTTCTGACACAGCGGTAATGACATAGCGGTTCTGACACAGCGGTTCTGACACAGCGGTTCTGACACAGCGGTTCTGACACAGCGGTAATGACATAGCGGTACTGACATAGCGGTACTGACAGCGGGCCGGATGCCTCCTCGGCGGTATCGGCACGCACGGACAGCAGGGGATCGCCGGTGAGGACCCCTTCCAGGACTTCGCCGTACGGGAGGAGCTCGGAGGCGCTCAGCTCGGCCTGCAGCGTGGCCCGGTCCAGGCGCAGGACATCACCGGGGCCGTTCACGTCCACGTCGAACTGCAGCGTGTCCGGGCCGAACCCGATCCTGAGCTGGTTGGGAGCGTCCACTCCCGTGAATCCCTTGGGCAGATAGGGCACCGGCCGGAACGTCACCACGGCTTCCTTGCGCATGCCGCCGAGCGCCTTGCCGGAGCGCAGGATGAACGGCACACCCTCCCAGCGCCAGTTGTCGATCTGCACCTCGACCTCCGCCAGGGTCTCCGTGTCGCGGCTGGGATCCACCCCGGCCTCCTTGACGTAGTCGGGGATCTTGCGGCCGTCGATGGAGCCCGCGGTGTACCGGGCGCGCCGCGTGCTCTTCGCGTAGGGCGCCTTGATGCTGCTGGCGCGCAGCACGGTGGCGATCGCATCGCGGAGGTCCCGCTCATCCAGGGACGCCGGCGGCTCGATCGCCATGAGGGCCATGATCTCGAGCAAGTGGCTCTGGATCATGTCGCGGAGGGCCCCGGCGCCGTCGTAATAACGGGCCCGGCCCTCCAGGGCGAGATCCTCGTCGAAGATGATTTCCACCTTTTCGATGGTCGCGCGGTTCCAGACGGGTTCGAGGAACGTGTTGGCGAAGCGCAGGCCCAGAATGTTCAGGACGGTCGCCTTGCCCAGGAAGTGGTCCACCCGATGGATGTGGTCCTCCGGGACGAGCGCGGCCAGCGTCCGGTTCAGGTGGCGTGCGGATTCCACGTCCGAGCCGAACGGCTTCTCCATCACCAGCCGGGTGCCGGCGGGCAGGTCTTTCGGAGCCAAGGCCTCGCACGCCAGCTGGCTGATGTGCGGCGGGAGGGCGAAGTAGACGGCCACCGGGCCCTCCAACTGCGCCAGCAGCCCCGCGAGCTGCCCCTCGGCCGTGACGTCGAGCTGGTGGTAGGTGCTCTCCTCGCGGATCCGTTTCAGCTCCCGCTTGCCGTAGGCATCGGCCTGGGAGTTCTCGTCCGCGAAGGATTCCTCGATCCGGTCGAGCCACTGCCCGGACGTCCAGGGATCTGATCCCGCCCCGGCCAGGGTGAGGCCGTCGGCGCGTCCCCGGGCCACCAGGCGGGCCAGTCCGGGCAGCAGGAGCCTGCCGGTCAGGTCGCCCGAGGCGCCCAGGATGAGTAAGGTTTTTACAGTTGTTTGGCTAGTCACCTACGCCAGCATGCCATCTTGAAGGCGCATATTGGTACCCTAGATAGTCGAGTCCCGTTGTCGAGGCGGTTCGTTCAGGCGAACATCAGCCGCGACGCTGGCGAGCCGGACCGGCCGCCACCTGTAGATCCACTGAAAGAAGTGCACGGCGCGTGTTCAATTCACTCTCTGACCGGTTGACAGCAACCTTCAAGAATCTGCGTGGCAAGGGCCGCCTGACCGAGGCGGACGTTGACGCCACAGTCCGCGAGATCCGGCGTGCCCTCCTGGACGCCGACGTCGCCGTTCCCGTGGTCCGGGAGTTCACCGGCCGCGTGCGCGAGCGTGCGCTCGGCGCCGAGGTCTCCGGCGCGCTGAACCCCAGCCAGCAGATCGTCAAGATCGTCAACGAAGAGCTCGTGGAAATCCTCGGCGGGGAAACCCGCCGGATCCGCCTGGCCAAGACCGGGCCCACCATCATCATGCTGGCCGGCCTCCAGGGTGCCGGTAAGACCACCCTGGCCGGCAAGCTGTCCAAGTGGCTCAAGGCCCAGGGCCACAGCCCCATGCTGGTGGCCTGCGACCTCCAGCGCCCGAACGCCGTCACCCAGCTGCAGGTGGTCGGCCAGCGCGCCGGCGTGCCCGTGTTCGCCCCGCACCCCGGCGCTACGTCCACCGAACTCGACCACCCGGCCGGTGACCCGGTCGCCGTCGCCCGTGCCGGCGTCGAGGAAGCCAAGCGCACCCTGCACGACGTCGTGATCGTGGACACCGCCGGCCGTCTCGGCGTCGACGCCGAGATGATGGAGCAGGCGCGCCAGATCCGCCGCGCGATTGTCCCCAACGAAGTGCTGTTCGTGATCGACTCCATGATCGGCCAGGACGCCGTCAACACGGCCATGGCATTCGATGAGGGCGTCAACTTCACCGGCATCGTGCTGTCCAAGCTCGACGGCGATGCCCGCGGCGGTGCCGCGCTCTCGGTCGCGTCGGTGACCGGCAAGCCCGTCATGTTCGCCTCGACCGGCGAAGGGGTGGACGACTTCGAGCTCTTCCACCCGGACCGCATGGCCTCGCGCATTCTCGACATGGGTGACGTGCTGACCCTGATCGAGCAGGCCGAGAAGTCCTGGGACAAGGACGAGGCCGCCCGGATGGCGAAGAAGTTCGCCGACCAGGAAGACTTCACCCTGGACGACTTCCTCGCCCAGATGCAGCAGATCCGCAACATGGGCTCCATGAAGAAAATGCTCATGATGATGCCCGGCGCGCAGAACATCCGCCAGCAGCTCGAGCAGTTCGACGAGCGCGAGATCGACCGCGTCGAGGCCATTGTCCGGTCCATGACGCCGCACGAGCGCGTCGCGCCGAAGATCATCAACGGCTCCCGCCGCGCACGCATCGCCCGCGGTTCCGGCGTCCACGTCTCCGAGGTCAACGGGCTGCTGGAACGCTTTGCCCAGGCCCAGAAGATGATGAAGAAGATGGCCGCGGGCGGCGGCATGCCGGGAATGCCGGGGATGCCCGGTATGGGCGGCGGCGGTGCTCGAAAGGGAGCCAAATCCGCGCCCAAGAAGAAGGCCCGCTCCGGCAACCCGGCCAAGGCTGCGCAGGAACTGCGCGACGCCGAGGCCCGGCGTGCGGCCGGCCCCAAGGCGCTGCCCACCGGGGCGTCGTTCGGCCAGCAGGGCGGCGACTTCGATCCGTCCCAGCTGAACCTGCCCAAGGGCTTCGACAAGTTCCTCGGCGGCAGCAAGTAACCGCAGTTGCCAGGTGCCGCCGGGACTGTGCCTCCGGGACTGTGTCGCCGGCGGCATCAGCACTGAAGTGCCATAGGGTTAGACCATGTTCAAGCAGCGCGTAGTCTTCGTGCACGGGGATGGCAGCTTTGGCGCCGCCGCGTGGCCCAAGCAGCACGGGATGGCGCTGGACTACGACGCGCTGTTCCTGCGGCGGCACGGGTTTGATGCCGTCGCGGAACCGCTGGAAACCAACTTCTCCGCCGACGCCGCCATCGTCCTCGCGTCGCTGGCAGACGACGGACGCGGCGAGGCCGGCGGCCATGTGGTGGCCCATTCGCAGGGCGCCATCGCCGCCATGATGGCCGCCGTCGAGCGTCCCGACCTTGTCCAGTCGCTGACCCTGGTGGAGCCCGCCTGCCTGTCCCTGACCGCGGAGCTCCCGGCCACCGCCGCGCACCGGGCACTGATGCAGCCGCTCTTCGACGTCCGGCACAACCTCAGCGACGATGACTTCCAGCGGGAGTTCATCCGCCGGGCGTTCTCGGCCGATGCGCCGGGGGCCACCACCCCGGAGGCCCTTCGGGCGGCGCGCCGGCTCCGCTTGCAGGCGCCGCCGTGGGAAGCCCCGCTGCAGATCGTGCCCGGCGTGCCGACGCTGGTCCTGACCGGCGGCTGGGAACCGCTGTATGAGGAAATCGCCGGCTACCTGCGCGAGACCGGCGCCCTGCACCGCACGGCCGCCGGAGGGCACCGGCCCCAGGATTCGTCCGACGGGGACCGGGCCATCCGCTCGTTTATCGCCGAGGTCAGCCGGCTCCAGCACGCCCGCGCGTCCTAGCCGGTACCCCTAGGAAGCTGCGGGGCCTCCCACGGAAGGCTCCGGCAAGTAGACCCTGCCGCCGGCCGCCAGGAACTCATTGCTCTTCTCCCGCATGCCGGCCGCCATCTGCGCCAGGGCCGCCTGCGAATCCGCCGATCCGTATTCGTCCCGGATGTCCTGGCTGATCCGCATCGAGCAAAACTTCGGCCCGCACATCGAACAGAAGTGCGCCGTCTTCGCCGGCTCCGCGGGGAGCGTCTCATCGTGAAAGGCCTCGGCGGTCACCGGATCCAGGGACAGGGCGAACTGGTCCCGCCAGCGGAACTCAAAACGTGCCTTGGACAGGGCATCGTCGCGTTCGTTCGCACCCGGATGCCCCTTGGCGAGGTCGGCAGCGTGGGCCGCGATCTTGTAGGTGATCACGCCCGTCTTCACGTCGTCCTTGTTCGGCAGGCCGAGATGTTCCTTGGGGGTGACGTAGCAGAGCATGGCGGTGCCGTAGCGGGCAATCTCCGTGGCGCCGATCGCCGAAGTGATGTGGTCATAGCCCGGTGCGATGTCGGTGACCAGTGGCCCCAGCGTGTAGAAGGGGGCGCCCTTGCAGAGTTCCTGCTGGCGCTCCACGTTTTCCCGGACCAGGTGGAACGGCACATGCCCCGGGCCCTCCACCATGACCTGGACGTCGAACTCCCAGGCCCGCTGGGTGAGTTCGGCCAGGGTATCCAGTTCGGCAAACTGTGCGGCGTCGTTGGCGTCGGCCGTCGCGCCGGGCCGCAGCCCGTCACCGAGGGAGAACGCGACGTCGTACTTCGCGAAGATTTCGCATAACTCGTCGAAGTGCGTGTAGAGGAAGTTTTCCCGGTGGTGCGCCAGGCACCAGCCGGCCATGATCGAACCGCCGCGGGACACGATGCCGGTGACCCGGTTGGCCGTCAGGGGCACATACCGCAGCAGCACTCCGGCGTGGATGGTCATGTAGTCCACGCCCTGTTCGCACTGTTCGATCACGGTGTCCCGGAAGATCTCCCAGGTCAGGGCGTTTGCCTCACCGTTGACCTTTTCCAGCGCCTGATAGATCGGGACCGTGCCGATCGGGACGGGGGAGTTGCGGATGATCCATTCGCGCGTGGTGTGGATGTCGTCCCCGGTGGAGAGGTCCATCACCGTGTCCGCACCCCATTGGGTGGCCCACTGGAGCTTGTCGACCTCCTCGGCGATCGAGCTGGTCACGGCGGAGTTGCCGATGTTGGCATTGATCTTGACCAGGAACGCCTTGCCGATGATCATCGGCTCCGACTCGGGGTGGTTGACGTTGTTGGGAATGATCGCCCGGCCCGCGGCCACCTCGCTGCGCACGAGTTCAACGTCGCAGTTCTCGCGCAGCGCGACGAACCGCATTTCCTGGGTGATGACGCCGTCCCGGGCGTAGCGCATCTGCGTGACGGTCCTGCCCTCGACGGCGCGGCGCGGCACCGGGCGCCCGCCCCGCCATTCGGCCGACGCCGCACCCCGGCGCACGGCCGACTTGCCGTCGTCGAGCAGCTCCCGTTCCCGGCCGTCGTACGGTTCCGTGTCCGCCCTTGCCTCGATCCAGGGGGCCCGGAACGGCTCCAGCCCGCGGACCGGATCGCTGCCCGGGCCGGCCGTGCGGTAGACCCGGAATGGAGGGTTCCGGACGCCGCCCGGCGAGGGCTCAAGGGCAATCTCGGTCACCGGGACGCGGATGCCATGCTCCGAGTCTGTGTTGAAGGCCAGCGAGTGGGCCTTCAACGACTGCGTGGGTTGCGGAGACTCGGTTTGGCCCGGCCGAATCCCGGTCGGCTGATTTTGGACACGGCTCTGCTGTGGATTTGTGGTGCTCAAGGATTGCTCACTTCCTTCGCCGGCATTACCCGGACAGGTTCAACGGTCGCAGGCTGCGTCAGCCGGATCTCAGCCCCTGCAGGGGCACCCGTGTGGTCGTAGATGAAGCTACCACGTGCCGCCGTGCGGCTGTCCAGTGTGACGGGCCCGTCCCGCCGCGGTGTTACCGTGACATCGTGACTCAGCCCAGGTTCTTGCCCGGCATCAGGACGGCGACGCCGGAGGACCTCGCGGCGCTGCCGGCTCTTGAGGCCGCCGCTGACCGCCTGCTTGAGGCGGCGCTGGGGTGCCAGGCGCTTCCGGCCGCTGAGCCTTCGACGGTGGCTGGGCCGCTCCTGTTCCTGGTTGCCGGAACTCCGCCCGTGGGGTTCGCCCGTGTCGATGAAGTCGACGGGCAGGCCCATCTCGAACAACTCGCGGTCCATCCGGACTTTGCCGGGAAGGGCCTCGGCAGGTCCCTGGTCGAGGCTGCCGTAGATGCGGCCCGGAGCCGCGGTTATGAATCGATGACGCTTTGCACGTTTGCGTTTGTCCCGTTCAATGCACCGTTTTACGCGAGCTGCGGCTTTGAGCCCGTCGCCGACCCGGCCGGGGCCCTGGCCGCCTTGCGGGCCGCCGAGGCGCAAGCGGGGCTGGATGCTCTGGGCCCGCGGATCGCGATGCGGCTTAGGCTTTAAGCCATGACAGGCATCATCGAGTTCAGCGGTCCCGTCCTCACCGGACCGACTCAGGAACGCCGCGGGCTCTGGGCCGTGGACGGCCAGCTGACCTTCCACCGTCCTGCCGCCGCGCCGGAGCAGGTGCTGGACGGCTGGGTCATTCCCGGGCTCGTGGACGCACATTGCCACATCGGCCTCGGTCCCGGCGGGGACGTCTCCGAGGACGCCGCGGAGTCCCAGGCCGTCACGGACCGCGACGCCGGGACGCTCCTGGTCCGCGACGCCGGCGCCGTCCACGACACCCGCTGGCTCCAGCAGCGTACGGACCTGCCCCGGATCATCCGCGCCGGCCGGCACATCGCCCGCACCCGGCGCTACCTGCGCGGCTTGGCCGTCGAGGTGGAACCGGAGGGTCTCGTTGAGGCCGTGCGGAAGCAGGCCCGTGCAGGCGACGGCTGGGTCAAGCTCGTGGGGGACTGGATCGACCGCGACGCCGGTGACCTCGCCGCCAGCTTCCCCGCCCGAACGGTTAAGGATGCCGTCCAGGCGGCCCACGACGAAGGGGCCCGAGTCACCGCCCACTGCTTCGCCGAAGACACGTTGGATGACATGCTCGACGCCGGCATCGACTGTATCGAGCACGGCACCGGGCTGCTGCCGCGGCACGTGCCGCGTTTCGTGGAGCAGGGCGTCCCGATCGTGCCCACCCTGATCAACATCGCCACGTTCCCGGACATCGCCGCCCAGGCGGAGGCCAAATTCCCCCGCTACGCCGCCCACATGCGCTCGCTTTGGGCGCGGCGGGCGGAACGGATCCTCGAGGCCCACGAGGCCGGGGTGGTCATCTATGTGGGAACCGACGCCGGCAGCGTGATTAGGCACGGCCGGATCGTGGACGAGATCCGGGCCCTCCACGCCGCCGGGCTTCCCGCCGCGGCCGCCCTCGACGCGGCAAGCTGGTCCGCGAGAACGTGGCTCGGAGCGGACGGCCTCACCGAATCCGCCAGTGCCGACGTCCTGGTCTGCGCCGAAGACCCCCGGCGAAACCTGGCCACGCTCGCGGAGCTGCGGCACATCGTCTTGCGGGGAAAATTGCTCAGCCAAGAGTAGCCCCGCCTTCGGAATAAATTGAAGCTTCAAGTAATTTACATCTGTGTAGGGTCGCCGAAGGTCGGTGGCCACAGAACCACCGGAGCGTTTCCATGACCGCAGAAGCCAACACCCAGGACCTCCTTCCCGCCGAACTCACCATGGGCACCGTGATGCTCAAGGTCGGCGACATGAAGCTCATGACGGATTATTACCAGCGCGCCCTCGGCCTGGACGTCGTTGCCGAACAGGACGGCGGGCTCTACCTCGGGCGCAAGCACAGCCCGCTGGTCCACCTCGCGCCCGCCCCTGGGCTGAACCTGCCGTCGCGCGGCGAAGCGGGCCTCTTCCACACCGCCCTCCTCTTCGATGACCAGCCCTCCCTGGCCGCCACCGTTGCCACCGCTGCCCAGTACGAGCCGCAGTCCTTCACGGGCAGCGCCGACCACCTCGTCAGCGAGGCCTTCTACTTCAACGACCCCGAAGGCAACGGCATCGAGCTCTACTGGGACCGGCCGCGGGACGCGTGGTCCTGGGAGGGCACGAACGTCGTGATGGACAGCCTGGCCCTGCCGCCGCAGCGCTACCTCGAGCAGCACCTCACCGAAACGTCGCTCGCCGGCCAGCGCGAGGCCGACGCCGGCGTCGGGCATGTCCACCTGCAGGTGGGCGACGTCCAGTCCGCACAGGATTTCTATGTCGGCATTCTCGGCTTCGAGAAAACCGCGGGCTGGCACGGCCAGGCGCTGTTCGTCTCCGCCGGCGGCTACCACCACCACATGGCCATGAACGTGTGGAACAGCCGCGGCGCCGGCCCGCGCCGCGACACGCTGGGTCTGGGCGAGGTCCTCATCGAGGTGCCGTCCGGCGACGACGTCGGAGCCTTGGCCGACCGGCTCAAAGTCGCCGGCCTCACCGCGCACCACACCGGCGCCGAACTGCGCTTCGAGGACCCGTGGCGCAACCGGATCCGCGTCGCCGTTCGCTAAAGTCGCCGTTCGCTGCCGGCTCGCCCGGGGACATGTCCAGTGCTGGCGTCCGGGAGTGGACATAGTGCCCTTATGTCCATTGGTCACGGCCGGGGGAGGGCATGTCCGGTCCGGGTGCGGCCGCGTGAGGGAGCGCGGCCGGGCTCACGGAGAGCATGTCCACTTTTCGCTGACGGGAGCGCGGGACATGTCCAGTGCTGGCGTTCGGGAGTGGACATAGTGCCCTTATGTCCATTGGTCACGGCCGGGGGAGGGCATGTCCGGTCCCGGAGCGGCCGCGTGAGGGAGCGCGGCCGGGCTCACGGAGAGCATGTCCATTTTTCGCTGACGGCACAGGGCGCTGCAGGCACGCTAGGCTGAAGCGACGCCACCAACAGCGGTCCACGCGCCGCCGAACCCTAAAGGATTAGCTGCATGGGATTCACCGAAATCTTTGTGTCCACCCACGAAGACGCCCTCAAGCGCGCCGGCGCCCTCGAGAGTGGAGGGCCGGCCGCCGCCGGGGCCGTCCGCATCCCTGACATCAGCGACTTCGAGGTGGAACGCCTCGGCGATCTCGCCGGAGTGGCAGTGCACGCGGCGGGCGCGGATTACGAACTGGCGATGGTGGACGTGGCCAGCGACTCGCTGCTGGGCGTCCCCGCCGCGATGGTCCGGACGCTCGCGGAACTGCTCAGCTACGAAACCGAGGGGGAGGGCGACGTCCTGGAGGATGTCGCCGCCAACTGGGCTTCCGAGGAGGACATGCCCTTCGGCCTCGACCACGCCCGGGCCTATGTGCGCCGGATCGCCGAACTCGCCGCCGGCGTGGATCCCGCCACGAGGACCGGACTCTACGTCTGGACTTCCTGACTGGACTTCCTGACTGGGCGCCCGGGAGGACGGCCTGACGGGACGCCCAACGGGACGTCCCGAGTGTCAAGTCGAAATCCTGCCGGTGATCTGGCACAATGAACAGGTACTCGATCTGCGTGGCCCCTCTCTCCGCGTCCGGATCTTGTCCTTTAGAACCCCCTAGTACGGCCCGCCCCACGGGTGCAGAACGCCGGGCTCGACCCCGTTTCAGAAACAGGAGTGACCACAAAAGTGGCCGTAAAGATTCGCCTTAAGCGCTTCGGCAAGATGCGCGCACCGTACTACCGCATCGTCGTCATGGACTCACGCTCCAAGCGTGATGGCCGTGCCATCGAAGAGATCGGCAAGTACCACCCGACCGAAGAGCCCTCGTACATCGAGGTCGACACGGACCGTGCCCAGTACTGGCTCGGCGTCGGCGCACAGCCGTCCGAGCAGGTTGCCGCGATCCTCAAGATCACCGGTGACTGGCAGAAGTTCAAGGGTCTCCCCGGCCAGGAGGGAACCTTGAAGACCAAGGCTCCCAAGGCTGCCTTCGTTACCCCGGAAAAGGGTTCCGTGATCATCCCGGAAGCCATCACCAAGAAGGCCAAGAAGGACGACGCTGCCGAGGCTCCCGCCGACGCCGCTGAAGCAGAGACCACCGAGGCAGAGTAAATTGCTGGCAGAAGCGCTCGAACACCTGGTCCGCGGGATTGTTGACAGCCCCGAGGACGTCAAGGTCGCTGCGAAGAACAACCGCCGCGGGGAAACCCTCGAGGTGCGCGTTCATCAGGACGACCTCGGACGGGTGATCGGCCGGCAGGGCCGGACCGCACGCGCATTGCGCACTGTGGTTGCGGCGCTGGCGGACGGCGAGCCGGTCAGGGTCGACGTCGTCGACACGGACCGCCGCCGCTAACGCGTTCAGCACTACTTGTCTTTAGCCCGGCCCCTTCACCAGATAATGGTGGAGGGGCCGGACTGTTTTCCGCGCAAACCCACAAACGACCAACCCCGAACAGAGGAACAGATGCAGCTCCAGGTGGCACGAATCGGCAAACCCCACGGCATCCGCGGCGAAGTGACCGTCCAGGTGCTGACCGATGCGCCCGGCGACCGGTTTGTGCCCGGCACGCAGTTCATTGTGGAACCGGCGTCGTCGGGGCCGCTGACGGTCATCAGCGCCCGCTGGAACAAGGACATCCTGCTGCTGGCGTTCGACGAGATCGAGACCCGCAACGAGGCCGAGACCCTCCGCGGCGCCAAGCTGTTCATCGAGACCGAGGACATCGGTGACGCCGACGATGACGAGGGCTGGTACGAGCACGAGCTTGTGGGCCTGGACGTCCGCGTGGGCGACGACGTGGTGGGCAAGGTTTCCGCCCTGCACACCCTGCCCGTCCAGGATCTGCTGGTGGTCACCACCACCGCGGGCGCCGAGGTGCTGATCCCGTTCGTGGAGCAGATCGTGCCGGAGGTCAACGTGGGCGAAAAGTACGTCCTGGTCACCCCGCCGGCCGGACTCTTCGAGGTCAACACCGATGAGTCCCCCGAGGAGCAGGCAGCGGAGGAACAGGCCGCAGAGGAGCATGCCGCTGACAAGAACGCCCCGGCCGCGGCTTCCGAGGACGCCGGAGCCCGGAACCCCGAAGGGCAGGGCAACGCGTAGATGAGGATCGACGTCGTCAGCATCTTCCCGGAGTACTTGGCACCGCTGGAGCTGTCCCTGATCGGCAAGGCCCGCCAGGACGGCCTGCTGGACCTGCGGGTCCACGACCTGCGCGAGTTCACCACCGACCGGCACCGGACGGTCGATGACACCCCCTACGGCGGGGGCGCCGGCATGGTCATGAAGCCCGAGCCCTGGGCGCAGGCCCTCACGGCCGTCGCGGGCGCCCGGGCCGGGGATGCGGAGAGCGCCGGGGCTGCAGAGAGTGCCGGTGTCCCGGGTTCCGGGAGTAAGCCGGTGCTGATTGTCCCGTCGCCGGCGGGGGAGCGCTTCACCCAGGCCACCGCCCACCAGCTCGCCGAGGAGGACCAGCTGGTCTTCGCCTGCGGCCGGTACGAGGGCATCGATGAGCGGGTCCTGGAATGGGCGGCGGAGCACTTCACGGTGCGCCCGATGAGCCTGGGGGACTACGTCCTCAACGGCGGCGAGGTCGCCGTGCTCGCCATGGTTGAGGCGATCGGACGGCTGCTGCCCGGCGTCGTCGGGAATCCCGAGTCACTCGTCGAAGAGTCCCACTCCGACGGGCTGCTCGAGTACCCGGTCTACACGAAGCCGTCCAGCTGGCGGGACCGCGACGTCCCGGCGGTGCTGCTCAGCGGCAACCACGGAAAGATCGCCCAGTGGCGCCGGCACGAGCAGTACCGGCGCACCGCTGAACGCCGCCCGGACCTGCTCGCCGTGTTCGACGCCGGCAAGCTGCCCCGCGCGGACCGCACGGCGTTCGCCGACCTGGGGTACGACGTCGTCGACGGCCGGCTCACGCGGCGCCCCGACGCTTAACCGCGGGATTGGGCTAACCAGCACCAAATGTGGCAAAATTAGTCCTTGTGCCTGCTGGGTTGCGAACCTGCCACAGGGGGAGCGCTACCAACAGCCCGGCACCCCGGTCCCGTCTATTCCAGACAGGGGCCGGATTGACAAACTTTCGGCGGAAATTTCCGGGCGGCCACGCCACCCGGGCTTGTCCGCCGTAACCCAACGTGAGTGACCTGTGGCGTTCACCAGGAGTGGATCAATGCATATCCTCGATTCCGTAGATGCAGCCTCGCTGCGCACCGATGTTCCCGAGTTCCGCGCGGGTGACACCATCAAGGTTCACGTGAACATCATCGAAGGCAAGAACTCCCGCGTCCAGGTCTTCCAGGGCTTCGTCCTGGGCCGCCAGGGCGATGGCGTCCGCGAAACCTTCACCGTCCGCAAGGTCTCCTTCGGCGTCGGCGTGGAGCGTACCTTCCCGGTGCACTCCCCGATCCTCGACAAGATCGAGCTCGTCTCCAAGGGTGACGTGCGCCGCGCCAAGCTTTACTACATGCGTAACCTGCGTGGTAAGGCCGCGAAGATCAAGGAAAAGCGCGACTTCCAGCCCGCCAAGTAAGTCCTTCCAGACTTCCGCCGCGGGTCCACGGACCGTACCCGGTGCGTCACCGGAGCTATCCGCAACAGCGCACTTTAGTTCACGACAGCGCCAAGGGATACGGATCATGGAACAGCCAAAACGCCAGCCCAGGAAACCGGGCTGGCGTTTTGCGTTGCTGGCGCTGGTCCTCGCGGTGGCCATCAGCGCCGTGGTCCGCTCGCTGTGGCTGGACATCTACTTCATCCCCTCCGCGTCGATGGAACCGCTCCTGCTCACGGGCGACCGGATCCTGGTGGCGCGGACCGGCTTCCAGGCCCCGTCCCTGAACCGGGGCGACGTCGTCGTCTTCGACGGACGCGGCTCCTTCGCCCCGCTGAACAGCGGCAAAGGCCCCGTGGTGGATGCCCTGGCCGAAGCCGGGCGCTGGCTTGGCCTCGCGGGCAGCGACACCACGTATGTCAAGCGCGTCATCGGACTGCCGGGCGACCGCGTGGTGTGCTGCGACGCCCGCGGCCGGCTCACAGTCAACGGCCAGCAAGTTGCGGAACCCTATGTGTACCCGGGGGACGCCCCGAGCACCACGAGGTTCAGTGTGGAAGTGCCGCCCGGCCGGCTGTGGCTCATGGGGGACCACCGCTCGCTCTCGGCCGATTCGCGCAGCCTCCTGGGCGCGCCCGGCGGCGGCATGGTGCCGCTGGAACGCGTGATCGGCAAGCCGGTACAGATAATCTGGCCGCTTGATAGATTTGCAGCAGTAGCGCGGCCCGAACCGGCCGCGACAACGACGACGACGAACGGACAGTAAATGCCCGAGACCGAACCGCGCACTCCTGATCCGCAGGGCCAGGACCTGCCCCGGGTCACCTCCGCGGCGATTCCCGACGGGCGGCAAGCTGAGCCTTCCACCGTCCGGCTGCCGCAGACCCGGGTCGAGGACCCTCACGCCTCCGGTGCGGGGGCTGGTGCGGTTGGTTCAGGAGCCGGGACCGGCGCAGGAGCGGGCGCCGGAACTGGCGCGGCAGCCGGGGGCGGGGTTAGCGCCGGGACTGGCGCGGGAGCCGGGGTTGGCGCCGGCGCGTCGTCGTCGTCGGAGGACGGAGGCGCCGGAGCGCCGTCGTCGTCGGAGGACGGAGGCGCCGGAGCGCCGCGCGGCGGCCGGGACGACAGCGGACGTCCCGCAGGACCCGCCCACGCGGGCCGGTCCTCGCGGCGGGCCAGGAAAGCCAAAGCCCGCGAAGGGCACAGCCCGCTCTTCCTGTGGCTGAAGGAAGTGGCCACGGTGGTCATCGTGGCGATCGTGCTCTCCTTCCTGATCAAGACCTTCCTGTTCCGGGCCTTCTACATCCCATCCGAATCCATGGTCAACACCCTCGACGTGAACGACCGCATCTTCGTGAACCTCCTGGTGCCGCAACCCATCGCGCTCGAACGCGGCGACGTCGTGGTGTTCAAGGACAGCCAGGGCTGGCTCTCGCCCGCGGCCGAGAAGCCGAAGGGGCCGTTCACCTGGGTGCAGGACGGGCTGACGTTCGTCGGCCTGCTTCCGGACAACTCGGAACAGCACCTCGTCAAGCGCGTCATCGGGCTGCCCGGGGACCACGTGGTCTGCTGCGACGCGGGCGGCCAGCTCACCGTCAACGGAGCCCCGCTGAACGAGAAATACATCAACCCCGCAGAGATTCCCCAGGCCAAGGACTTCGACATCGTCGTGCCGGCGGGCAAAGTCTGGGTCATGGGCGACAACCGCAACCACTCTGCGGACTCGCGCGCCCACATGAACACCAACGGCGGGTTCGTCAACGAGTCCGACATCGAAGGCCGGGCAGCCGTCATCGCCTGGCCGCTGAACCGGATCTCGGCACTGGACAACTATCCGGACGTCTTCCGCAGCGTGCCCGCCCCGGCCCGAAAGTAAGCCGCCCGCCATGTCCGAAGCCCCCACCCTCGACTACGAACGCCGCTTCCGCGGCTCCGGTGCCCGGCTGCTCGCGGGCATCGACGAGGTAGGCCGCGGCGCCCTCGCCGGCCCCGTCAGCGTGGGGATCGCCGTCGTGGACCTGCAGCGGCAGACGCTCTTGGCCGACGTCCGGGACAGCAAGCTGCTCAAGGTCGCCGACCGGGAGCGGCTGGTGCCGCTGGTCCGGGACTGGGCCGTCGGCTCCGCCGTGGGGCATGCGTCCGCAAACGAGATCGACGAACTCGGAATCATCGGTGCCTTGCGGCTCGCCGGCAACCGTGCCTGGTTCGCAGTGCTCGCCGCCGGCATTACGCCCGAGGTGGTCCTGCTGGACGGCAGCCACAACTGGCTCTCGCCGGACCTGCAGCCCTCCCTGTTCGACGACGCCCCCGCCGCACCCGGCTGCGACGCTCCGGTACACACCCTGGTGAAAGCGGACATGCAGTGCCTCAGCGTCGCCGCGGCCAGCGTCCTCGCCAAGGTCGAGCGGGACACCATGATGGGCGAACTGCACGCCCAATACCCGGCGTACGGCTGGGACGAGAACAAGGGCTACGGCACCGCCGCGCACAAGGACGCGCTCCGCGCTGCGGGCCCCACGCCCTACCACCGGGTCAGCTGGCAGCTGCTCTAGCCTTCGGCCGCCGCGGCTTGGCGATCCCGGCCGCCGCGGCTTGGCGATCCCGGCCGCCGGATCGGCGCGGGCCGCCCCGGTGGCGCGCGGCCGGCGCCGGATGGTGCAAGATGGAACCATGAGTGCCGAGGACCTTGAAAACTATGAGACCGACATGGAGCTGCAGCTCTACCGCGAATACCGCGACGTCGTCGGGCTGTTCAGCTATGTGGTCGAGACCGAGCGGCGTTTCTATCTTGCCAACCACGTTGACCTGCAGGCCCGCAGCGCCGACGGCGAGGTCTACTTCGACCTGACGCTGCAGGACGCCTGGGTGTGGGACGTGTACCGCTCCGCCCGGTTCGTCAAGAGCGTCCGCGTCATCACGTTCAAGGACGTCAACGTCGAGGAACTGCCCCGCAGCGAGGAGCTCGCCCTGCCCAAGGTCGAAGACCTGGGCAACTGATTCTTCGTTTCACTCCTGGGGTTCCTCCTTGCCGTTTAGATATTCCGTGACCTGCTGCGCAATCTCGTCCGTGATTCCCGTCTGCCAGGCGGTCTTGAACAGGGGCTGATCGGCATAGAAGTCTGAATCATCATCGAGAATGGCATATCGCGTCACTTCCGGATGCTGGTCCAGCCACATCTTCACCTCCTCGCCACGAAAACCTGTGTCTGCTGCCGGAGTGACGTCAAAGGTCTTGTGGACGTGCCGGTCGACTTCTTCAAGGCCGCCTTGGAAATGCCGCCATGTGGATGTGAGAACAACCGCCGCGTCAGTGTCAAGGATGATCTTGCCGACCTTGAACGCAAGGACAGGATCGATGCCCATGAAGCCGCGAAAGTGCTCTCTCGTACCCACGCGGTTGACGACTCCATCGATATCCAGGAATAGTACTTTCATTCCTGTTCCTCCTGCAGTTCTTCTCGTCCTGCCTTGATTATGCGATCAGCAGTGCTGAACACGCTGCGGATCACCAGCTCGGCTGAGTTCCGCGACCCTTCCTCCACCGAGACCGGGCCATGGGTTTTCCACATAGGCAAGGTGCTCCCTGCGTCCGTCCGTGGCGGCGCGGCACGCTGGAGGCATGAGAGCTAAGGACGTCCTGGGCCGGCGCGGGGAGGACCTCGCCGCCGGGTTTCTTGAATCGCTCGGCATGCGGGTGGTGGACCGAAATTGGCGTTGCCGGGACGGCGAGATCGACATTGTCGCGCTCGACGGCGACGCCCTGGTCATCGCCGAGGTGAAAACCCGGAAGTCCCTCGACTACGGTCATCCCTTTGAAGCCGTGGACGCGGAGAAGCTGGCCCGGCTCCACCGCCTCGCGGCGGCGTGGTGCCGGGACCATGAGCTGCGGATGCCCCTGCGCCGCGTGGACGTGATCGCCGTGCTCGACGACGGCATCGGCCAGCCTGCGGTTGAGCACCTCCGGGGGGTGGGCTAGATGGCCCTGGGCCGGACCTACTCCGTTGCCCTGGTGGGGCTCAACGGGTACATCGTGGAGGTCGAGGCCGACATCGGCCAGCCGTTGTCTACCTGACGACACATGACTCTGACCGTCCACATGTTTACTCAGGTGTGCCTTGTGAACGCGGGACTGGGGTGGGCGCGGTTCGCGGTGCTACGTTGTAGCCCAACAACACAATGGCGCGCCCACCGACCGAGGAGTCAACCTTGTCACTCTGGACTGACCTGGGGTTCAGTAGCAACCCTTACGATTCCCGATCTCTGACGGCGAACGCGGAGGGCCTTAAGTTGCTCGTGGGGCGTCGGCGAGAAAAGAGGGCGCTACTCGGTCAGTTGGCAAACTCAAGCCTCCATCCGACCATCGAAGGCGACAACGGCGTCGGGAAGACGAGTTTGGTTCTCGTGGCTGTCTACGAGGCAGTGATGAAGAGAGTTAATGACGAATCGGACCAAACGTTTGTACCCGTCAACACGCTCCTCCAAATCGGATCAGACGCCGAGGATTTCCAGCGCCGGGCGCTGCTTGCGATAGCCCAGGCGCTTATCGAGCACGAATCCCATCTTCGCGACTATGGGCACGATGTGGCGAACCTGTTCGAGTTGAAGCGTTGGATGAATGAGCCAATTGTGACGACAGTTAGCGGGGGCGCCCAAGCCTTCGGCTTCGGAGCGAACATCGACGTAGCAGACGAGGTAAACACTTCTTCGGGTTTCTCCGACTCTGGCTTCGAGAGAACAGTTCGGAAGGCCCTTACCGCAGCCTTCCCGACACCCGAGTCCGGCGCGTTGGTTGCCGTAATCGACAACATGGAGCTCCTCGCGCGGAGCAACGAAGCGCGCCGAGTTTTGGAGCTCATTCGTGACACCTCCCTGAGTCTGCCCGGCGTGCGGTGGGTGCTCTGCGGCGCAAAAGGCATCGTTCGATCCTCTGTCAGTTCGCCTAGGCTTACCGGCAGGATCAGCCGTCCCATTGAGGTGAAGCCTGTCGCCGACGAGACCATTGAAGAGCTAATCGAGGCGCGGTTGCACCATTTCTCAGCGCGGCCGGATGCAAAGGCCCCAGTCGGACCAGTTGAGTTCCGTCACCTGTACGACATCTGCAACGCCAATCTTCGGGACGCGCTTCGTTACGCTCAAGAATTTTGCATCTGGCTGGACCAAGAAGAGGAACTGGGGCGCCCACAATCTGATTTCCTCGAGCTCTTGCAGGTTTGGCTCGCCGATGAAGCTGACCGGATTACGGAGTCCATCAGGCTTCAGCCGAGAACGTGGAAACTGTTCGACGATCTGGCGGTGTCTGGTGGTACGTGCGCTCCGGGCGACTTCGAAACGTTCGGCTTCGCGTCGCCTCAGCACATGCGGACTAATTTTGCTCAACTGGAGAGGGCGGACCTCATTTCTGCGGAGGTTGACGAAGACGACTTGCGCCGGCGAACTGTATCCCTGACATCAAAGGGATGGATTGTCCACTACTCCAGGAATGATTACGTGCTTCAGAACTAGCAGCAAGTTCAAGCCGGGCGCAGATGTCGGCGCTGTTAGGCTACGGCGATGGGGATAATTCAGAAGCTTTCCGCCTTCCTTCGGGGCGCGGAAGTAGAAGCTAAGGCGCCCGAAAAGCAGCATGTGCCGGAGCGACTCGTCGCGGAGCCTGAACCTGTGAAGGTGAGCGCCACCGCGTCATCTGCGGCGCCCGAATCACCGGTGCGTCCTACGACGCCGGGATGGGAGACTGAGCCGAAAGTTGTGGGCGTGAAGAAAGTTGCGCTTCACGAGGCGGGGCTGTCGATCCTCGACCTGCGGGAGCTCCCGTCGAACCGGTTCCGGATTGTCGGATCGGGATTCTGGGTCACTGATTCCGGGCGCTACAAGCATGGCGGGAGCGACTACGTGCTGGTTCGTGAGCCAAAGAACAAATGGGATGCAAACGCGGTGGCGGTGTATGGGAAGGGTCGCAAGGTCGGGTATCTGTCCGAGGCCAAGGCAGCGGCCCTCGCTCCCATCTTCGACCAACTACCGTTCGACGCTTACCGGGTAGGGGGCGCGCCGCCAGCCGACAACTCAATCCGCATGTGGGTGGACGTTCCGGCAGTTCCGAAGCTCAGGGCCTTCGTGAAGACTGTTGTCCAGGAGGGCGACTGATGTTTCGGGAACAACTGATCTGCAAGGGGTGCGGGACGGAGTTTGTGGCTCATACAAGGAGCCGGGTCTACTGCTGCGGGTTATGCTCGGTCTATTTCAGGATGGTATCGAGTTGGCCGTTGATAGGGGCAGACTATGCAATTTGCCCTCACTGTAAAGAGGCCCTCACTCCAGAGGCGTATGAAGCCGGAACGTCACGGGCGGACTTCGTGAAGAATCATGAGGGATGCAGAAAGGCCGCCCTGGACCTCGGCGGGCGGCCCGACGACTGCCTTTGCACGGACTGCAAGAGACGTAAGGGAGTGACGACAGTTCGGTCCGTCCCGCCGTCCGCCCGCAACCGGCAGGGTAGAACGTACGCGAAGCACAAGCTCTTCGTGTTCGAGCGAGACGACTACATCTGCCAGATATGCAGGCTTCCCACCGATCCGGCCGCGCGCCCCTCCGACGACCGCTACCCAACGGTTGACCACATTTTTCCCGTTGCTCTCGGCGGGGACGACGAGGTTGACAACCTCAGAACCGCGCACAGGTGGTGCAATATTGCGGTCACTGACGGTGCCTCGGCTTACGACGACCAGGTACGGGAGCTCGCGCAAAAGAAGTTCGGCTAGTGGGCCTCGATGTCGCTAGGAGCAACGCAAAAAGGCCCCTCTCGCGGCCTAGGAAGTAGTTCCTGGGCTTCGAGAGGGGCCTTTCGTTACAGGGGCGTCTAGGCGTTCGGCGTTAGCCGGCTCAGAGCGGCCTTGGCGCGGGCCGTGTCCCGGCGGGTGCAACGCCGACAACGGCCGCGCCGGGTGACGCCGTCCCGGCGCTTCCGGAACTGATTCACGCGGCGGGGTTCTTCGCACGAGGTGCAGATCTTCGTTTCCATTTGTTCCTCTCGGGGGTGTGTAAACGGGTCAGAATGGCGCCGGGTCGGCGGCTTGGGAGCGGGGGTCTCGGCGCTCCAGGCGGGCGACGACGTCCGCGCGGTGGAGGCCAGGGACGGCGCCGAGGAGGGCGCGGTAGGCGGCCGTGGTGAGGACTCGGGGCGTGTAAACGTCCTCGTGCTCCTCGGCGTAGGCGGTCGCGGCGGCCCACGCCGTCGAAGGGGTCCAGCCGCCAGCCGGGGCGGCCGGGCTCCAGGCGGGGAGCTCGGCGCCCTTGTAGGTCGGCGTCAGGACGACGCGGGCGGCTGGCCGGGCGGGGCCGTCGCGGCGGATCACTTGGCCGCCCTTACGCCGGGGGTCCTGCCGTGGTGACGCTTGGCGGCCAGGGCGGCGCCAGCCTTGGAGGCGGCGGACTGATTCTGGGCGATTCCGAGGGCCTTCAGGGCGGCCATAGCCTGAACGCGGCAGAGGCGGATTTCGCCGAGGAGCGGGTGAGCCGTCGGCTGGCCCTGGGAGCCGGGCACCATAAAGCCGTCGGCGGCGACGGTCTCGGCCATAGCGTCGGCCAAGGCAAAGAGGGAGCACGCCTCATACAACGTCGAGAGGCTCGCGGCGTCGAGGCCGGGGTTTTCCTCGGAGATCTGGACGTAGGTTTCCTTGGCGGACGCGGACCAGGAGGCCGGGAGGCCGTCGTAGCGGTCCTCGGCGGGATCGCCAGGGGCGGGAATGGGGCTAAGGGGCAATTGAGTTGCGTCCTTTCAACTAGCAGGGGTGCAAATAGGGGTTCCGCGCAAACCCGGAGGGCCGTGCGCAGCTTGGGAGCGGCGCTATGCCCCTTCGATCCGGGAGAGAGGGGGTGGGGGGAGGGGGTACCCAGGGGGTAGAGGCCGCCGTCGGGGTGGGCGGCGGCCTCTTGCCGTGCGTGCCTTGCGTTTACACGCTTACTTGCGAGCCTCGGCACACGACGCCGAACAGAAGACGACGCGAGCGCGCGGTGAGTCGACGCCGACGGGCTCGCCACACTCGGAGCAACCGACGAAGTAGCGCGTTGTGATTGGCGCGGGCTCGGGCTCGGTGAGGTCCGGCGCTGGCGCGTGCGCTGGCTGGGTAGAGCGGGGCGGATCATCGCCGACGGCCGGGGCGGGCATAGGTCCGAGCTCGTTGGTGATGATCTCCCGGAGGGCTTGGCGGAGGAGTGAGCCGCGAACGGCGGGGGCGGTGGCTACCCACTCACCGGGGGCCATGCCTGGGCGAAGGGCAGGGGGGCACTTCGCCGGGGAGGTGGTGGCATAGTGCTCGACGTCGGGGAGGAGGAGGGCGACGCGGCGCTTGACTTCCTGGCGGTAGGCATTGCGGGACTTGAAGGGGGACAAGGGTTCTCCTTGGTAGTGCTGGTGCTGGGGGTACGCCGACGGCGCCGAGGAGAGCGTGGACTCCTGGCGCCGTCGAGTGTGGGGCGGGGTGGGATTAGCGGCGTGCGGCTCGGGCGATCGCGTCGGCGTCGAAGGTCTCGCCCGCGTCCTTCTCGGTCTGGGCCAGGATGGCGGCGTAGAGGGCCTCGGGCGTGATGCCCTGGGCCTCTGCCTCACGCCGTAAGCGACGCTGGCTGGCCTCGTCCAGGTCGCCGAAGGACGAGGGAAGGGGTGCGTCCTTCTGGGCCGTCTTGACGAGGTCGCCGATGTTGTAGGAGTTATGCACTAGAGGGGGTCCGTTCTTTGGAGGAGAGCCGCCGGAGGGATTCTTCGGCGGCGGTCTGGATGATTACGCGGGCTTCCAGGGCGCCCGCCCGGTAGGAGAGGGCCTGGGCCGCTGTCATGCCGCTGGCGGCGGCGCGCCGGGCGATAGCTTCGGAGAGGGTCATTAGTTGGCGTTCTCCTCGGCGATATCGCGGCGGCGGTCGCGGGCGCGGGCGGCGGCCTTCATGCTGGCGACGCGCTCGGCCTCGGCCCGCTCGGCGGCGGCCTGGAGCTCGGCCAGGGTCGGCACGGTGCCGCCGTCGGCGAGGGTCTGGACGTCGCCAGCGGGGAACTCGGCGACCTCGCGGGCGAGGAGCTCGTGGCTCTGCCGGATGCGGCCCTGGCGGTGGGCGACGTCGAGCGTGTGCGTGTGGTGCTTCCACTCGGCCGGACGTCCGGCGCCGCCGTAGAACTTCTCACGCCGGGCGAGAGCGTCCTCCAGGGCGGCCAGCGCCGCGACGGCGTCCTCGTGGGCGGCGAGGGCCAGCTTGGCGGCGTCCTGCCGGGCTTCGTCCCGGCGCGGGTTCTCGATCACGGCGAGTAGGTAATCGACGGCGAGCTTGCGGGCGGCGTTCGCGTTGCGGGTCAGCGCCGCGTCGAGGCGGGCGAGCTCGCGGCCGAGCTCGTCGTCGAGGGCCTGATCGTATTCCTTCGCCGGGTGCTTGCCGTCGCGGAGGGCCTTCAGGTCGCGGCGGAGGCGCTGGCGGTCGGCCTTCAGCGGAGCGGCGGCGGCGTTGGCGGCCTCGAAGGCGGCGTATGCCTTGGCGATCGCCGGGGAGAGTGCCCGGATCTCGGCCGAGGGGTGGGTCGCCGTAATGCTGGCGGTGCCTTCGCCGGTGGAGACGTCGCGGGCAACTTCGTTACGGGAGAGGTTCATTGCTGGTGGGTTCCTTTCGGGAGGGACCGGCGCCCGAGTGACGCCGGGGGAATGTGGGGAGCGGGCCGGTTAGGCGGCGGCTCGGGCCGGGCGGTAGACGTAGATGCCTCGGAGGGGCTTGGGGGCGCCCCAACGGGCCTCGGCCAGGGCGCGGAGGTCGTAGTCGCCGAGGTCGCCGGGGCGGTCGGCGTCGTCGTAGCGGACGACGAGCTCGGAGCGCTTCAGGACGTCCAGGGAGTCCAGGGAGGCCAGGAAACCCAGGGCGGCGGCTTCGTCGACGGTGGCCTCCTCCGGGGCGGGCAGGAGGGAGCGGAGGGCCGTCAGGAGGGGCCGCTGGGCGGCGGGGCTGGCCTTGACGTCGCGGGCCGTCCGCCGGAGCGCCTCGGCGTGCTCGTTGAAGCGGTCGCCGAGGAGAGCGGCCTCGCGCTCGGCGACGGTGCCCTCGGGCGATTCCAGGAGGTGCCGGAGGCGGCGGGCCGTCGCGTCGGAGAAGGCGGTCAGAGGGGCGGCCACGGCCTCGGCGAGCTCGTAGTCGTCGCCGAGAGCGGCGTGGGTTTCCATCTGGACGCGGTCGGCGTGGGATTCGAGCTCGTCGGCGGCCTCGGCCCAGGCGTCGCCGAGAAGGCCGGAGTAGGTGAGGGCGTCGGCGGCCATATTCAGGATCAGGGCGGCCGTGCTGGCGACGTCGTAAGGGTCGGCGCTGGCGCCGTGGCAAGTGAAGCCAGGGCCACGCTTGTAGCGGTAGCCGAAGGCGGCGAGCTCGTCGGCGAGTTGCTCCAGGGGCAACAGGCCGACGGGCCAGGAGCCGCCCCGGCGGGTGGCGGCAAGGCTGGGCAGGGCGGCGGCGAGCGCCTCGGGGGCGAGGTTCAGGAGGGACATTAGGCGGGACTTTCCTTTCGGGGAGCGGGCGGAGCCCGGTTTAGCGGTGGATTACCGGGGAGGCTTGGAGTGGATATCTGGCCTCCGGCCAGTCGCACGAGGCGGAGCCTCTCCGGCGTGAATTAAATAGGGACGGGAGATCGGCCGGCGTTTGCACCACTTGCACCACGCTTGCACCACGCAAAGCGGACGTTTCCGCAGGTCAGAGGCTTGGTGGTGCAAGGGTGCAAGTGGTGCAGCTATGTAGAGGAGAAACCCTAAGACCGGAACATAAATGACGTTAGTTCCGTCATTTCGTCATGCCTCGCCGAGGAGGCGCCTTGCTTCTCGCGCAAGCTGGGCGATCAGCGCCGGGTCGGCGCCGGAGGCGAGGGCCTGGGTTTGCTGGGCCAGGAGCTCGCGGGCGCGGTCCAGGCGATCGGCACGGAGGGCGCGGGAGCGGCGCTGGCGGCAACGGTCGGAGCAAGTCGTCCGAGCGCCCTGTAGGGGGTTCTTACGGCATTCGGGGCATAGCATGGGGCCTCCTTTCATAGAGGGGTGTCACGGTGGAAGGGCAAAGAAAAGGCCACTCGCGCGGGGCGAGTGGGGAGGAGGTGGAGGTGGGCGGGCGGAGCTCAACGCGCCAGCAGTTCGCGGAGCTCACGCCCGCCCCGCGCCGGGCCACGCGGAAAGGGGCGCGGGCACGGCGGGAGGGTGGGGAGCCGAGCGTCCCGCCAAGGTACTCGGCTACCCGGTCTGGGCCGCCGCACGGCGCACCATGCGCTAGTGAGGTGCGTGCTGGCGGCGGCGGATCTAGGAGAGGGGCGGCGGGGTCCGGCTAATTCCCTCTACAGGGAAGTATGGATACGTTTAGTCGCGCCGCGAGCGGGAGCGGCGGGCGGCGACCGCTCGCGCTATGCGGGCGCGCCACTCCTCGGGGGTGTGGGCGGCGCGGAGCTCCTCATAGGCGCGGCGGCGCTCCTCTTCCAGGAGGCGGCGCTCGGCCGCGCGGGCTTGCCATTCGGCGCGGGCCAGGAGGGCGCGTATCTGCTCGGCGGTCTCCCAGGCATTCATGGCCTCTATGAGGGCGTCGCCGTGGACGTCGTCATAGGCGCCGCGAGAGGTCGAGAAGCCGTCCGGGTCGTAGTCGTCGTAGCTGTACTCGGTGGCGGCCCAGGATAATGCGTCGCTACGGTCGGCGCGGTGGGCGGCGCGGAAGCGGTCTATGCGCCAGTTGAGGCGGCGCTTGTTGTGGTATTTGCGGGAGCACTCGCCCTCGTGGGCGACTCGGGGGCGGGAGCGGCCCTTCTGGGCCGGGAGCGGGTCGCCGCAGAAGCGGCAAGGGCGGGAAGCGGGATCGGGGAGAGGCAAGGTGGCGGGATCTTTCGCGGGTTGGCGGGACGGCGGGGGCGCCGCTTGGGTGGAAACGTTAGAGGTGCGGGACCGGGCATATGCCGACGACGTCGGCGGCCCTAGCGGGGGCCTACGTATTAAGAGAGCCCGGAGGCTCGTTTTGCTCACTGGAAGGTCGATTATTTTGCCGGATAGGGGTAGGCGGCGGGCGCCGAGGCGCCGGGGTCGGTCCCAGGGGGTCGCGGCATGACGATATGACGCAAGTAGCGTCATTCTGTATCTCTCTCTTAAGAGCTCTCTCTCTTAAGTACGGATATGAAATGACGAAAGAACCGTCATATCGTCATGCGGCTGGCACCTTGGCCGGGCGGGGGCCTCTCGGCGGCCTCCTCCGGCGTGGCCTGACAAAGTAGGAGTCCGCCAGCGGCAAGTGATCTGCTCAGCCAGAGACGAGTAAAGGCCCCGCCGTGTGGCAGGGCCTTTCTCAGTCGTCGGCCGACTGGTCGTTTACACGCTGCTCTTCAGCCTCGACGATCCGCTCGGCGTCTTTCAGGAGCCAGCGCCGGAAGTCGTCGGCGTCGGGGCGGTAGCCGAGCTCAAAGGGCTGGCCGCCGCCGTAGATACGGTCGCGGGCGTGGTTCGGTTTCTCAGGCGTCGTAGTCCTCCTCGTGATAGTCGGGCTCGGTCCAGCGCCACGGAATGCTGAGGCGGGACTCGTCGAGCTTGCGGGAGCCTTTTACGGCCGGGCTGACGACGATGCGGCCGTCGAGCGCCGAGGAGATGAGCTTGCGGCGTCCCGCCGTCTCCCTTGCCTGCCACGCCTCGGCGAACTTCTCGCCGGTCGCTACGGTGTGGGCCGTCGTCACTTCCGGAGCGGCTTCCAGTGCCTCTCGGCGGGCGTGCAACTCCGTCAGGCGGGCGGCCAGGGTGGGAATATCAGCGCCGGAAACGGCCATATCGGCGGCGGTTGAGGCTATGAGTTGCTGGACTTGCGCGAGCTCTCCGGCGTCGCGGGAGGAGGACTCTCGGACCTCGTAGACCTCGAAGCCGCCGAAGACGCGGAGGAACTCCTCCGAGATCCGGGCCTCCAGCATCCCGGCGTGGATGCTCACCTTGCGGGCGCAAGCGCCAGCGGACGCCGAGCAGACGTAGCGGGCCGTTCTGGAGCCGTCCTTCTGTTTGTCGGTGTAGTTGACGCGCATGACGCTTCCGCACGTCGAGCACTCGACGTGGCCGGAGAGGACGCGGCTTGCGCGTTTCCGGCCAGCGCCGGGGGAGAGGTTCCAGTCGGGACGCCGGGATAGAAGCGCTCGCAGTTCGGCGGCCTCGTCGGCGGTGATGATTGCGGGCCATACCTGCTCCGGGAGTCCGTCCTCACCGAGGAGAGGGCGGCTCGTGCGCGTGCTCTCGCCGGGGCGGCGGTGCGTCATGTAGCCGAGGAGGGAGTCGCGCCGGAGAATGTCGGCCACGGTCGCGGCGGTCCACTTCTCAGCCTTGCGGGGGCGTATGCCGTCGGCGTTTAGGCCCTTGGCAACGGCGTAGCCGGTCGCGCCGGAGAGGATCTCGTCGACCATGCGGCGCACTACCTTGGCTTCGTCGGGGTCAATTTCGAGGGCGCGGCCCTTTCCGCTCGGGTGGGGGATCGGCCGGTAGCCGTAGGGCGGGACGCCGGAGTGGCGGCGGGTGAGGCGCTGATAGTCGCGGGCGGCCTTGACTCGGGAGCGGATCAGTTCCCGCTCTGTCCGGCCGAGGGCGGCCATGAGGGCTACCTGAATGTCCCATGCGGGGCTGTTCGAGCGGAGGCCGTCGGCAAGGGCCAGGAACAGCGCCGGAGAGCCGGAAGCGGCGCGTTCGTCGAGAACGTCTTGGAGGTCGGCGACGGCGCGGGCGCCCATGCGGCTCCAGCGGTCGAACTTGTACACCGCGATTACGTCGGCGGCGTTGTCGCGGAGCATCCGGAGGGCCTTCTCGGCGTTAGCGCGGGGCTTGCCGCCGCTGAGGCCGTCGTCGGTGAACGTCTCGACGATCTGCCAGCCTTCCCGCTCGGCGAGGGCCTGAAGCTGTTTGTTCTGGTTGGCGATCGAGACGCTTTCGTCTTTGGCGACGCTTAGCCGGAGATACAATATTGCGCGTTTCTGGGTGACTGATTCGCTCATGTGTCAATTATGCGGCAGCGGCCAGACCCTGCCGGCGTTCGTGATCCTGGGGCTGCCGGATGCCTCGCTGAACGAGGCCAAGGAACGGATCCGCTCCGCGGCCCAGAACTCGGGGATCCCGCTGAGCCGCCGGAAGATTACGGCCAACCTTATCCCGGCGTCCCTGCCCAAACGCGGGTCGGGCTTCGACCTCGCCATCGCCATGGCTGTCCTGCTCGCGGCGAACGATGTCCGGTCCACGGGCCGCGCCGTCTTCATTGCCGAGCTCGGCCTGGACGGCCGGCTGCGGCCCGTGCGGGGCATCCTGCCGGCGGTGATGGCAGCGGTGCGGGCCGGCTACCCCGAGGTCGTCGTGGCGCGAGCCAATGTGGCCGAGGCCGAACTCGTCCCCGGCGCCCACGTCCGGGGCTACACCACGCTCGCCCGGCTCGCCTTCGACTGCGGCGCGGACCCGCAGGACCTGGCCCTCGACTTCGAGCCCGAGGTCGAGGACGCCGACGGGCCGGATCCCGGCACCGGCTCCGCGCTGGCGCCGGACATGTGCGATGTCTCCGGTCAGGCCACGGCTCGCCGGGCCCTCGAAGTGGCGGCCGCCGGCGCCCACCATCTCCTGCTGACCGGTCCGCCGGGCGCCGGGAAGACCATGCTGGCCGAGCGGCTTCCCGGCCTCTTGCCGGACCTGGGCGACACCGAGGCCATGGAGGTGACCGCCATCCACTCCCTGTGTTCGCTGCCGTCCGGCACGGTGCAGCTGCTGCGCCGGCCGCCCTACGAGAACCCGCACCACACCGCGACGGCGGTGGCCATCATCGGCGGCGGGTCCGGCCTGCCGCGGCCCGGGGCAGCATCCCGGGCCCACCGCGGCGTGCTCTTCCTGGACGAAGCCCCGGAATATGACCGCGGCGTCCTGGACGCCCTGCGGCAACCGCTGGAAAGCGGCGAGCTGGTCATCCACCGCTCGGCCGGGTCCGCAGCCTATCCCGCCCGGTTCCAGCTGGTCCTCGCAGCCAACCCGTGTCCCTGCGGCAAGGCAACCGGGAAGGGGGTCGACTGCATCTGTACCCCCACCATGCGCCGCCGCTATCAGGCCCGGATGTCCGGGCCGCTGCTGGACAGGGTCGATATCCAGCTCGAAGTCGAGCGGGTCTCCCTCGCGGATTTTGGCCAGCCGGCGGCGGAAGAGGGAACCGCCACCATCGCTGAACGCGTCCGTGCGGCCCGGAACCGTCAGCTGGACAGGCTGCTGCCGTTCGGGCTGGAGACCAATGCGCAGGTGCCGGGGCGGCTCCTGCGCGGAGTCCTGCGGCTCGATGCGCCCACCACCCGCATCCTGGACTACGCCCTGGAGCGCGGCTCGCTGACCGCCCGCGGCTACGACCGCGTGCTGCGCTTGGCGTGGACTCTTGCGGACCTGTCCCGGCGTGATGTGCCGGACACGGACGACGTCGGACAGGCACTGGGGCTCCGCCAGGCCGCGGCCTCCCTGTGAGTGGGCCGGCACGAATCCGCACCCGCAGCCACGTGAAAGGACCCGCCATGATCGATGACGAACGAACAGCCAGGGCTGCCCTGTCCCGCCTGTTCGAGCCGCAGGACGCGGCGGCACTGGCACTCGTGCAGGCCGCGGGAGCGCAGGACGCCCTGCGGATTGCCAGCGGCCGGCTCGCCGCCGGTCCGGAGCTCGAGCGGGAGATCACCGGAATCCTGGCCGGCGAAGGCTCCAGCAGCTGGTCGGGACTGACCGAGGCGCTGAGACGGTGGGCCCCGCGCGTGCCCGACCTCGCCCCGGAACGGGACCTGGCCACCATGCGGCGGCTCGGCGGCCGGATCATCATTCCCACCGATGAGCTGTGGCCGCTGCAACTGGCGGACCTCGGTCTGCAGGAGCCCCTGTGCCTATGGTGGCGCGGCGTGGAACAGGAGCTGCCCCCGGCGGCCCGGGCGATCGCCCTGGTGGGCTCCCGGGACAGCACCAGCTACGGAGCGTCGGTGACGGGTGACCTAGCGTACTCGCTGGCTCAGCGCGGCTTCACGATCGTTTCCGGGGGTGCCTATGGGATTGACGCCCACGCCCACAGGGCTGCGCTGGCCGGCAGCGCGGGCGGCGTGCCCACCATTGCCGTCATGGCCGGGGGAGTGGACCGCTTCTACCCCGCGGGCAACGAGGACTTGCTCCGGGCGGTGGCGGACCACGGCGCAGTGTTGGCCGAGGTCCCGCCCGGGTCAGCGCCCACCCGTTACAGGTTTTTGCAACGGAACCGACTTATCGCGGCACTGGCCGCCGTCACGGTGGTGGTCGAGGCCAGGTGGCGCTCGGGCGCCCTCAACACGGCCCACCATGCCGAAAGCCTGGGCAGGGCCGTGGGCGCCGTGCCCGGATCCGTCCACAGCGCCAACTCCGCCGGCTGCCACCGGCTCCTGCGGGAAGGCGGGGCCGTGTGCGTCACGGATGCCGGGGAAATCGCCGAACTCGCCTCCCCGAGCGGCGAGGCGATGCCCCCGGACAAGGCCGGCAGGGCGGAGCCCCACGACGGGCTGACCCTGGAAGACCTCATCCTGCTCGATGCCCTGCCGTTGCGGACCGCCACCTCGGTCGAGAAACTGGCCACCGTGGCCGGACTGAGCCCGGACTCGGTCCGCGCCGGGCTCGGCAGGCTGGGGCTGCTGGGGCTGGCCGAATCCCGGCACGGCGGCTGGAAACGATCCGGGGCAGCGGGCTGACATGACGAGCGCGGCTGAGAGGACACGCCCCGCCCGGCCGGGATACGGCGGCTCGCCCGTCCTGCTCCTTGCATGCTGGCGGAATACTGCAAGAGTGGGAGCGTGTCTACCCAGGATCTCCCCGCCGCGCTGCCTGCCTCCCTGCAAGTCGCCGCCGCCCGCTTCGGCCGCTACCTGGAAGCCGAGCGGGGACGGTCCGCCCATACGGTGCGGGCGTATCTCTCCGACGTCGACAGCCTGCTCGTGCACGCCGCGACCGAGGGGGTTCAGGACCTGGCGGGGCTGGAGCTTGGCACCCTGCGGCGCTGGCTTGGCGCGCAGAGCGAGGCAGGCAAGTCCCGCGCCACCCTGGCCCGCCGCGCCGCGACCGCACGGGCCTTCACCGCCTGGGCCGTCCGCGAGGAACTGATCGACGCCGACCCCGCCCTGCGGCTGAAGGCCCCGAAGCGGGAGAAAACCCTGCCCGGCGTCCTGCACCAGCAACAGGTCCAGCGGCTGGTGACCGACGCGGAAACCGCCTCCGCCGACGGCGGACCGCTCGCGTTGCGCAACCGGGCCATGCTGGA
Organism: Arthrobacter sp. YAF34; assembly: GCF_052113245.1. Classification (NCBI taxonomy): domain Bacteria; kingdom Bacillati; phylum Actinomycetota; class Actinomycetes; order Micrococcales; family Micrococcaceae; genus Arthrobacter; species Arthrobacter sp. YAF34. Next base: position 169,908 of record NZ_JBFRCV010000013.1, read on the forward strand.
ACTGCTCTACGCCACGGGTGTCCGGGTCGGCGAGCTCGCGGGTTTGGACGTGGACGACCTGGACCCGGACCGCCGGACCATGCGGGTGCTGGGCAAAGGCAACAAGGAACGCACCGTGCCCTACGGGCTGCCGGCGGCGATCGCCGTCGACGACTGGCTACGCCGGGGCAGGCCGGGCGTCGCCACCGGGACCAGCGGCCCGGCGCTGTTCCTGGGCGCGCGAGGCGGGCGCGTGGACCAGCGCCAGGTCCGCAGTGTGGTCAAGGACATGCTGGAGCGGCTGGGGGACACGGCCGCCACCGGGCCGCATGCCCTGCGGCACTCGGCTGCCACGCATCTGCTCGACGGCGGGGCGGACCTGCGGGCCGTGCAGGAAATCCTCGGCCACAGCAGCCTTGCCACCACCCAGATCTACACCCACGTCTCCGTAGAGCGGCTTCGGCAGAGCTACCAGCAGGCGCATCCCCGGGCCTGAGGACCGCCCGCACCCGGCTCCGATTGGGCCGGAAACCCGCCCGCACCCCGGCTCCGATTGGGCCGGAAACCCGTCTGCATTCCGGCCCGGCATTCCGGCCCGGCACCCTGCCGGAACCGGTCCGGAGCCCTCCCGGAAACCTGCCGGAACCGTGCTGGATCTCTGTCAGCCGGGAGCAGCCGTCCAGCTCAGGGGCGATCCCCGCAAACCGGCGCGGCGCGCCGGGAAAGACGCGCCGAATCCTACTGGCGTAATTAGGAGGGGTAGGGCAGAATAAAACTCACGCCCGGGAAGTTTCAAGTTGAGCTTGAAGCTGGAATGCTTCACGTCCCAGCTTGGAACCCGGTTGTACATTAGTAGTCTGGCAGGGACCGCCGGCACAATTTCGGATCCGCGCAACAGACAGACATTCAGGCACAGGTCGTTGGGGAAGACGTACCTACAGCTATGGAGGATGGAATGTCTGTTGCACTGACCCGCGGTGTGTTGTTTGTTCACTCGGCCCCGACTGCCTTGTGTCCCCACGTCGAGTGGGCCATAGGGTCTGTCGTGGACAAGCGGACGGACTTGGAGTGGACCGCTCAGCCTGCCGCGCCCGGAATGTTCCGGGCCGAGCTGTCGTGGACCGGAACGCCGGGCACGGGGGCTCAATTGGCGTCGGCTCTGCGTGGCTGGGCGCACCTGCGCTATGAAGTGACCGAGGAACCGAGCCAGGGAGTGGACGGCGGACGCTGGTCGCACACCCCGGAGCTGGGGATCTTCCACGCCACCACCGATGTCCACGGCAACATCATGGTCTCCGAGGACCGCATCCGCTACGCCTACGAATCCGGCGCCGGGGACCCCTCGGCCGTCTACCACGAGCTCTCGCTCGCCCTGGGTGAGGCCTGGGACGAGGAACTGGAACCGTTCCGGCACGCCGCCGAGGGCGCTCCCGTGCGCTGGCTCCACCAGGTCGGCTAAGCCCCGGCCAGGGTCGACTCCGTTACAGCAGTTCCAGCAGCAATTCCATAGCTACGCACCAAAAGAGCGATGGCGGCCATGTTCGAAGGGAACATGGCCGCCATCGCTCTTTGGCACGGAGTGCGGTGGACCTATACGCTGCGTACCGCGATCACGGCGTTGTGGCCGCCGAAGCCGAAGGAGTTGCTCAGCGCGGAGATGCTGCCGGCCGGCAGGTCCCGGGCCGTCGTGACGACGTCGAGCGGAATTTCCGGGTCCTGGTTCTCGAGGTTGATGGTCACCGGGGCCTTGCGGTCGTAGATGGCCATGACGGTCAGGACGGCTTCCACCGCACCGGAGGCGCCCAGCAGGTGCCCCATCTGGGACTTGGTGGCCGAGACCGCGACGCTGTCCAGGTGCTTGCCCAGGGCAGCCTTGAGGGCCGCGTACTCGGGCTTGTCGCCGACCGGGGTGGAGGTGGCGTGCGCGTTGACGTGCACCACGTCTTCGGGCTGGATGCGGCCGTCGAACATGGCAGCCTTCAGCGCGCGGGTGGCGCCGAGGCCTTCGGGGTCCGGGGCGGTGATGTGGTAGGCGTCGGCGGTGACCGAGGTGCCGGCAAGTTCGGCGTAGATCCGGGCGCCGCGGGCCAAGGCGTGTTCCTCGGCTTCGAGGACCAGGGCGCCGGCGCCTTCACCCATGACGAAGCCGTCGCGGTCACGGTCGTAGGGACGTGAAGCGTGCTCGGGATCGTCGTTGCGGCGTGAGAGTGCCTGCATGGAGGCGAAGGCGGCGATCGGCATCGGGTGGATGGCGGCTTCGGCGCCGCCGCAGACCACGACGTCGGCCTTGCCGGCGCGGATCAGATCCAGACCCATGTGCACGGCCTCGGTGCCGGATGCGCAGGCGGAAACGGGGGTGTGGGCGCCGGCGCGGGCTCCCAGGTCAAGGCTTACCGCCGCAGCCGGGCCGTTGGGCATCAGCATGGGAACAGTCATGGGCAGGACGCGGCGGGGGCCCTTTTCGCGCAGGGTGTCCCACGCATCCAGGAGGGTCCAGACTCCGCCGATCCCGGTGGCGAAGGCCACCGCAAGACGGTCGTGGTCGATTTCGGTGATGCCGGCGTCGGCCCATGCCTCGCGGGCCGCAACCACGGCGAACTGGGTGGACGGGTCCATGCGCTTGGCTTCGACCCGGCTCAGGACCTCGAGGGCGGGGGTGGTAGCGCGTGCGGCGAAGTGGACAGGCAGTTCGTACTTTGCCACCCAGTCGTCCTCAAGCGTGTGCGCGCCGGAGACGCCCTGGAGCGCGTTCTTCCACATCGTGGGGACATCGCCGCCAATGGGTGTGGTGGCACCCAGACCGGTAATGACTACTTTGCGTGCCATGGGATCACTCTCTGTCGGTGCGCCTGCCGTGTCCGGATCCGCGAACGGGATGGCCGGGGCCTGCGTGGGGAAAACTCTGGGGTGGTGCGTGGAGGGTGCTGGTTCCGGTCCGGGTGCTGTTGCAGCGCCCGGACCGGCCAGCGGGTCCGCCGGTGCCGGCGGGGGCCAGGTTTAGGCCTGGGCGTTGGCGATGAAGCCCACGGCGTCGCCGACGGTCTTGAGGTTCTTGACCTCTTCGTCCGGGATGCGGACGCCGAACTTCTCTTCGGCGTTGACCACGATGGTCATCATGGAGATGGAGTCGATGTCCAGGTCTTCGGTGAAGGACTTGTCCAGTTCGACTGCCTCCGGGGCCAGGCCGGTTTCCTCGTTGACGATTTCAGCCAAGCCGGCCAGGATTTCTTCGTTGCTAGCCATTGATGGCTCCTTTTCTAGTTGTTGCCCCGGCCGCCGGTGGAATGCCGGCCGCCGTGGGCGGAAATGATTCAAACCGAGGGTTCGGCTTGGTGCGGGAATGCGTGGTGTGCACCGCAGGACCTGAAGCTCAGGACCTGCGGTGCAAAGGTCATGCGGGCGGAACGTATTCAGTTCGGGAACGCGGTGGCTGCCTACGGAAGCACGACCACCTGGGCGCCGAAGACCAGACCGGCTCCGAAGCCGATCTGCAGCGCCAGCCCGCCGCTGAGCTCGGGGTTTTCCTCAAGCAGGCGGTGGGTGGCCAGGGGGATGGATGCCGCCGACGTGTTGCCGGCCTCGGCGATGTCGCGGGCAATCTTGACGGTCTCGGGCAGCTTCAGCTTCTTGGCCATCTCGTCGATGATCCGCATGTTGGCCTGGTGCGGGATGAAGGCGGCGAGGTCCTCGGCCTGGATGCCGGCGGCGTCCAGGGCCTGCTGGGCCACCTTGGCCATCTCCCACACGGCCCAGCGGAAGACGGTCTGGCCGTCCTGGCGCAGGGTCGGCCACAGGGAGGCGTCGGTCACGGCCGCCTCCTCGCTGCTGAGAGCCCCGCCGCGCTTGCCGGTCAGGGCGAGCTCGCGGATGTCCAGCATGGAGTGGGTCATGCCGATGGCATCCCACTTGCTGCCGTCCGAACCCCACACCGAAGGACCGATGCCCGGGGTGTCAGAGGGGCCGATCACGACGGCGCCCGCGCCGTCGCCGAGCAGGAACGAGATGGTCCGTTCCGTGTTGTCGATGACGTCGGAGAGCTTCTCGGCCCCGATCACCAGAACGTACTTGGCCGCGCCGGAACGCACCAGGGCGTCGCCTTGGGCGATGCCGTAGCAGTACCCGGCGCACGCCGCGGAGATGTCGAAGGCCGGGGCGGGGGTCGCGCCGAGGCGGTCGGCCAGGCTCGCGGCAGCCGACGGCGTGGCGTACGGGTGGGTGACCGTGGAGACGATCACGGCGCCGAGCTGGGAGGCCTCGATGCCGGCCTTGCGGAGCGCCTCGCGGGCAGCGCCCTCGGCCATGTCGATCACGCTGACGTCGGCGGGCGCGCGGTGCCGGGTCACGATGCCCGTGCGCTGGCGGATCCATTCATCGGACGAATCGATCCACTGGCACACGTCTTCGTTCGTCACGATCACGCTGGGCCGGTAGGCGCCGACACCCATGATGCGGGTGTTGGCCTGCACGGGCGCCTGCTTCAGGGTCGGAACGCTCATGCCTCTCCCTCCAGTTCTGCAAATAGGGCCAGGGCCGCGGAAAGATCGTCCGGGGTCTTGACGGTGACGGTCTTGACGCCGGGCATCCCGCGCTTGGCCAGGCCTGCCAGCGTCCCCGCGGGAGCCAGTTCGATTACGCCGGTCACGCCGCGCTGCACCATCGTCTCCATGCACCGGTCCCAGCGGACCGGGCGGGAGACCTGGGCAATCAGGCTGTCGACGACGGCGGCGCCGTCCTCGACTGCCGCGCCGTCGTAGTTGGACAGCAGCGGCACCTGCGGGTTCCGGGGGTGCAGCGACGGGCGCAGGGCCTGGAGGGCAGCAACGGCGGGCGCCATGTGCGAGGTGTGGAACGCGCCGGCAACCTTCAGCGGAATGACCCGGGCCTTGGCCGGCGGGTTCTCGGCGAGGGCTTTGAGCTGTTCGAGTGTGCCGGCGGCCACCGTCTGGCCCGCGCCGTTGACGTTGGCAGCGGTGGCGCCGGAAGCCTCAATGGCGGCCAGGACGTCCGCCGGGTCGCCGCCGACGACGGCACTCATGCCGGTCGGGGTGGCGGCAGCCGCGGCGGCCATGCTGTTGGCGCGTTCGCGGACAAAAGTCATGGCTTCGGTCTCGGTCAGGACGCCGGCCAGCGAGGCCGCGGTGATTTCGCCGACGGAGTGGCCGGCCAGGATGACCGGCAGCGTGCTGAGCTCGACGTCGAACAGCGACTTTGCCGCCACCAGGCCGGCGGCGACAATCAGGGGCTGCGCGACGGCAGTGTCCTTGATGGTTTCCTCATCCGAGGTGGTTCCGTGGGCGGTGAGGTCGATGCCTGCTATTTCGCTGAGGGAGGCCAGAAGGCCTGCGACGGGTGGCAGTTCCAGCCAGGGGGCCAGAAAACCAGGGGTCTGGGAGCCCTGTCCAGGGCAGACGATTGCAAGCACGTAACCAGCTTTCCAAATTACCGCGTGAACATTCGTGTTTTCATGCACCAAGCTCACTGGGTCAGTTTGTAGGAAGTCTACAACGGATTAGGAGCCGTTGCGGGGAGGCTGACGTTCCGCGGGAGGCTTCGGCGGCGCCGATAACCTGCCTACCACGAGGGCTGTCTGCAGCACGAACGCCTCCCGCGGCAGGAGCGGGTCCCAGCCGGTAACGTCACAGACGCGCTTGAGCCGGTAGCGCACCGTGTTGGCGTGCACGAAGAGTTCGCGGGCGGTCGCCTCGAGCGAATGCCCCAGTTCCAGGTAGGTGCCCAAGGTCTCCACGAGCCCGTTGGAGGCGGCCAGCAGGGGGCGGTAGATGTTCTTGACCAGGGAGCGGCGGGCGGCGTCGTCGCCGGAGATCACCCGTTCGGGGAGCAGGTCGTCGGCCGCCACCGGCCGCGGCGCCGAGGGCCACGCCCGGGCCGCGGTGAGGCCGGCAAAGGCCGACTGGGCGGAGCCGCTGGCCTCAAGCAGGGAGCCCGCCTCGGGGCCGTAGACCACCGGGCCGGGAGCGAAGAGTTCGCTGAGCTTCAGGTATGCCGTCTCCCGGTCCTGGACGCCGCCCAGGATCAGGATGAGTCGATCGCCCTGGATCCCCACGAGGGCGTCCTCGGCGAAGCGTCCCGCGGTGCGCCGCAGTTCGCTGACATAGCTGGCGCTGGGTTCGGACGGGGAATTGCCGACCATGACGGTGAACCGCTCCTGCGCCTTCCAGCCCAGGGCCGCGATTCTGGACCGCAGCGCGTCCGTGTTCTCGCCGCGGAGGATGGCATCGACAATCAGGGCTTCCAGCCGGGTATCCCAGGATCCGCGGGATTCCGCGGCGCGGGCGTAGACGTCGGCGGCCGCGAAGGCGACCTCCCTCGAGTAGCGCAGTACGGCTTCCCGGAGGGCCGACTGGTCAGCCTCCGGGGCGATAATCGGGACCTGGTCCTCCACGACCTCCACGACGATCCGGATGAGCTGGAGCGCTTTCTGGAGGCTGATGGAGCGGGTCAGTTCAGTGGGGGCGGTGCCGAAGACGTCGGAGAGGATCCACGACGGCGAGCTCGGCCGTTCGTACCACGTGACAAACGCCGCGATGCCGTTCTGGGCTACCATGCCCAGGGCGGACCGCTCGTCCGAGTTCAACCGGCTGTACCACGGCAGTGACTTCTCCAGCTGGCGCAGCGTCGTCGTCGACAGCTGGCCCACGCTGGCCCGGAGCTTCTTGAGCGTCTCGGCCTTCTCTGGAGTCATCGCCCTGGAGGCAGGCTTGCGTTTTTCGGGAGTGGTGATCGGCTCTGCCATGCATCGAGCATACGGGGCGCACCGGCCAAGCTCCATTTGTGCGAAGGCTACAACTGCCGTTGTCCTGTGTCACAGCGGCCCGCGCCGGGATCGCCGGGGGCCGGGCCCCCGGAGGGGCGGGGGACAATGGCGGTTAAACGCCCGACGGCGGTTCCCCACCGTTTGGTGGGGAACCGCCGTCGGGCGCGGTGTCCGGCCTGTGCGGCCGGCAGGGCGTCCGGTTAGGAGTCGCCGCCCGCGTTGCCGGTGGTGCCGGCGTTCACGTTCAGCAGCCGGTACTTCTCGATCGCCTGGGCCGGGGCCTGGGCGTCGACCTCGCCGCGGCGGGCCAGCATCTGCAGGGAACGGACCACTACCGAGTGGATGTCGTTCTTGAAGAAGCGGCGGGCAGCGGCGCGGGTGTCGGAGAAGCCGAAGCCGTCCGCCCCGAGCGAGGCGAACTCGTTCGGGAGGAACTGCCGGATCTGGTCCGGCACGGCCTTCATGTAGTCGGTGACCGCGACGATCGGCCCGGTGGCGCCGGCGAGCTGCTGGGTGACGAACGGGACGCGGGCGGGCTGGCCGGGGTTGAGGAAGGCTTCTTCCTCGGCGGCCATGGCGTCGCGGCGCAGTTCGGTCCAGGACGTCACGGACCACACGTCGGCGGAGACGCCCCAGTCCTCGGCGAGGATGCGCTGGGCCTCGAGGGCCCAGGGCACCGAGACGCCGGAGGCCAGGATCTGCGTGCGCGGGCCGTCAATCTTGGCCGGTGCGAGCAGGTAGATGCCCTTGGTGATGCCCTCGACGTCGAGCTCGGCCGGTGCCGCCGGCTGGGAGATCGGCTCGTTGTAGACCGTGATGTAGTACATCAGGTTCCGGGCGGGGTCGTTGTCGGCAGAGCCGGGGCCGTACATCCGTTCCAGGCCGTCGCGCATGATCACGCCGATCTCGTAACCGTACGCGGGGTCGTAGGTGACGACCGCCGGGTTGGTGGCCGCCAGCATGGGGGAGTGGCCGTCGGCGTGCTGCAGGCCTTCACCGGTCAGGGTGGTGCGGCCGGCGGTGGCGCCGATGATGAACCCGCGGGTCATCTGGTCCGCGGCGGCCCAGAAGGAATCGCCGGTGCGCTGGAACCCGAACATCGAGTAGAAGAC
>NZ_JBFRCV010000014.1:0-127177 GCF_052113245.1 Arthrobacter sp. YAF34
CACCCCGAGGTTCGTGTCGTAGACGCGCACCTCGGCGCCTTGGAGCGAGAACATCAAGGCGATGCGCCGGCCCAGGGTGCCGCCGCCGATGACAGTGATGGGCCGGTCCGCGATGTTGGCGGGGAGCGTGTAGGTCATGTCGATTCCTTCTCAGAAGACCGCTGACGATGCAGCGGCCAGATTAGAGCGGCTAGGCTGCCAGGTAGTTGTGCACGAGTTCGGCGCCCGGCAGGGTCAGGTCGGTCAGGATATGGCTGGCGGAGACAATCTCGCGCACGGGCAGGTCCGACAGCGGCGCCAAGGCGTGGGCATGCAGTTCGAGTCTGGCCGGGCCGGTCCAAGCGCCGCGGATGGTCAGGTCCTGGATCTGGGTCCTGACAAGCTCTGCGATACGGGGCTTGCCGTCGTAGCCGGGCATCAGCTTGAGCATCATGGTGGGGATCGCGATCTCGGCCCGGGCTTGCTCCGGGTCCAACACGGCATGCTTGAATCCCATCGTTGCGGTGGCAACGCGTAGGCTGCCATAGTCGAGAGTCCCCACCAGGGTGTCGGAATCGACGAACAGGCGGGGCCGGCCGAGCTTCTTAGGATAGGCGCTGGCCTCGCGGCCGCCGGAGATGGCGGGTCCGTTGTCCAGGAACATGTTGTGCACGTAGTCCACGTCCTGGCCCTGATACCTGACGCGAAGTACCTGTCCCGACTCGGTGTAATCGCCCAAGCCCGAGCTGTCCGGCATACGGATCACTTCGAACCGCACCAACGGGTCCACGACCTCCAGGGGCTCGGGGACGAGGGCCCGCATGGCCTCCGGGTCCGTCCTGTAAGTGATGTTCAGGTACTCCCTACCGATGAAACGGTAGGGTCCTTGTGGATAGGCCGCCCCGCCGAGAGGGGTTGCGGTGGCCTGGAGCACTTCGTGGGTTTGCACAGCGATGCTGACTTTCCGGCGCGCGTGGTCTGGGAGCCGGGGCGGGCCGCGCACCGAATGCCCTCCGGTTCAATACCCCATAGACGCTAGGCCGCGGCAACGTCGGAGTGAAATGCCCGTACCGGAATATTTATACAATAAGTGAATGGATGTTGGACTCCGGGACCTCGAACTGTTCATGACGTTGACAGAGGAGCGGCACTTCACCCGGGCTGCGGCGCTCAAGGGAGTCAGCCAGCCGTTTCTCAGTCGCGCCGTCGCCCGCCTTGAGCGCGCAGTGGGGACACGGCTTGTGGAAAGGACGACCCGGCGGGTCGCGCTCACACCCGCCGGGGAACGGCTCGGCGCTGAACTGGCGTCGATCCTGCCGCAGCTGGAAGCTGCCATCCGGTCCGTCAAGGAGCCTGATGTCCTGCGGCTCGGGTTCACGTGGCTGCTGCCCAGCACGCTGGCCAGAGACCTGATCGACCGGCTCGGGGAAGCCACCGGTGCCCAAGTGCAGCTCGTCCGCCGCGACGACCGCTGGGGCGGGGTAGCCGACGGCCACACCGACGCTGCGATCGTGTACGCCGGTGCCGGCACGACGCCGACCGTCCGCACGGTGGAACTGGCAACCGAACCCCGCATCGTCGCTGTCGCACGGGACCACCCGCTCTCGCGAAGACGGAGGCTGCACTGGTCGGAGCTTTCCGCCTATCCGCTGGTGGTCAACGCCGTCAGCGGCACCGTGGGGGCCGAGATGTGGCCCGCCGGCCGTCAACCCGCCGTCACATTGAACAGCCGCAACTACGACGAAGGCATCGAGATGGTCGCAGCTGGCAGCGGGATCGGCGTCGTTCCCTCCTCCGCCCGGCAGCATCCCCACCCGGGAGTCCGGTACATCGCGGTTCCCGATGCGCCCGAGATCTCGCTGGAGCTAGTCCTGCCCGCACATTCCCCGCATCCCTTGGCACAAGCTATGGAACGACTGGCACATGAATACATCAGGTCATCCACGGCTGGAAATTGGGAGCGGTTGGAGTGGCTCCCTGGCAGCAGTAGCGGTGGATAATCTATGAGAATTGCCCCCAGCTGTGGGCGGCGGACCTGGCTTCTCCTTCTCGGAGGGGGTCGCCACGGGTGTCGTATCTTGGAGAGCCACGTGGGCGAGAATCCCTTCCGCGTGGGTGGAGACAAAAAAGAACCCCGGTCCAAAGACCGGGGTTCTTTCATTTGCGTGCGCGAGGGGGGATTTGAACCCCCTTCCCGGCGTGTCGTTTTAGGCTAAATTCTTGATTTCTAGAGGTTTTTGCCCCGTCCAAGACCGTCAAAACACGCCTTGTCACGGCCAGATCACCCACACCGCCCACGCCAGTTCGTCCCGTGCACTGGCATTCAAGGGCCCGTCACCGCTTCTGACGCATAGAAAGAAGTGACAGAGATGACCAAAGCAAGAAGCAAAAGTATGGAACTGAAATGAGTACAACCGCTACGACGCTTGCCGTCCTTACGCCAAAGCAAATCGCGGATCGGCTCGGTATCTCCGAACGCTCCGTTCGGGAGAAGGCGTACACCGGTGCATGGCCGCATTTGCGTCTCGACCAGCGCACACTCCGATTCACCGAGTCGGACTACGACGAGATTCTGGCTCTAGCACATCGCCCAACCAAAACGCTGGTTCGGAGCGTGACCCTAACCCAAAGGAAGGACGAACTGGCTGCCCTCCTCACGTCGCGCCGCGCAGCCTAGCTACTCTTCGAGAGGAGTGGGATCGAATCGATAACCCCCGATGATCGCCCGCGCACTGCGGTTAGGCTCCGCTTTGAGTCGTCCTAGTGCATTACAACTGGTACGGGGGGCCGTTGACGCCTCGCGATGAGCGGGAGGTGGCGTCCGGTCCACCTCAGTCTCCCCGTGTAGAGGCGGACGTCGCCGTCCTTCGCTAAGCTCTAACCATGCCCACTCCCAACCAGCGCCCTGCCTGGCAGTTCGACCTGGCGGCAAGGGCCAGGGAGGTGGGCTTTGGATCCCTCCGGGTTCTGGAGAATTCGAGCGGCACAGTCTTCTACGATGGCACTCCTGGTCTCCTCCGAGCTTTCAGCTCGCACTCATTTACAGTGCTTGAACGTGAGACCGAACTGCCTTATGGCCTCCGGCTGGTCCACCAGTCCGGCCTCCAAGGCGAGGTGCTCTTCAGAGAGGATTCGCAGGGCAGGCTCATTCTCACCGAAGGAATGCGCTGAGGGTGGACCGCCGGCGCCCGCGGTCCGCAACTGTTTCGCCGGGTTTCGCACAACAACTGCGGTTGCTCAAGAGCTTGGGCGCCGCTGTGTTGCGACAGTCGGAGAGAACCACCAAACCATGGATCGCTACCTCACGCCAAGACTGGCCTGTTTAGTCGAAACCGACCGATATTAAACTCTCCGCCACGGTCAAGCCGTGGGACTCGAACCGATGACCCCGCATTACAAGAGCGGGCGTCCCGGGTGTTCCCGGAGGTGCCTTGAACCGGCCCTGACAAGCAATTTTGCCTCTATTGAGGTCGAAATAGTACCCGCAGGTTCCCGCCAGTTCCCCCCTAAACCGTGTGGTAAACGTGTCGTAAGAGCGGATGGCCGCGTGGCCGGCACGGGTTGCTACCGACGCGCGGTTCTTTGACTGCCAAAGGCGTGGCCCTTTTTCGAAGTCTCAGGCGGGCCGCAAACACACTTCCTAGCGTTTCGTTCAGCGGAAACGGAACCTGACCTGCGGTTATGGCCGGTCGTTGGCGAAGTCGGCCTGCCGGACGGCGTCCAGCGCCGCCTTGACTCCGGCCTCGAAGGTGTTCTACGCCCCGGGCCACATGCGGCACCTGTACCGGACCGGCGGCTGTATCGGCGACCCGGAGGACATGCGGGAAGACATCGAAGCCGAGGAGCGCTGCATCGCCCGACTCACCAGAGAAGCTGCCAGCGTCTGACGGCCAACACGAGAGAGCCCCGTAACAACCGGTGCCGGGCTCTCTTTGCGTGACCGGGCAAGTCCCGCACGGCAGTCAGGGCGTGCGCTCCGCTTCAGCTTCCAGCAGCACGTCGAAGCTCTGGAGTCCGTAGTCCGGCCGGGTGAGGATGGCCCGGACCTGCGTGGACTTCTCATCTTTGGGCACGGCCTTGATCTCGAGGCCGGGAACGCCGTTGATCTGGAGCTCAAGGCCGCGTTTCTTGTCCACGATCAGGGACTGCATCCTCCCGCGGGTGATCCGGGCGTTGGGGTCGCCGGTCACCTCCGCCATGAACGCGTTGGTCTGGTCGGTCATCTTAGTGAGGCTTCGCTTCTCGCGCTGCACGTTGCCCACGATTGTGGCGATCATCGCCAGGACCGCCGTCACGTTGCAGACCCAGAGGACGGCGGAGACGCTCCGCAGCGGAGGGATGAAAATCATGAGGAGCAGGCACAGGAGGAAGGCGATGAACCCTGTGCCGAACCAGATCGAGCCGGAGTCTTTGAGCGCGTTGCCGGTCCACTCGCTGGAGCTGAACCCGGTGACGTAATGCCCTGGGGTGTCTGCCATCACTGGCCGCCTTTCACTTCGAGGAGAGCCTCGGCCAGCACAACGGCCTCCCGGGCTTTCTTCAGGTCTTCATTGAGTCCGGCATCGGGGACCACCATGTTGGCCCCTTCGGTTGTCCCGGCCAGGTTCTGCATGGCCTGCCCGAGCCGCTCCCGTTCTTCCGCGACCTGGCGGGAGGTCGTGAGCTTCACCTTGCTGAGGTTCAGGTCCTGCAGCGGGGCGTCCAGCTCACTGATGCGCATGTCCACGGCGGCGAGGCGGGCTCCGACGCGGTCGGCGCGGGCCTGGAACATTGCCAGCATGTTGGTGGCGACGCTGTGGAGCTCCTGGAGCCCTGCGTCGGGCGCCGCCCGGCCGGCCATGAGCTGCTCCACCTTGTCCAGGCGCTTCGCCCATTCCTGGCGGCCGTAGTCGTTATTTTCGAAGGCAGCCTCAACGACCGTGCGGGCGCGCCCGAGCGCTTCGCGGCGCTCCGTGAGGCTCTTTGCGGCGGCGTCGAGCCGATGCAGGAATTCTCCGTAATTGTCCATGCGTGCGATCTGTTTCTTTAGGAGTGGCGGGGCGTGAGAAGTCTATGTGCTGAAAGCCCCGGGACCGGGTTAGGACGCGGGTGCCAGATTCACGAAGGGACTCTAGGGAAAGCGGATCAGGGCCCTTCCTGGACCTGCGGGATTAACGGACGCTGAACAGCCCGGCGGCCTTCACCGTCGTGCAGCCGACTTTCTTGCCGCTGACTGTCACAGCGATCGTCTTGCGCTCGTCTCCGTGTCTTGTGCGTGGCGGCCGTTGAGATGGTGGCCCCGTTGCGGGTCCACGGGTACTTGACGACCGTCCCCTTCGCCCAGGCGGAGGGCGCAGCCTTCAGGACGGCACCGACTTTCACCGCTGCGGTGTGCGGCATATGTGCCGGAACGCAGAAGGAGGGGTCAGTAGCCGATGGCCTTCTGCTGGCTGCCGGATTTGAGGGCTGCCAGCCGCGCCTCGATCTCGGTCTGCTCCCCGAGGTCTTCCAGGGAGGCGAACTGTGCGTCGAGGGATGATGCGGCCAGTTCCTGCTGGCCCCGCACCTTGGCCTCGTCGCGGCGGATCCGTTCCTCGAACCGGCCCAGGGCCGAGGTCGGGTCGGCGGCGTTCAGGCCGCGCAGGGCCTCGTTCACCTGGGACTGGGCGGCGGCGGTCCGGGACCGGGCAATCAGCTCGTTGCGCTTGGCCGCCAGTTCCCGGAGCTTGCTCTGCATCTGGGCGAGGCCGCCCTTGAGCTGCTCCACGGTGGCGTTCTGGGAAGCGATGCCCGGTTCCATAGCTTTCGCGGACGTCTCGGCGGACATCTGCCGGCCGATGGCGACCTTGGCCAGGTTGTCGAACTTCTCCGCATCCACAGCGTTGCCCGCGGCCCGGTATTCGTCGGCTTTGCGGGACGCGGCCAGGGCCTTGCCGCCCCAATGGGAGGCGTCCTGGACCGCTTTGCGGTGGTCGTCTTCAGCGAGCCGGAGGTTGCCGATCGTCTGGGCGACGGCGGTCTCGGCTTCCCGGATGTTCGCCGAGTAGTCCCGGACCATCTGGTCTAGCATCTTCTGCGGGTCCTCCGCCTGGTCCAGGAGGGCGTTGATGTTGGCTTTGGCGAGCTGGGCCACGCGGCCGAAGATGTTCTGCTTCACGTCGAGCTTTCTGTTCTGCGGTGGAGTGTGCCGGACGAGACGTCCCATGCGGCGAATCCATTCTCGGTCCCGCTGACGGCTTATGCCAGCCCGGCGCGCCGCCCTTCACCCTGCTCCGGGCTGTCAGAGAAGCCCGTCCAGGGAGTCCGGGACCGAGAAGGAGGCGATGATGGCCTCGTCGGTTCCCAGGAGCGCGTGGACCCACACCTTCGAGCCCGTCCAGGCCACCGCCCCGGCGCCGGTCTTCGACAAGGCCCCAGTGCCGGGTGGCCTTGGTCCGTGATCGGCGCCATGGGCTTGTTAATTGTCTGCATATTGATTTCTATACGGACCATCCTGTGACGGGCGTCGCCGGCGAGTCCACAGGACTAAATCTAAACGTGCTGCGCCCCGATTGTTTCTGTACAAAGACCCTCTCCATTCCGGGCAAAATCGCCGGAATGGAGGGGTTCCTGGGGCCCCTGTCGGATTCAAACCGACGATCCCCGCTTATCGCGGCGGGGTATCCCGCGCGTTCCCGGGATGCCCAAATAGCGTTCCCGACCAGCAATTTTGCAGCAATTGATGTTGAAATCCTACCCGCGTGTTCCCGGCAATTCCCGTTCAAAGCGTGTCGTAAACGTGTCGCTCCAGGTACTACGGATTGCAGCGGAGATAAGGCACAGCGCACCCGCCCTTACCGGCCACAGACCAACGGATAAGTCTGTGAAGACTTATTGTTGGTGCTGCGTAGGTCCAACTTCCCGTCATCGACCGCCCTCTTGGATCTTCCTTGCGGCATACTTTTCGCAGGGCCAGCCCGCACCTTGATATTCGGGCCACGCATGAGGAGAAACAACTTGGAAGACCCAAGCCCGAATGGTGCGGAGGCGCCCGATCATGCGCTTCTGGAGAAGATAAATTCCATCCTGAAAGGCCAAGCGTCTCCAGCAGCCGCCCATGTGCGGAAGCTGCGCACCAAGCATCCCCGCCTGACGCCCGCAGCCATCTTGAAGAAATTGGAAACCGAGCTACTCATAACGACCAGCGCTGCCGGCGCCGCAGCTGGTGCGACGTCCGCTGCCCCGGGGATTGGAAAGGCTGCTGCCCTTGCGATTACTCTCGGTGGGCCAGCAGTATCACTTCCGGCCGCCGTCTTCTACATTCTCGCTGTGGCCGAGGTATACCAGATTCCGCCGTCCGACATCGAACACCGTCGAAAACTCGCCCTCTCCATCCTCCTCGAGCAAGGAGCCGATAGCGCGATTCCCAACTTCGCAAAGAAGACTAGCCAGCACTGGACACGGAAGACATTAAAGGCCATCCCGGGGTCAGTTCTAAAGCCAATTAACGGTCTTTTTCACCCAAACTTCATTACCAAGACCGGCCCAACGGGCACGATCGTGCTGAAGACGGTTTTGCCCTACGCGTTAGGAGCTGTCATCGGCGCTGGATTCACTTTCGCTACCACTTCCTCTGTCATCGCCGCCACCAGACTTGCCTTTGGACCACCGAAGCCTTTCTTCGATGAAGACATTCTCGAAGGGGAAGACCTTCCTCCCACTCAAGACGACGACTAGGGCGGCGCTTTGCGGTGTTGTGACACCTTCACCCTCCGCACACATGAGGGTGCCCGCGTTCCATGGCCGTGATACGGCACATGGCATGCGGGCGCTGGTGCGGCCGTTGCCGACAGACTGTTTCTCACCCGCTACGACTTCCGGCCCCCTTCCGTTATCCGGAACCTTTGTACGCGGAATCGGCCTGCTCTGAACAGCAGAGAAGGCCGACTGATCGAATTTGACGGGCTGCATTTTCGGTCTGCCACGAGGTGAAGCAGGTCAGCCCCTCACCATTCATCTGCCAGAATGGGCCGGTGACTACGACTGGGGATCAAACGCCACTTCATCCGTACTGGAATTCATGGGAAATCGTGCAAGCCGCGCTGGATGCTTCCAAGCCTTCCGCCGCCGCGGCCGCATTCCATCGCGCCGTCAGCCTCATGCCAACCGAGATACCGGCCGCGGAGAAGGATCCTTCCCGGATGCCCGCGTACTGGCGGGAGCTCCGTGACGAGCAGGTGTCCGATTATGACAGGGCCCAAGACGTCACCACCTACTTTTTCTACCCGCTTCTCAGCCAGGAAGCCTTTGCATTTGCCGCGGTCCGCGCAGATATGGGTTCCCTGGAAATACTCGACAGCTTCTGCGGCCGATACGGCGCGCAGGAATCAGAGCCGTGCAGTGTCGACTACCTGC
This sequence comes from Arthrobacter sp. YAF34, assembly GCF_052113245.1. Classification (NCBI taxonomy): domain Bacteria; kingdom Bacillati; phylum Actinomycetota; class Actinomycetes; order Micrococcales; family Micrococcaceae; genus Arthrobacter; species Arthrobacter sp. YAF34. Next base: position 8,353 of record NZ_JBFRCV010000014.1, read on the forward strand.
GCATCGTCAAGACCGTCTCTGACATGGTTGCGGCTAACGAGGTCACCGACATCAAAGATGTCCGCAAGGTCTTCTCACCCGAAGACCGGGTCCGGCTCCGGGCCGTGTGGCGCGCGATGCGCGACGCGAAAGTCCTGATCGTGGAGTCCCAAGGTCAGAAAGTCTTCTTTCACCGCAGCGCCCCCGAACCTGCCCCTCAAGCCCTGAAACCGGTACCCTTCCGGAAAGGGAGACCCCTCGCCGAGTCGGTACTGCTGAAGCGGCCGGAACACATCGAGGACCGGATCTGGGACCGCCCGGCGGAGCGTGCCCCATCCTTTGACAACTTGCCCCTGGCCGCGCCGGAAGAGACCCAGGTGCCGAAGGAATTGAGGAGGACGCGCAAGTCGGAGTCAGTGTCCGTCGGGAACAAGACATGGCTTCAGGGCGTAACGGTCAATAAGAGAGCCGACGGCTCACTTTACGTCCCCACGGCTGTGCTCAACCCAGACGGGTCGCCGGGGGCGATTGTGGATCTCGATTACTATGCCCGACTCCGGTCAAACCCCCAAGGGGACTGCGGCATCTCCATTGACCGGGATTCGGTCGTGCGGATCTACACCACCGATGCTGAACAGGTGCGGGCGCTCAGTCTCTTTGCGACACCTGAGGTAAGGGGTACGCTGCGCGGCTTCGGGGACAAGGAGCTGAAAACATCCACAGCCATCCGGTCCGTTCACGCTTCGCTGGCTACAGAGCGCCTCGTTGTCAGCGTGATCAACAAGGTCTTCGTCTACTCGTTCGACGGGGACGTCATGGCTGCGTTCCATCTGGATGACGAGAGGACCTCTGAGGACTATGGCTCCGTTGTGGCCTCGTCGTCAAGACCTGACTGGGCTTACTTGGTGCAGTTGGCGGCCGATGGCCAAGGACTGTACATCGGCGCTTACTCAGGGTTGCTGCTGCATCTCTCGTTCACTGGTGAGCTCATCGATTCGTGGGTCCTACCGTGGGTGCCGCGAGTTCTGCGTGAGTCCGACGAAGGCATCTCAGGCGGCTCCGACTCGTTCTTCTTCCGGGCGAGCCGGGGTAGTGGAGAGGCGGACTGCACGTTCATCGACACAGGCGGTCTTTCCCAGCTTCTCGGCAGTCACGTCCTCATGGACACCCGGACTGCCTGCGGCGTCTTCGACCTTGACCGCTTCGAGGGCAGGATAATTGCGCTGCCCAAACCCCGGACTGCGGCATACATCGCCAATGGGAGCCTAGTCATGGAGACAGCAACGACCCGCTTCACCTTCTAGCCACACTCCTCGAGCCAGCGAACGGGCCCGCATGGCCACCGCGACCGGGGCGGGCTTGTTGATGCCTGGCAGTTGCGGCAGGGACGCCGCACATATGCCGTGCTAGAGCCTTAGATGGGGAGCGGATCGACTGGGCATGGCTTTCGGCGCTGACCTTCCGGCCACGCCCGACCGCGGACTTGTAGCGCCCTCGGCGACACAGGTGTGCAGCCGTTAGTGCACGCGGCGACGGCTGCGGGATTCCTTGGCGGCAGCCCCGCTTACGAATACCCGTGATAAGCGCATACTGCTACGAAGCCCAAAGCCAAAGCGGCGTACCGGCGATGGTGTCGTGCCCCTCACGGGCACCCACACTCCGGCTGCGGCGGCGTCAGGCTTCGGAAAACGGGTCGGATAGTCTGACCATAAATCGACGAGGCGGGGGCAGATGGACGAACAGCAGGCAATAGCGGCCGTAGCGAAGGCATTGAAGCGCATTCCTGAAGAGAATTTCAGCGCGTGGCCGGGCGGGTGGCCTGACCAAATCGGGATGTCTCTCGTCGATGCGGTGTTCTCCATCCGGGCTGTCTATAAGACGAAGGACCCAGCCAAAGGCGTCCTCGGCAGGGCGAAATCATTCCGAGACGCCTACCCCGACGCCGCTAGTGACCTCGAGTGCTTGCGCAACCTAGGCGAGAAGCGAATAAGGGACGTCATGGGGAATGGCAGGACCGTCGGACGATACAAGAGCGAGTGCATCATCGAAGCGGCCGGCAGCTTCCTTTCCCTGACTCCCCCAGTTGGCAGCGCGACGCACCTCCATGCGCTCGATCCGGACCACAAAAGGGCCTACACGAATGTAAAGGGGCTTGGCGATGTGACGTACGAGTACTTCACCATGCTTCTCGGTCAGCCCGGTATTAAGGCAGACCGGATGATCCGCGGCTTTGTCGATACTGCGCTGAAAGAACAACATTTGGCACCTGTTCAGGCGGAAACTGCCAGGCGTATCGTCGCAGCCGTGCACGCTGCAGAGCGCCCCGATGTAGAGCTGCAGAAGTTCGACCACGCGATCTGGATTTACCAGCGTGATCTTCCCAAAAGCGCCAAGTAGCTCCCGCCACTCCGGTTCCCATGATCGGCTGGAACCGGGTGCACCGAATGAAAGAACTCAAGACGGCGCTGAACGACCTGACCGACCGGGACGCCTTCCTGCGGGCTGTAACAGAGCATGACTCCCTAAGGCGACAGGCCTTTCTCGACAAGTACCCATTCGGCCCTGCACGCAGGTATCTGCTGGTGAAAGGAGGCCGCTACTACGATTCCGTGAAGGTCATGCAGGAGGTTAAGGGTAAGGCAACTTCAAGCACGCGGCCCTGGCTTGTTGCTTTCCAGTTCGTGAGCTAGCCCCTAGCGAACCATAAATGGGTCTGCGCTGCCGGTCTGTATATTTACGGAATCAGCTTCTCTGGGAAAGCAGGCACGAATGGATCCGAGAATGGGTGACGACCAGCCGGCCGAGAGGGGTAACGGTCTGGGAACGGGAGCGCGGCTGACTCAACTCATTCTCGGCTCCCAAAGCTGGGTCCACCGAAGAGTCGACTCGTTGACACTCGGAGTCGAAGGCGAAACCAGTCGCTCCGTTTCCCTCGACGTGACGGTGCCAGCCGATTGGGCAATCAGCGGGTCAAAAGGCCGGATGATCGTACCACTCGCACTCATAGAGAAGGCAACTCTCCGCCGGGTGAGCACCCGAGATGCGTCCGGGCATCCGATGCCAGTCCTCGGCACTGCGGCAAACAGCGAACTCGCAGCTATGTTCTTAAACCAAATCACCCCCGAGTGGATCCGGGCAAACGCGGCTACAAGGGCGGAGTGCTCAGCGCACATCCATCAGCTGGTAGACGCGACTCCCGATGAAGCCGAGGCAACTGCGAGAGCGTTCGATTCCTGGCTCAATAGGATTGTCGAAGGCAGGAACCCCGGAGACAATGACAGGCAGGACGTTGAAGTTTTCAATAGGTTCGCCCGTCACCTTGCCAGCCACTTCCTGTTCCTCGTGGAGATGGATTCCACGCTGCGCGGGACGCGAACCGTCCTGAAGTTCTCGCACGATCTAGACGCGCCACTGGCCGGCGGCACTAGAACGGCGGTAATTCAGACTGAGGTGCCTGACTTCGGATTCACCGCAAGCCAGCACATGGAGGTCATTGTCCCTCCAGGCTTGGCAATACGGGCCGTCCGAATGGTCGAGCTAAACCCCGACGGTAGCCCTCTCGACCGGGACAGTGATCGTCCAAAGCCAAAGTTCGCGCGCCCAGTAGGACACGTCTCGATCGCGCCGATGTCCCGAATGAGCTCGGGACGGCTGGTCGTCGATGTCGTGCCTGCGCGGCGAGGAATTCAGAATTTCACCCGGGCCTCTGCCGCTCTTGTCTCGGCGGCACTCTTTCTAGCACTACTGTTGAAATTCGACATGGTCGCAGCCCTGACCCCAGACGCTAAAATTCCATCTCCGTCGGCGTCGATTTTGCTGATCGGCCCGGCACTGTTGCTCTCTTGGCTGGGCCGGACGCCAGAACACGACCTCACTGCAACGCTTCTCGGACCGCTACGGATGATTCTGCTCCTACTCTCGTTCGTGCTCCTCCTTATGGCCACGGCAGCCGCGATCCCAATGACGCCCCTGTTCTGGAATATCCTGTGGTGGACAGCTGCTGTAGTAGATGCCGTGGCGTTGCTGTGGCTAATCCATTACGACGAGATCCTGAAGCGCGCAATGTTCCTCTTCAAAGTCTTCGGCGTACTCATCGAAGTGATTCGCATGCCTCTACTATTCCCAAAGTAGTGCGATCAACCTAGAATCATTCCGAACTGAGGAGTAGACATGGGCCGTCGATTTGACCGTCTCCAAGCTGTGTTCGAAGATCGCCAACCTGAGAGCCCGGCGGCCGCGCTGAGACACGTAAAGTCCGCGAAGTACTTCATCGATCAGGGAGCGGGCGCCATCTTCGTAGACATGCGCGAGATCAAGTCTTCAGAGGACGCGAACGCAACGGTGGACCGCATCCTGAAGAGAACCGCTGCCCGGTCCAGGTTGACCTAAACAAAACCGATGAAGGCCCCCCGCCGCCGGCGGGAGGTCTTCGCTTGCCGCAAGTAGCGCTGAATGGCGCTACTCGGTTGGAAGACCGGTATGCCAATGCGGCCCCACACAGTACCCAAGATGCGGATCTAGGTCTAGCTCCGGCTCGGGTAACACATCTACCCACAGCCATCGATGCCGCCGAGCGGATAAGAACGAGCGGATAAGAACCGGGGATCCGAGATGCTTCCGCGCTGTCAGCGGCGGGCTATTGATTGGGTCTATTGGCAAAGGAATGAAACCTCTATCTCCCCACCTAGTAGAGCGGTCCAAGTGCTGAGGCCCGCCTGCCCAGGCCTCAGGACCGATTCTCGAGCAGCCCCACGGCACGTGACGAGACGTTCAGGTCCTCGCATGAGGCAAGATACTTCTCATGGGTTCCAAAACTTTCGAAGACGTCCTTGACCGCTTGTACTTCAAAGCCATCGACCAGAAAGACAAAGGAACCAGCTTCGAACGCCTGATCAGGCGCTACCTGCAGCTTGAACCCAAGTACGCCGACCAATTCTCCGACGTCTGGATGTGGAACGAGTGGCCCGGCCGAAACGGCAAGGTGGACACCGGTATCGACCTGGTTGCGCGGGACCGGTACACGGGAGAGCTCACAGCCATCCAGTGCAAGTTCTTCGACCCGACGCTGACGCTCCAGAAGGGCCAGATCGATTCCTTTTTCACGGCCGCCGGCAAGACTGACTTCTCCTACGGCATGGTGGTCTCCACCACGGACAAGTGGTCCAAGCACGCCGAGGACGCGCTCGAGGGCCAGTCGAAGGAGATGACCCGGTTGCGGCTCAAGGATCTGGCCGAGTCAACCATCGACTGGTCCGAGTTCGACGTGGATCAGCCAGAGAAGATGCGCCAGCTGGACCGCAAGGCTCCGCGCAAGTATCAGCGGGAGGCGATAAGCGACGTCGCCGCCGGCTTCAAGGGCGGGGACCGAGGGAAGCTGATCATGGCCTGCGGCACGGGCAAGACGTACACCTCGCTCAAGATCGTCGAGGAGCAGGTTCCTCTCGGCGGCAGTGTGCTGTTCCTGGTGCCCTCGATCGCGCTGCTGCAGCAGACCCTGAATGAGTGGACGGCGCAAGCCACTGTCCCATTGCGGCCCCTGGCCGTGTGCTCGGACACGAAGGTGGGCCGGCGCGAGCACGAGGACGTCTCCGTGCACGACCTCGCGTTCCCGGCCACCACGGACCCGGTGAAGCTGCTCAACCGGGCACGCATCAGCACAGGCCAGGAAGCCGTCACCGTTGTGTTCTCGACCTACCAGTCCATCGACGTCATCGCCCAGGCCCAGAAGGATGGGCTGCCGGATTTTGATCTGATCCTGTGCGACGAGGCGCACCGCACCACCGGCATCACGGAAGCCGACCACGACGATTCGACGTTCGTGCGCGTCCACGACAACACCTACATCAAGGCCGCCAAGCGCTTATACATGACCGCAACTCCGCGGATCTACGTCCAAGAGTCCAAAGCGAAGGCGGCCGAAGACAACGTCGCCGTGTACTCCATGGACGACGACGCCGTTTACGGTCCCGAGTTCCACCACCTGGGCTTCGGCAAGGCCGTCGAGATGGGCCATCTGGCCGACTACAAAGTCCTCGTCCTGGCCGTCGACGAGGAAGCGGTCTCCCGGTCCTTCCAGGGCCTGTTCGAGGAGAACGGAGACCTGAAGCTCGACGACGCCGCCCGGATAGTCGGCTGCTGGAACGGACTGTCGAAGCGGGGCGTAAACGGCCAGCGCCTGGACATCGCGGACGCCTCGCCGATGCGGCGGGCCGTGGCCTTCGCCCGCAACATCAAGGAATCGAAGAAGCTCGCCGCTGAGTTCGAACTGATCGGACGGCAACTTCTGGTCAACAGCACCGACGACCAAGCCACCACGGACGGCGATTCGTCGCTAAAGCTGGAGGCCGGTCACGTAGACGGCACGTTCAACGTGCTTGAACGCTCCGCGAAGCTGGACTGGCTCAAGGAACCCGTGGACGGGAACGTCTGCCGAATCCTGTCCAATGCCCGGTGCCTGTCCGAGGGCGTGGATGTGCCAACCCTGGACGCGGTGCTGTTCCTGAACCCGCGCAACTCGCAGGTCGACGTAGTGCAGTCAGTGGGCCGCGTGATGCGCAAAGCCGAGGGCAAGGAATACGGATACATCATCCTGCCGATTGCCGTTCCGGCTTCACAGGACCCGGAGACGGCGCTGAACGACAACAAGAAGTACAAAGTGGTCTGGGACGTGCTGCAGGCCCTGCGCGCGCACGATGACCGGTTCGAAGCGATGATCAACAAGCTCGACCTGAACCGGAATTCCAACGACGTCATCGACGTCATAACGGTCGCCGACCCGTTCAACAACGACGTCGAACCCGGCACCGAAGGATCCGGGGACAGCGACGCCCCAAGCCAGGACACGCTGTTCCACCTCGCCGGCGCTGATGCCTGGCGCAACGCCATCTTCGCCCGTATGGTCCGCAAAGTCGGGGACCGGCGCTACTGGGAATCCTGGGCTACTGACGTCAAGGAGATCGCGGACCGTCACGTCATCCGCATCCGCACCATCCTCGACGGCCCCGACCCGCGCGCCCGGGAAGAATTCGCAGTTTTCTTGGAAGGGCTGCGCTGGAACCTCAACGACGGCATCACCGAGTCCGACGCAATCGATATGCTCTCCCAGCACCTCATCACCAAGCCCGTCTTCGAGGCTCTATTCGACGGCTATTCATTCGCCGCGCACAACCCGGTCTCCCAAGTCATGGATTCCATGATCGCGGTGCTGGAGCAATACAACCTCGATTCCGAGGTCCAGAACCTGGAGGACTTTTACCGCTCCGTGCGGATTCGAGCCGAGGGCGTCACGAACGCCGAAGGCAAGCAGAGAATCATCACTGAGCTCTACGAGAAGTTCTTCAAGCTCGCCTTCCCGCGCGCTGCCGAGTCCCTAGGCATCGTCTACACCCCTGTCGAGGTGGTGGACTTCATCATCCGCGCCGTCGACGACGTCCTGGCCAAGGACTTCGGCTCCTCGCTCTCCGCGCCCGGCGTGCACGTGCTGGACCCGTTTTCCGGTACGGGCACCTTCACCGTCCGGCTCCTGCAATCCGGTCGCATCAAACCAGAGGACCTGCTGCGCAAATACACCTGCGAACTACACGCCAATGAGATCCTGTTAATGGCCTACTACATTGCCGCGATCAATATCGAGGCGACACTTCACGGGCTCCTAGAGGAGCAGGCTGCGGAGCGCGGCGAGGACCCCGAGACTGTCGAGTATGTGCCCTTTGACGGTGTCGTCCTCACCGACACGTTCCAAATGACAGAGGACGGGGACACCCTCGACGAGCACGTCTTCACGTCCAACAACGAGCGCGTGGTCGCACAGAATGCGTTGGACATCCGGGTCATCATCGGCAACCCGCCCTACTCTGTGGGACAGACAAGTGGCAATGACAACAACGCGAACTTGAAATACCGCGATCTGGACGGGTCCATAGAGGCAACCTACGCAGCGGCTGGAACCGTTCAGAACAAGAAATCACTCTATGACTCCTACGTCCGGGCTATCCGGTGGGCGTCGAACCGCATCCTCGCTTCGCCAGACGGCGGCGTAGTGGCCTATGTTTCTAACGGCGGTTACATTGACTCCAATTCGGCGGACGGACTCCGGAAGACCTTGGTTGACGAGTTCCACGACATCTACGTCTTCAACCTCCGCGGCAACCAGCGCACGGCCGGTGACCAAAGCCGCAGGGAAGGTGGCAAGATCTTCGATTCGGGTAGCCGAAACACGGTAGCCATCCTGATCCTCGTCAAGAAACCGGGCGGCACCCCCGGCGCGGTCCTGCACTACCGGGACATTGGCGATTACCTAGACCGCAAAGAAAAACTCGCCATCGTCGAGGCCGCCACGCTCGCCAGCATCGAGTGGGACGCCATCGCCCCCAACTCCGACGGCGACTGGATCAACCAACGAAATACCGTATTCGAGTCGTTCACTCCTATTTCTGCCAAGGATTCGCCGGACGGGATCTTCGCCCTATCTTCAAATGGGACCACGAGCGCCCGCGACGCGTGGGTGTACAACACGTCGGCGGAAAGTCTGCTCCGAAACGTCGCGGTGCTCGCGGAAGCGTTCAATGGGACCGTGTCCGGGCACGGCGAAGTACTCGACTCAGCACGAATAAGTTGGTCACGCTCACTTAGGCGCCAAGCAGAGCAGGGCAAGTCGCTCGAAGTTGATCCCAACAAGGTCCGAGTCGCTGCCTACAGGCCTTTTAACAAAACCAAGATGTACTTCGACTCCAGCCTCAACGAAGTCCAGTCCAAGATGCCTGCAATCTTTCCGGTGGACGGCCTCGGCAACCTCGGAATATACAGCGTTGGCAGCGGGTCCGCGGTCCCGTTCTCAGTGCTGGCTGCCGACGAGCTGATTGACTTGCACCTTACCGGCGCTGGGAGTGCCGGCCAGTTCTTTCCCCGATACACCTTCACAACTCCGGCAACAGGCGACGACTTGTTCGCCGCAGCAGGTATGTCTTCGTCGCCCGCACGGGTTGACAACATCACTGACGCAGCACTGGCCACCTACCGCACCGCTTACGGCCCGGAGGTCGTCAAGGACGACGTCTTTTTCTACGTTTACGGGTTGCTGCACTCGGCGGAGTACCGGAATAGGTTCGCCTCGGACCTGAAGAGGATGCTCCCGCGCATTCCCAGGGTTCCCAGCACCGAAGCCTTCCGTGCCATTGCCCAAGCCGGGCGGGACCTCTCCGCTCTGCACATCGGCTACGAGGACGTCGAACCGTACCCGCTCACAGAGGATGAAAACGGGCTGATTCCCGTTGCTGACGAATACACCAAATATGCGGTGACCAAGATGAAGTACGCCGGCAAGGCCGGCGCCTGGGACAAAACCCGAATCATCTACAACTCGCATGTCTCCCTAGGAGGCATCCCGGAAGAAGCGCAGCGATACATGCTCGGTGCGCGTTCCGCTCTCGACTGGATCCTCGAGCGCTATCAGGTCAAGACGGACAAGGCCTCCGGCATTGTCAACGACCCCAACGACTGGTCGCGTGAACACAGCCAGCCTCGCTTCATCATCGACCTGATCGGCCGAATCGTCACTGTCAGCTTGGAGACGAACCGCATCGTCGGCTCCCTGCCGGGCCTCGGTTTGGACGAATAGCCAACGGAGCCGGTACGGGAAGGTGGCCGGAGCTCAGAGTAGTGTCATCTGCGTCCATATATTAGGATCAACCGCCTCGATGCCCTCAATGAAGAACGCCCGGTCTGGCCCGAGAATTTTGCCAATAGATTCGACGAGTCGATCGACGTGCCAACGGGACAGGGTTCGTCCTGGACCAGCCTCTAGGACGAAGACCGTGGCGCCCTCACCATCGTTGTATTGCCAGACGGTGTTCCATGCGAGTCGGCCAGCGACTGTCCTAATGCGGCGCCCCTCCTCGTCACTCACCATTCCGAGCTTCCGGTCTCTCTCGGTCATGTGGCAGCCTCTCCATCGTTACAGCGCAACGCCCTCTCCCTCGCCCTGTAGACCGTCCCGCGCGAGACTGAAAAGAGTTCCGCGAGTTCGGCGACTGTATGATCTCCGGCGTCGCTCAGGCGCATCAAATGCTCCTCCTGCTTGGGACTCAGCTTCGGCATCTTCCCGCGAAGCCTCCCCTTAGCTTTCGCCAGCTGCATTCCCTGTCGTGTCCGAGACCGTATCAAGTCCGCCTCGAACTCGGCGACCATCGCTAGCGCGTTGTACAGGAGCCGGGCCGTCGGGTCCTTGGGGTCATGAATCGACGTTCCCAGCTGAAGACTCACCCCCATCGTCGTAAGTTCCTCCACGATGTCGCGGGCGTCGGGCAACGATCGAGCGAGCCGGTCCAGCTTGGTGACGACGAGGACGTCCCCCTCTCTGACAGCGGCCAGAGCCTCACGAAGACCAGGTCGGTCCCGATTTGTTCCGGTTAGCCCATGGTCAACATAGACGCGGGTCGCGTCGAGTTCCTGCAGTTGCTGACGTTGTGCAGCAAGGTCCTGCTCCGCGGTACTACAACGGGCATATCCGATCTTCAAATTCGACTCCTTTGTGTTCGTTTAGCCCCCGCTCACCGGACAGTTCACCGGGCGGGTCTTGCGGACGCAGTTATTACGCCTCGCAGGGGGACGGGTTCATGTACCGGTAGCCGATCCCCTTACGGACACGTTGGGCGCGCATGTTCGAGCTAGGTCTGTTCGGCCAACGCGGCGACGAGCTTCTCCCGCCCCCGTTGGGGAGTTCCGAGAAAGACGTGACCGGTAAACGCTGCTGGACCGTGTCTGATCGCCGATAGCTTCCTCGAGTGCAGTGAGGCTGTCCCTGACGACCGCATTCGGGTCGGATGCATCAGCGCAAGCACCACTAAAGAATTCCTCTGACCACAGGGCCGCCATTACAACGTCGGCGGTGAATCCAGACAATTCAGCAATTCTCATGCCGCGCCCACGGTAGTAAGCGACTCTGTCCGCGGCGCAAGGCACGCATCGTTCTATGTCACGTGCGATCGCCCCGAGGAACAAGGCCCCTCGACGAGGGCGTCCGGGTCCACTCGGCCAGGACAAAGTCTGATGCCAACCGCTGCCAACGACATGTGCTCCCACGTGTGACCTGCATGCTCACTCTGATCGATTCTCCCTTTGGTCGTCTGTCCCCCACCATGTGTGCGGAGTGCCTTCAATCCCTCACCGGCATGCCTGCCAATCAATACGGTTGCCTCGCGGGCGCGACAAATGGGGCCTTGATTGCCGACTAGCCTCCGGCCCTGAAGTGAATTTCAAGGCCTCAAGGGGTCAGCAATTTTGCCGTCGAATACACTCGCTGGCCCTTTCGCCAGACCCTTATCGTGCACCGGGCCTCCCCGCCGGGGCTGCAACATACCTGCCACACCCAATGAGGCACGACAGCGGGCAGTGGATATTCTTAGTCGCATCAGATCTTCGAGGAAGCGGGTCCATGAACGGCTGGAATGCCCCCGAGGGGCAGATGGAGCTTCGGCTCGAGGCGTGCCAGGATGCCGGCCTCACCGACATCGAAGTGGAAACCGAAGTGGAAACCGGCCCGAGCGTTACGGCCATGTGGAGCTCATCGGGCGAGACCTTCTACATGTTCACCGTGTCCCCCGGCGGTGGCACGCCGGCTCTTGTCTGGCAAGAGATCACCACGATCTACCTTCGGATGGAAACGTATCCGGACACCATCGAGACGATCAGAACCCAGAAGCAGGGTCCGCTCCTAGGGCTCTCCGAGCTGTTGGCCATGGACGATGCGGACGGACCCCTCCCGACGTACTGGCGCGAGGTGGCAGCGGCTCTGATCGGTATTTACGAGGTGGCCGCGGAGGACATCCAGGAGTGCATGGAGGAAGCGGCGTCTGAAGCTTCCCGCGCTGCATCCGAGCGCCTCACCGAAAGGTTTAAGCAACCTGCGGAGCCCCCTCCTGTGCCCTCTGTCGAGGAGTGCTTCGCTGCGTTCCAGGCTGCCTGTCAGCGCAGGGCACCCTACTGCAACGCCATCGTCATGAGCTGGGACGGGGACTTTGACGGACCGCCCCACGTGGAGTTCGGCATAGCCGTGAACACCCCTGGTCAGGTGTTGTACAAAGTGGATCACGGGTCGGATGGCCAGCTTTACCTGAACGGGTTCTGGCCAGGCCGGCGCTCCCTGGAGGAGGACCTCCTGGAGCAGTTCCCGGACGATGCCTGGGCCCGCCTTGGCGCCCGCAATGCTGCGCGTGATCTGCTTGAAATTCAACGCACGGGCCAGGAACTGATGGATGCCCAGAAGCAGGACACCCTGCAGGACATGGACCGCCGGCGGCTGGAGGACAAACTCGATTCCATGGCGCAGGGCACCCCGCTCAAAAATGAAAGTAACGGCCTTACCCCGGCTTGGCAGTGGGACTGCGAAGTACTCTGGGAGAGGATCAAGGAGTGCCTGACCGATCTGAAACCGCAACTCCGGGTGCAGCCGGAGGAGTAGAACCTCGACTCCTGACCTTCCCCTGACACAGGAAAGGCCTCACCGTATGGCAGGGCTTTTGGTGTGTCGGTGGCGCTAGTTTTCGGTGCTGGCCTCGGGCAGGTCATCGAGGGTCAGCCCGCCGTCCAGGAGCCGCTTGACCTCGATCGCGATCCCGGTCATCCGGTCCTGGTGCTAGGTCGCCAGGAGTGTCCCTCGGCCGTTCGTGATCCGGGGGATGTGCGGCGGCCGCAGGTTCTCATCCCACACGCTGGACCAGGCTGCCGTCGGTCCCTGGCCGAACTAGATAGGGACGGGTAGGACTTCTGGGCCGCGCTGAAGGCGGTGTCGGAGGAGAACAGGACCACCTTGTGGTACTGCTGCGTGGACCGGTCCATGACGGTGACCACGGTGCCGATGTTCTTCCCGGACGGGCGCAGGCCGCCGTCCCCGCCGCCGCTGACGACCCAGCCGAGCCGGCTGTTGACCATCGCTTCGGACTGCCCGGTGCCCTCTGTCGGGGGCCGGACGCGTCGTCCCCGGAGATCACGTGGGCCTCAAATACACAATCACGTCCCGCTTGGCGCAATGCCGCTACTTGACGGTTCAATCGCTGGTCAGCTTTGGATCCCAGGGCGTAGCCGAGCAGTAGGGGCCCGGCAGAAACCCGGGTTGGATTGTCATCGTTTCGCCGGGGTTTTCGCCGGTCAGAGGTCGATGAACCGGCACACCGGCATTCACGCGGCCAAATCATTCGGTTTGCCGTGGGGAGACTGAGCGCCTTCTGGGTCGGGTCACATCGTTGGGGAGCATCGCGTCTAGTCTTTCTGTCGTGTTGCACGGCGTTCGCGGCGGCTAGTATCGGCAAGCCTCTCAAGCAGTCCGGGCCGGTCTTCCCGAGGTGTGTCACGATATGCCTGCACCACGAAATTACAGTCGATGGTCGCAGACATGCTGAGCTCCTCCAGCGGACCCATCAGATCCAGCATTTCGTTCCGGGGATCCGGCAGTCCCGGGTGCGCCCCGTGGAAAAATCGGTCAAGCCAGCTGGCCCGAAGCATGTCACCGGCTAGGTGCTCGACAGCCTCCGAAAAGTTCCTGTCCCCCCTTGCCCGGTACAGGAGAAGAGCATCCTGATTGGCGGCAGTCCACCAAACTCCTTGGGCATAGTGGCGTCCGAGAAGGAACGCGGCGACGGCACCCAGATACAACTCGTCAATAAGAACATCAGCGTCCACGCCGCCAGGGACGCCACGAATGGACTCCGCGTGGAACGCGATTTCACCCGGCGTATACTCACGGTCAGCGTCCATCGGCCAGCCTCCCGATCTGAGCGGTTCGGCAGCGCGAAAGGGGATCGGACCAGATTCCGTAAGAGGGCTTGAAGTTGACGCGCGTTCGAGCCCGAGATGCGCGGCCTTCTGTTCTCGGCAGGCGCTTCGGTCGCGGTCTGCGGTCTTTTTCCGCTTTCGTGGTTCTCATGGTCATTATGTGTGCGGGACCGAGAGCGTCTCTCCCCGTCCGGGACGTCTCATAGCGATACTTGCAACGGGTCTCTAGAGCACGGCCCCGATAAAGCATCCTGGGTGCGCCACCAACGTCCTATGCCTAAATTTTGTCTTCCCTTCCGTCGCAGCCGAGCGTTGAAGCCGGAGTAGCACGTTCAGCTGAAGGTTCAGTTAACAGCTGTGGTTTTTGCTTCAGGCGGTATTGCCGCGCAGTTCCGGGGGCGGCGCCGCAGCGTTGCACGCGATGAAGTGGATTTCAGGCCTTCGGTACACGCTGAGCGCCCAAATTCCGGAGCCTAGCTCAGGATGTGGTGGCGCTTCCTCGGGAAGTGAAAACTCGCTCCCCCCAGGTGTCACTTCTGACGGGGCATCAGGAGAATGGCCACACGCATTACATGTTCTACAACGCCCGGAACGTTCTCCAGCGACGCTGACGTCGCTTCATCCTGTTCGAGCTCCGACAGGGACCTGATGACGGCCAAGACCATGCGGCCGACCTGTCGTTCGACTGCCTGTGCCGTTCCCGTGCTGTCGGGGTCCTGGTATATCCAACGGTCCGAATACGCGACCTGCCCCCCGAAATAGACGGCGAGACGCTGAGCCACTCCAACGATGGTGGCGGGGTAGGCACTGGCTTGGCTGAGGAGATGCCTCGGGATGTCCGGCAGCGTAGGTACCGGTGCAGCGGGGTTCTGTGTCTCTGAGTAGCTTGGCATGATCATTACTTTCTGAAGGAGTGTTCTGGATTGGGGTAAAAGGGCACGAGCTTACGAACGCGTTGTGCCTAATACTGGTGATCGGTCCCACATCGGCCGACGGCTGGAGAGGTCCCGGCCTGCGCGGGACATCGGGCTGCGGCGTTTATCGGCCTTGCGACCGCCCGACGAACACCGCAGCCTCTTGCAGCTAGGCTTCGCGCTCTTTCATGGCCCCGAACTCTGCGATTTCCTTGGGATGGAAGCCCATCGCTCTCGCAGTGAGGATGTGCTCCTGATTTCTCGTGACGATTGCGTTTCCGTCGAGACCGTCGTCGTCGATCAAAATGGCCACGCAGGCGAGCCAGATCAGGTCGTCGATGTCACCTTCGGACGCGAAGTGCGTGTCATCAAGATCCGGGTTGGACTCGAGGAACAGCAGCCTCTGTTGAGCGCTTTGGATGTCTGCGGAGGGATAGATTGTTGCGTACATGGTTCTGCCTTTCGGGCGAAAGTCGTCTCAGTCGAATTTTGCGGCGAATCGCCGCGGGCATTGCTTGGGTCCAGCTCTTCGTGCTTCAGCATCAACTCCGGGGCACTGGGCTCCATGTGTGCGGCAAGGGAAACCAATCTCCCCACCGGCCCACCGCCAGCACGAGAACCCGCGCTGGACTCCATGTGTGCGGCGAGATTAAGCGCTCTCCCCAATGCGGCAGACTTGACTTGTGACCCAAAGAAACCCTGTAGATTCAGTCATCACCGGTGATGCACGGAAAGTGTTGCCTGCACTAGCGGAGGAAGGGCTGGCGGGGCAGGTGAAACTTGCATACCTGGACGTGCCCTATAACGGTCATCGGTCTAACCGCTTCCGCGGGCACTACCGGGATCACAGGACCAAGCGGGACTGGGCAGACTTGGTAGGCGACGCCGTCGACGGTGTCCTTGGGCTCCTGCGGGAGGATGGCTCACTGTGGTTGCATTTGGATGCCACGGAATTGGGCACGGCACGCGGGGTTGTCGATAAGGTGTTCGGAGACAATTTCGTCGGCCAGATCACATGGGAGCGAACCAGGCGCCCGAACTTCACCCATGCTCAACTGTCTTCAACTACTGACCACATTCTTGTGTATGGAAAAGACCGTCGGAAGTTGGCTCCGTTCGTTCTAGGGACAACGGAGCCCGGAAAGCGTACCCCCATTGCGCATCGGGGCAACAAGTCCGCTGAAGTCCGGTTTCCCCCAAGGACGGTGAAATTCGGTGGCGCCGACGGCGTGTATCCGGCCGGGGATCATTCATCTCCCGGGATCGATGCGTCGCTGCTGGAGGATGTCGTAATGGCCGGTGGATGGAATCTGACGCCTTTGAGCATGCGGCTCCCGTCGAGGTATTCACCGTCAAAGGTCGCCGATCTCCTCGCTGCGGGCGGTGAATTCTTCATTCCGAAGCAACCTTTCCGCCCCAGCTTCATTGCACCCGGCGGGAAACCAAAGGTGGTCAACAATCTCTGGTCTTGGCAGTTGGACGCGGACATGGAAACCAACGAGGACGGCGCGAAACAACAGGAAAGACTTTTTCCTGGGCGCCCCTTCCCCTATGCGAAGCCTGAGGGCCTCTTGCGACGAGTCATCGAAGTGGCGTCCGAGCCAGATGACATCGTTCTGGATTGCTTCGCGGGGTCTGGGACGACGACAGCGGTGGCGAAAAAACTTGGAAGACGTTGGATCGCGGTGGAGGAAAACCCTAATACTGTCAGGGACTATCTGGGCCCACGTATGAGGGACGCACTATAGCCCCCTCACGCTTTACTAGAGGCGCGGGCGGCGACACCCATTAGCACGAGACCTTCCGAATGTCAGGTGCGGCGCGCTTGTTGCCACTCAGGAGCTCGTGCTGCCGGCCGCAAATTAGATCCAGTTTGCTAGCGAATACTGACAGTGCAGCAAACGGCTTCCGTGGTACTGACCGGGCTGGTTCTTTTAGGGCCGTGTCTATGTCCATACACAAATGGAGGACGGCGCTTCCACCGAGTGCGGACTCATCTTCAACCGGATCTCCAATTGTGCGCCCTCAATGCTGTCGGTGACGGTCGAAAAATGAGCCATCGTGCTGGCTTGGCATCTAGTGGTCGTTGCAACACCTGAGTCCCTGGTAATGCATGATCCGGTCCTGGTTCAGCGCGACGCGCTCAGCAGCCGAAGGCATGCAACCTTCCAGGGCAAGCGAGATCGCCGCCAGGAACAGAACGCCTTCTAAAGCATCCGCGTCAAATCCAACGGGGCAGTTCCTAATGGCTTCGGCAGCGAACTCGATGTCCTCCCCCGTGTGACTGGTTTGATCATCCATGACAGATTCCCCTGTCTGGTCGTGGTGTCCCCTGATATGTGTGCGGACCCCTGTTGATTTCTCCCCGCAGCGGGCGATGACTAAGCGGGAGGACTCCAGCGTCCAGGGCTGGAAGCAGAGCCGAACCCCATCGGCAGCTACAGGGGCCGCTGCACCGCAGCGGTGGGCGGCGATAGCCGGCTGTCACTGCTGCCACGGCTCCCCGGGCGTTCGAATACTGAGCTGGTCTCAGCCCATATCTAGAGAGCTCGGCCCTGTCGGGCCTCCCCGTTCGCCGGGCGGAAAGTTTGGCGTAGCGGTCAGCCGCTGTGGGTTTGCTCGTTGTGCCGTGCTCGCCGGAGCAAGCGGATGCGCCCTACCTTGAAGGCGGCCCCAAGCGCTGCGGTCCCAGCCCCGGCGCCGGGCAACGGCACGGAGGGGACCGGATGTAGCTTGGCCACCGGGCCCGTCCGGCCGCCCGCCCCCCCTGCTGCGACGCCTTTGGATGCGCATCCCGATCAGCGTTGAAGTTTTCTTAATTCCGGGTCCTCAGCGGTTTGCCGGCACCTGCCTACGCCAGAAGTTATGGTGTCTAGAAGGTACCGAAGCGGCACCCCTTGAACGGGACCCAGTACCGGGGATATACACGCATTTGCTACCGCCCTTCCGGATTGAGAATCCTGCAAATCACGGGCCTCACGGCCGGGACAGCCCGGCCGCAGAATCTGCGCATGGTTCCGGGCATGACGAAAACTCAAGGGCGCTTCGCGCGTCGGTACGGTGCCAGCCAGCTCGCGGCCGCAACTGTCGTTCTCGCCTGGCGAGAACCAACGATCATGCCCACTAGCCACGGGCCAGCGCTTCAACTTTGCCCTCACCTATCGGTCCGCAGTGCCGCGTCTTTGAGCGTCGGCGGAGACGCACAATGGTGAGCGCCCTCAACCGCCGGCTGGCCCGGGAGACCGTACACAGCTCCCTGCTTCCGTCCGCCTGCTCGGTCGAGGAAGTGGCGATGCACAACCGGCTCGATCCCTATTGGGACCAGCTCTGGGCTCCGGGTTCGCAGGCATCATGGGCCTCGATTCGTACCGCCCGAACGCACAAGAACAACGGATGGGGCAGGGTCAACGCCAAGCTTCTGCCGAATCATAAGGAAGCGACGCGCCTGCTTACGAGCAACCGGCGCCGCGCGGACCGGCTCGCGACGTGGGGCGTCCTCAATTCGTGGACTGCCGTATCGGCCGAACAGCTCGCGGCGTTTACCGGCTCCCGCTACGTCCTAGACCCGCGCGGGTCCACGATCGCCGCCTCGTTCGCTGTCGACCTCCTCGACATCGGGATGTTTCCTAACCCGCTCGCCGCCATCCCGAACCCGGACCGGAACTATCTGTACCGTGCCGCACGGTCTGACGCGTTCGAAAAACACATCGTGCCCACACTAACTTGGCCGGAGTGGGCGTCCGTCACCGGCGGATTGGGGTGGGCATCTGGCGGCCAGTACGACCGCCACAACCTGCTCGCCGCTGAGCTTTGCCTTCGGGTCGCGGAGTACCTTCCGATCGGCGCCATCCTGGGCGAGAAATTCTCGACGGTCGACCTCCTCGCCGGCAGCGGACTCGGGCGCACGGTGAAGATGCCGGACAATCGGCGCGCCGACGGTACCATCGTCCGCAGCGACGGCATGAGAATCGCGCTCGAGCTAACAGCGACAACGTCCCGCGGGCTGGAGAGCAAGGTGCGGCGTTGGGCGCGGCTCCTGACGGAGCGGTCACTGGAAACTTCCGGTCTCACCGTTCTCTTCGTCGCAGCCCCGCACCCGGACCGCAAATTCGGCGGCGGGAACGACCCCCGTCGAGGGATCTATGAAACAGTCCGCGGAGTCCTGAAGGAATTCCCGGGTCGAGGGCCCGACTCCGCGGCCGCACGCATCGGGGTCACCAGCTGGGAGGACTGGTTCCCTGGCCAGCACCAACTCTCTGAACGGTTTTTCCACCTCGAAGCCGACTTCATGGTCGGCCCAGGACCCGGGCCGGAACGATGGACGACGCGCCGCATGCTCACAGACTATACGTTCGAGCCGTGGCACACGTTCGACGCGACGGCCGTGGTCGACAACGCCCCCATCCTGGCCGCGACACCGCACTGGATGAGGACCGGGGACCGCACACACCTCATCGGAACACCAGCAGACCGCGCCGCAGTGCGAGTCCCGCACCCGGCACCAGTGCGGCCGCACCTGGCAAAGGGACGGCCTCTGGGCGCCGGCACAGGAGGAGCCGGCGACTCTAAGCTCCCAGTACGACTACGCCTCGTCTGGTAACCGGAAGTTCCTGGTGATCACGGAGAGGATGGCGAGCCCCTAGGCCCCAAGCAAGAAGAACAGAGGGCCTAGGGCCCGTCCGAATCGACGAGCCCTTTGTCCGATTTACTTCACGATCAGCGAGATCATTTCAGATTGGCGTCCAGACGAAGGCCCCACGAGGGCCGTGAATCGCGGATTTTGGGGCCTGTTTTGTGGATCGATGGCTCTTTGGCGACATTCTGTGATCTGTCGATAGTGGCCGCTTTGTTCGGTAGGGTATCTCGCAACGAGCGCCCCGGTCTGGGTGAGAGATACGGTCACGGCGACGCGAGCACCTGCGGATTCAGTCGGCGGTGCGCGGCCGTGGCGGCGCCTTTCTCAAAAATGTCATTATTTTGACGAGTTGAGTATATGACCGAGTTTCGACCCCCCAGCGTGCAGGATGCGGTCGACGTGGGCTTGAGTCACCTTGTTGTATTGCTCCCCGTCCGACAGTGCGGCCTGTAACCACCCTGGGCCCTTCCGTACCACAACCTCAGGCGCAAGACGCTCGAGCTCCCCCTCCTCGACTAAGACAACACCGACCTCGTCCAGCAAGCCGAGGAGAGTGCTGGCCGCCTTACGCGCAGACCCCTTGAATGCCGACATGCCATGGTCCTTAACGGACGCCCATGGTGAGCCTTGGGTTCTGAGTTGGGCTAGGACGAGTTCTTTGTCGCCTGTAGAGAACTGAGCCTCTCGCTTGCCCTCGAGAGCGGAGACGATAGCGTCTAGTACGTGACCGACTTTGGCAGGTTCCCGTGGTGCGTTCAGGTCGACTGTTGCCAGCTTCCAGAGTTTTGCCATCTCGTCCGTCCATACTCCGCCTACAGAGTTAACCAGGATTTGAAGCTTCCTTTGATCGGAGAGCATGTCGAGGTCGGGGGCCGCCACGACCGGCACATCAACGGCGCTTAGGGCAGCGGATACTTTGGCCATCCCGTCTTTTCCGCCCGTGGGGATAAACAAGATCTCGTTCCTGGGCAGGGGGCCCTCCTCGCGCCCGTCACAATCAATGGCAGCTGAGAGGTAGGCGCAGTCACCCTCGGCCTCCGCAACGACCACGAGCCGGTGGAATAGTCCGTCCAACACATTCGTGTACTTCAGCACCGGGTCGGTCCACAGAGACTTCAGTTGGGTCGAGTCGAGCCGGCTTGCCTTGGTCGGCCCGTCACCCCTAGTTAGTCGGACAACCGAAACGTCAACCCCGGAGTCGAGAAGCCCGGTCAGGAAGCTTCGGTCGTGTGTCGCCACAAGTATTTGGAGGTCCGTTTTTACCGCCAAACGCCCCAGTTCCGCACCGAGAGCGTGGGCCTGTGGCGGGTGCAAAAATGCCTCGGGTTCATCGATTATGACAACCTTGTACGCGGCGGTCACGATCGGGAGTAGTTGACCCATCAAACTTCGCATGCCATCGCCCTGGTCGTCTAGCGGCCGCAGGTCAGCCATTCGCTCGCGGTACTCGACGGGAATATCGTTAATTCGGGGCGCTTCCATGCCCATCTCGCCGACGCGGAGGCGAAGGGTGCGACCAAGTGTGTCGAGAGTTAACGGCGGACCGAACACGTCGCGAGAAACGGCGCTCACTTCCTCGAGGAGCAGCCGTGAGTCCTGTAGATAGTGGACCGGATGTTGTGGTGGATCCCCAACCGATTCACGCATCTCGGCGGAGCCACCGATTCCAAAGCGCCCTTGGGCGTTGCCATAGAAGACAAGTGAACTCGCGAGCACGCCAAGTCCGATGAGTGGAGTCTGCCAGCTCTGAACCAGGAGGGCCGGGTGCTGGACACCTGTTTGTGGTCTCTGAAAGCCGGAGTTCGTACCTTGAACCACGAAACTCGAGTTCTGACCAAGCCACGAAATGACATCCGCCGGGCTGCCAGGGCCGTACAGTTCGAGCGAATCCACGGCAATGCGCGACTGCTCGGGATTACCGGGGTGGTGCGAGAGCTTCTCCCAAACTTCGCGAAGAACCGTCGACTTGCCAGCGTTGTTGGCCCCGACAATTGCCGTTACCCCGGCGCGCTGCAACGGAATCGATTCACCACCGATCAGATTTATGCGGTCGATTGCAAAGTCGAACTCATCCGCATTGCCACCCATGAGGTGCGAATAGCCAGGAAAAACCGCGTCAAAGCGTTCACTCCAGTCCTGCGTCAAAACTTCCCCTCAGCGCCGATTGCTTCCGCGAGAGCCTGTCCGCCGCTTTCGCCAAAAACGGCAATGCGCTGCTCCAGAGCTACCTTCAATTGCATATCGGAAGCTTACGCGAGCAAGCATCCCGCAACCCGAAGGCCACCAACGCGCCGAACGCCGTGACCGTCGTGTCCAAGTCCGTCTCCCCTCGGGAACTAATCCTGGCTCGTTAGTGCCAACAGGTCGGCGTCTCGTGCATCCAGCCCCTCCAGCGCCCATCTGCTGTCTGAACCCTGATCACGGCGGCTGAACGGCCAATGGAGATAGTTGAGAAACATGGCGCGACACGACGCAGTTCCCGGGTGTAATCCCGAGCTGTGGGCCACGCCGGAAGCTGTTCGGCGCCCTGACTGACGTAACGCACGCACCGATCCCGCTCGGCTCCCCGGGCCGATGCCGCGGCAGGCCCTCTAATGTCGTCTGCCAGGATTTCTCCGTTGCCTGACCGGCGCTGACCACCCTGTGACCACGGCTCCGGTGGTCATGAAAATCGGCGCCAGCATTGGGAAGCAGGGCCCTATAAATATATAAACCGACTTAACCGACCTTTTAACTCTCTCTATAGGGGCTCTCCGCACCATATGCCTCTTGGGCTGGCAGACACTATATGCCTTTGGTTCCTATAGGGGTGTAGTAAACAGGTCGGTTGGGTCGGCACAGACCTCTCCTTCGGACTAAATTCCGCGCCTGACATGGGACATCGCGACAAAATCGTGACCAGCGAAGGTCCGACGAACGTGGTCAGGACCGTTGGAGAGCCCCTCGATACCCGTTGGCTGTGCCGGCGGGGCCGGCGGAGAGATCCATTAGCCGTGAAGGGCTCCATTAGGGCCGCCAGGGCGCGAAAAACCCCGCCGCACCCTATCGCGGGTGTGGCGGGGTTTCTGGGCCGTTAGGAGGCGCTGTAGGCCTCGTCCTGGTCCTTGATACCACCGGCGAGGATCAGGTCCAAGGCGATCGGCACGCCCGCCACGCGGGGACGCTGAGCGCCGGTGCCGGACCCAGTGTCGACACGCACTGTGTTCGACGGCCCGCCTTTGTCGACGCTGCGGGTCACGACGGAAGGCGTCAGGCCCTCGTCCCAGACGGACGCCCAGGCAGACGTACCGCCTTGACCAGGCAGGATCAGCTTCGGGTAGGCCTCCGCGGCCATGTTGAAGGCCGTGTCCTTGTCGAAGACGATGATCTTCTGTCCGCCCTTGCTCACGACCGTTCCGATCTTGAGACCGTTTGGCTTCAGCGCCCCGTCGGATCCGTTTCCAACCGACCAGCCGAGCTGGTGGTTAGCGAAGGACTCGTCCTCGTCGGCGTCCTGGATCGGCGGCTTCGTCGGGTTCTGTCCGGAAATCAGGTGGGCGCCACCCGAAGCGAGCAGGGACGAGAGTGCCCGGACCAGGGAGATCCCGGGGTTGGACTTCTTGCTTTCGCCGTGGGCGTCGCAGACCAGGGCGACCAGGTCCTTGCCGATGCCGCGCTCCAGGGCGAAGATGCCGGCGAACTCAGGGCCCATATCCAGTTCGTTGGCGAACAGGGCCAGTACGTCGAAGACGACCAGGATGTCCGCGGCCAGGGAGGTGGCGCGCTCCAGTGAGCCGCCGGTGGCGCCGCGTTCCTCCATCGTGGTTTCCGCGAAGCCCTGGACGGTGGTGCGCATGTCCTCCAGCCGCACGTAGAACGTCTCCCAGCCGCCGGGTTTGGTGATGGCGAGATACCGGATGTAGCGCAGCAGGTGGGAGGTGAACCGGGCCTGGGTGCCTTCCTCCTTGGACATCTGGTTGATTCGGGTTGTGGGTTCCTTTGACTTGGACAGCCGTCCGTGGCCCAGGTACGCCGGGATGAGGCGCTCCTTGGCCGACGGGGTCGTCAATTCGTTCTCGGCGGTGATGATCAGCTGCGCGAAGGGCTTGTAGACCTTACGGCTGGACATGTCCGCGTTCATGCGGCCCTTGGAGGCGTTGTTGAAGATCGACCGGGTCAGGTCGCCGAGCTTGGCGTCCTCTGATTCGGCCTGCCGCTTCACAGGCGACGGGGCCAGGTCATCGACCACCCAGATCGGGGTACGGGAGACACACATCTCGATGTACGCGACGGTGTCCTTGGCCGAGCCCGGGAGCTGGTCCTGCCAGTTCGCGCGGCGGCGCGCCCAGAAGTACATCATGCACTTGGCAGAAAAACTCTTACCTTTCCCCTTGGGACCCCACAAGTACACGGTGGCGCGCGGGCGCAGCGGCAGGACCGGGCGAAGGGCGGCGCCGAGCACGAGCGCGGCGGTACCCGGGTCCGTCCACGCACCGGAGGTGATGTAGGCGTCGACGACGTCGCGGAAGTCCTTGCGGACCATCTCCCGGTACTCGGGATCCTCGAAGTCGCCTTCGAGCATGTCGCCCACGCCGAACATCGGCAGCGTCGGGACGTCGCGTTCATCCAGGCCGCAGACGCTCGTGTCATCGTCGACTTCACCGATCATCTGGTCGCCAATGAGGAAGACCGGGTCGCCGCCTTCGACGGGCACCCAGCCCATCTGCTCCCAGCTGGTGCGGCTCTTGGTCTCCGCGACCCGGTTCGCCTTCAGAGCGGCCAGCCAGGCGTCGCCCTTGGCGGCGCGCGGCGGCCACGACGGGTGGCACAGCAGGTTCGTGGGGATGTTCGCTTTCTGCCAGACCCAGTCGGCAGGCTGGTGGCTGAGGATCGTTACCGGCCCCGTGACGAGCGCGGTCCGGGCAATGCCGTCCGTCTCCCAGGAGACCTCGATCTCCACCCTGGAGTCGGCGGCGTCGTGACCACGGGCACTCCCGTCGAAGGTGCCGGTGCGCAGTTCGTCGTTGGTCGGCTGTCGTTTGGCCTCCAGGGTCTTGATCCGACCGCCCAGGCCCACGATCTTCTTCCAGGTATAGGAGCCGACACTGCCGCCGGGTCCGTCCTTGATCGCAAAGCACTCCTCCACGGAGAAGCCGTCCCTAGCGACACGGACGGCGCCGTGGTACTCGTTTTCGCTGCCTTCCGGGGCCGAGGGCAGCTCATTCGTCAAGGCCGCCACGAGAGTGCTCCACGTCCCGTGTCCGGTCAGGTAGTCGGCCGGGGCCACCCATCCGGTTTCCCCGTCCCCATCCGTTACGGTCAGCCCGGCATACCGCACCGAGGCCACCTTCCCCTTCTCGGCCAGGGAGCTGGCGAGCTTCGTTGCCGCAGCCCGCAGGCCGGGTACGCTCACCGGATCAGCGCTCAGGAGGATCCATGCCTCCCTGCCGCGCAGCTTGATCTCGCCGAAGTTCACAACCTCCCCGCGGCAGCTCCGCAGATCGGTGACGGAAACGATCAGGACCCGGCGCTCCGCGGGGATACCTTCCAGCAGTGCCCGCAGGACGTCGACCGTTTCCTCCCCGACGTAGGACAAGTCCTCTCGCGAGACCCCCATTGAGAGGAGGTACGCGGTCAACGCGGCGTCCCCGTTCATCAGCCCCTCCACGAGCATCACTTGCCCGGTCGTGTCGATCCAGTTCAGCGGGGTGGCCGGGTGTACGTCCGTCGGGGAGGCGGCCGCGTCAAGCATCACGGACTCGATCAGCCTCCCGTTCTTGTCCGCCTCGGCCATCTGAGGACGGATCTCGTACGTGAACGGGACCGCCGGGGCCCCGTCTGCGTTCGCGGTCTGCACGCTCGTCGGCGTGTGCCAGGGCATCTGGAGGGCGTCGCGGCCGGGCCACGAGCACATGTCCTTGAGGCGGATCCCCTGCTTTGTGGTCGCGCGCACGCCCATGGCTTTGGCCTGCAGGGAGTAGTTGTCCGCGTTCAGGCTGCGGTAGCCTCGAGCGATTGCGACCAACGGGGCGACCCCGGACTCGGCGAGCTTACGGGCCCCTGAACCGGTCAGGGACGAGCCGAAGTCCTCAGGGGCCCACCGCTGGATGAGCATAATCCGGGGAGCAGCCTTGGGGTCGGTGCGCCCTACGGGCGGGTGCAGCGCCGGGACTGAAGCAAACGCCCCATTGATGGCTTCGTGGTTGTTTTCTGGCACGGAGACGCCGGGCAAAGCCCCGGCAACCCGCTTGGTCATGGAACCGATATTGGTGTTCATACCCGTTTCTATGCGTCGACTCCGCTGACGGCCGGTATGGAACTATCGGGGACGTGCTGGCGCCAGTTTTTCAGCTTGCGAAGGCCCTCTCCATGGCGGTGGCCGTATCGTCATAGCCTTCCGGAAGCAGATGCGAGTATCGGTTGATTGTTGTGTTAATGCTCTTGTGCCCTAGGTGCTTCTGCAGTTTGAAGAGGTCCAAGCCGGCTTGGAGCAACCAGGATGCGTTGGAATGTCGGAGGTCATGGATCCTGGGACGCTTCCCCAGTCCCGACGCTTGTGCCTTTATGACTGCACGGTCCCATGCATGCCACGCAGCTCGATGGTCCATCCTCTCGCCGTCTCTGTTAAGGAAAACGTGAGCTCCGGACTTGGCGGATGCGCGCAGCAGCGGTCCGATACTGATGGCGAGCTGTCGATCGACAACTACCGTTCGCCGGGACTGGGCCGTCTTGGGCGGCCCGAGGTACGGCGTATTGTTTTCGTCGTGGGTCCAGGCTCGCGTGATTTTCACTGTCGTCCGGCCTCGCGGATCAATGGAGAAGTCCCTCCCGTAGAGTGCGGTCGCCTCTGAAAACCGGAGCCCAGTCATCGCTAGGAATTCGAAAAGTGAACGGTGCGGTTCGTTGATGAGCCGGCTGAGTCGGCCCCACTCATCCTTCGTAAGGAAGGTCGAGATTTCCTCGATTGCATCACTCTTGGGCAGCGAGACCCCCTTGCAGGGGTTGTCCTGCCGTTTCTTCAATTTGACCATCGTATTAAAGGCCGCGGAAAGGAGTCCGTGGACGTTAGCGATCGTCTTCGAACTCAAACCCTTTGACTGCATCTTCTGAACCCAGCTGGAGACTTCGGCGTAGCCTACGAGGCGTGCGTCTGCGGAACCGAGACCCTCTGTCAGATGGTTTTTCAGATTCCCTTTGTACCGTCGCAGGGTGTAACCGTTCACGCCCGTCAGCAAAGCAATGTGTTCACTCACCATCTTCGACACGGTGAAGGTCTCGGCGTAGAACTCGACTGCGCTCCTGTGGGCGGCGTCCGTGTCCGAGTCATGTGCCTTAAGAACGGTCAACAGGAAGCGGGCATCCGCCTCGTCATCGAACTTCTGCGACAGCGGCTCCCCCGTCTGCCGGTCCCGCCAACGGACGTAGAACGCCGTCATTCCGTTCTTCCGCGTACGCGGCTCTAAGTAGGCCATGCCCATTACTATGCGAGAACTTTGACGACGGGCCGCGGACCCAGCCCGCTCCGCGTGGGCGAGAATCCCATCCGCGTGGGTGGAGACAAAAAAGAACCCCGGTCCAAAGACCGGGGTTCTTTCATTTGCGTGCGCGAGGGGGGATTTGAACCCCCACGCCCTTTCGGACACTGGCACCTGAAGCCAGCGCGTCTGCCGTTCCGCCACTCGCGCGCAACTTCTTCCACTCGGAAAGGGCCCGTTCTCAGGACCGCCAACCTCGTAAAAGCAGCGAGATCAAGCATAACGGACAATTGCGGCAAAACACCAATCGAGCCAATACGCCCCCTGACTGAAGCGGCTTCCGGGCCCCGCGCCGCCGATTGCCGGCCGTCCGCACAGGTCCCGCCGGGACGCCCGCCCGTGGGCGTCCCCGCACGTCAGGCCCGGGTCGGTCCGCTTTTGGACGGCGTACCGGCGGCGTCCGTTGAGGCCATTCCCAGACACGCCCAGTAGTATCTGATGTAGGAGTGTCTGCTGACAGCGGGCTCGCAAAAGTTGGAAACCGAGTTCCAGGAACGAATGCTGCCCTGCAGCCATCAGGAAAGGAGAGGGACCATGGGATTGCTGGACAAAGTCGAGCGCGGCATCGAAAAGGCCGTCCGCGGAGTCTTCTCCACCGGTTCTCGCGCCCAGGTTGAGCCTGTCGAGATCGCAAGCCGCCTCCGCACCGAGGTGGACAACAAGGCCATCACCATCGCCGCGGGGCGCACCCTCGCCCCCAACGTCTTTGATGTGCTCCTGAGCAGCGACGACTTCCAGCGCGCCCAGGAATGGGGCACACCGCTCGCGGAAGAACTGTGCGACGTTGTCATCAACCACGTGCGTAGCCAGGGCTACACCCTCCAGGGACCGGTCCGGATAAGTTTCCGACGCGATGAAGACCGACGCACCGGGGAATTCGACATCAGCTCACGGACCGAGAAAGCCTCTGCCCCCTCCGTTCCGCCGCCGGGTGTGCACAGCAATGTGCCGGCAGCTCCCACACGCCAGCCGGCACAGCTGCAGCCCGTGCTGGACATCGACGGCCAGCGCTATTCGCTGAACGCGCCCTCGATTGTGCTCGGACGGTCCTCGGAAGCGGACATCCTCATTGAGGACACCGGTGTTTCCCGCCGCCATCTGGAAATCCGGACGGGGCCGGGCATCGCCCAGGCGATCGATCTCGGTTCCACGAACGGCAGCTATGTCAACGGCCAAAAGATCGTGGGCAGTTCGGAACTTGCCGACGGCGCCACGATCACGATGGGACGGACCAAAATTATCTTCCGCCTACTGCCCGCTACCCCAGGCGGCCGCGCATGAGCGAACTGACCATAACGGCGCTTCGCTTCGGTTTCCTTATCCTCCTCTGGGTGCTGATCTTCGGCATCGTCTCTGCCATGCGCCGCGATCTGATGATCGGCCGCAAGGCAGCTGCCGGTGCGCCCACGGCACGCCAGGTGCGCAGGAATCCCTCGCTGGCCGAGCCCCCGCCCGCGCCCGTCAAACAGCAGGCCCGCCAACTGATCGTGACCGAAGGTCCGCTCAAAGGCACCACGATCTCCCTCGCGGCGAGCCCCATCCTCCTCGGCCGGGCACAGGAAGCCACACTCGTCCTCGAGGATGACTACGCCTCGGGACGCCACGCGCGGCTGTTTCCGCAGGGCAGCCGTTGGTTCATTGAGGACCTCGGCTCCACAAACGGCACCTACCTGGCAGACCAGCAGCTGACCCGGGCCCTCCCGGTGGAGCTGGGCGTCCCCGTGAGAATCGGCAAGACGGTCATCGAATTGAGGCCGTAGCCGTGGCTGCCCCGGATCTTCCCGCAGACAGGGCCGAAGGCAAACCAACTGCCCCGAAGCGGCCGCTCATCATGCGTTACGCCGCGCGCTCCGACGTGGGCCGCGTACGCGCCAAGAATGACGATTCCGCCTATGTGGGCCGATACCTCGCCGTCGTTGCCGACGGCATGGGCGGCCACGCCGGCGGGGATGTCGCCTCCGCCGCGACCGTTTTGGACATGATCCACCTGGACCATGATGAGTACGACGGCGACGCTGGCACCGTCCTCGCGGACGAAATCCAGACGGCAAACTCGCTGCTTTCCGAGCTTGTCCACATCAATCCCAAGCTTGCCGGAATGGGCACCACGGTCACGGCCCTGCTGCTCGCCGAGGGCAAGCTCCATTTCGCGCACATCGGCGATTCCCGGGCCTACCGGCTGCGCAAGGGCGAATTCGAACAGGTCAGCGTGGACCACACGTTTGTCCAGCGGCTTATCGATGAAGGCCGGCTGCGCCCCGAAGAAGCGGAAACACACCCGCACAAGAACGTCCTCATGCGCGTTTTGGGGGACGTCGATGCCAGCCCGGAACTGGACCTCGATACGCTGGCGGTCCAGGCCGGTGAACGCTGGCTGCTGTGCTCGGACGGCCTGAACTACGTGGCAGGCCACGTCGTGGAGCGCACGGTCCGGGAGACCAAGGACTTGAACGAATGCGCCGATCGGCTTGTTGAACTGACCCTGGAGGCCGGTGCCCCGGACAACGTGACGGTCGTCGTGTTGGACATCGGGGAGCAGATGCCCGACGACGTCCGGACCGCCGCCGTCGACGTCGTCCCCGCGCCCGCCATGCCGGCCGCCGGACCGACGGCGTCCGCCGCGCCCACCGGACCGCTGACCGGCAGCACCGTCGGCGCCGCGAAGTCCTCCGACGAGCCAGAGACCGCAGGGGCCACGGGCCGGCAGGACCGCTCCGCAGCCCCCGGATCCCCGGCCGACGGCGAGACTTCGGACAAGGGCTCGGGGGCCAAAGAGCCGGAGCCCACTACCGACCCGCATCTCGGTGAGCATCTCTCGGCCGAAGTCCTGCGGGAGGAACTCTCCAGTCGCCCCCACGAACTTGTCGGAGCCGCCGCAGCGGCAGCGGAATCAGGGTCAATTCCCTCGATCGCCGGGCGCACCGTGGCGCGCCGCGCGGCCACGGTCCTCACACACAAGTCGGATCAGCCCCGCGAGGACGCCGAAGAGTTCAGGCCCGTCAAACGCCCGCGCCGGTGGCTGACCGTCTCCATTGCCGCTGCGATCGTCGCGCTGCTCTCGGTGGGGCTGTGGCTTGGCTACGCCTGGACCCAGACGCGCTACTACATAGGCGAACACGATCAGCATGTGGCCATCTTCAACGGCGTATCCCAGCGCCTCGGGCCCATCCAGCTTTCCACCCTCGAAACGGTGACCGATATCAAGATGTCCGATCTTCCCGAATTTTCGCAGCAGCGGGTGCTTCAGACAGTGCCCGCCCGCGATCTCTACGACGCGCAGCGGATCGTCAAGAATCTTGAACGTACCGGTACTACCGCCCCGGCCGATGAGTGCCTCACCCCGTCGCCCTCGGCGACGGCGGGCGTCACCCCCTCGGCACACGCCACTCCGACCCCAAGACCCACAGCCTCGCAAAGCGCCAAGGCGGTCCCCAGCCCCTCGGCCTCCCACGCTGCCAAGGCGGTCCCCGGTGCGGCGAAGCCTTCGCCGTCGCCATCGCCCTCCCCCACCCCGACGACAACCTGTGAGGGGGTCAAATGACACCCATCGACCCCGTCCCCAGGCCAAGACGGAACATAGAGCTGGTCCTCCTGGTCCTGGCCCTCGCGGTCGGGATCGGCGCCCAGGCCCTTGTGGGCGTGGACCGGCAGAAAGCCTTCGACGCGGACTTCTGGTTCCAATCAGGCCTCCTGGCCCTGGCCGCACTCGCCTTCCATATGGTGCTGCGGATCCGCGCCAAATATGCCGATCCGGTACTACTTCCGCTCGTCGTCGCCCTTAACGGACTGGGCCTGGCCATGATCCACAGGCTTGACCGTGTGGGTGAGGATACCGGCAACAATCAGCTGCGCTGGACCCTGGTGGCGATGGCCGTCGCCATCGCGGTCATCTGGTTCCTCAAGGACCACCGGATCCTGCGACGGTTCACCTATATCTCCCTGGCCGTCAGCGCCGCGCTCCTCATTCTTCCGCTGGTGCCCGGTATCTCCGCCGGAGAAGTCCTGGGTGCGAGCGTGTGGATCAAGATCGGTTCCATGACCTTCCAGCCGGGCGAAATCGCCAAGATCACGCTGGCCATCTTCTTTGCCGGGTACCTGTCCTCGAACCGGGACCTGATCCTGCTGGCTGGCCGCAAGATCGGCCCGGTGCAGTTCCCGCGGTTCAAGGACATGGGCCCCATGATCACCGCCTGGCTCGTGAGCATCGGGGTGCTGGTCTTCCAGCGAGACCTCGGCACCTCGATCCTGTTCTTCGGCCTGTTCCTCGTCATGATCTACGTCGCCACGAGCCGCATCAGCTGGGTCATCATCGGCCTCGTCCTGATGGTCGTGGGCGGCTTCGCGGCAGCCAAAGTGTTCTCACACGTCGCCCTGCGGATCGACGGCTGGGTCAACGCCTTCACTCCGGAGGTCTACGGCCGGGAGTTCGGCGGCAGCCTCCAAATTGTCGAGGGCCTCTTTGGCATGGCCAACGGCGGCCTCGTCGGCACCGGCCTGGGCCAGGGACGGCCCAACCTCGTCCCCTTCGCCAACAGTGACATGATCATCGCCTCCTTCGGTGAGGAACTCGGTCTGATCGGCGTCTTCGCGATCGTCCTGATGTACCTGCTGCTGTTTACCCGCGGCTTCCGCGCCGCGCTGGGCACCCGCGACGCGTTCGGCAAGCTGCTCGCCACGGGGCTCTCCTTCGCGATCGCGCTGCAGTGCTTTGTGGTGATCGGCGGCGTCACGCGGCTGATCCCGCTGACCGGGCTCACGACGCCGTTCCTCGCCGCCGGCGGCTCCTCACTCCTGGCGAACTGGATCATTGTGGGCTTGTTGCTGATGATTTCGCACACCGCACGCGGTCCGGTGGACACAACCCCGCTGCCGCCCGGCGAGGAACCGGGTGTGGGCAGGAAACTCGCCGAGACGCCTGCCAAACCGGCCCCGGACCCCCGAACCAGTCCCGACGCACCCACCGAGGCGGTGAAACAGCTGTGAACCAGGCCATTCGCAATTCATGGATCGCCGCCATCGCGATGTTCGTGCTGATCTTCGGCGCGCTCAGCTACGTGCAGGTGGTGGGCGCCGACGAGCTCAAGGCCAACCCCTGGAACCGGCGCGCCATCCTGCAGAACTACTGCAACGACCGCGGCGCAATCCTCGTTGCCGGCGCCCCGGTGGCGGAGTCGGTTCCCGGCACGGAGAGCTGCAAATTCCAGCGGACCTACCCCCAGCCCGAGCTCTATGCGGGCGTCACCGGTTATTTCTCCAAGAACTACGGCCTTACCGGACTGGAAAAGTCGATGAACGACGTGCTGGCCGGCAGCTCGGACCAGCAGTTCCTGGACCGCGTGGGCCAGTTGTTCCTCGGCAATCAGCCCAAGGGCGCATCCGTGGAGCTGACCCTGGATCCCAAGATCCAGAAGCTTGCCTACGACCTCATCCCGGAGGGCCAGCGCGGGCACATCGTGGTCACCAACCCGAAGACCGGTGCCATCTTGGCGATGGTCTCGAAGCCTTCCTATGACCCCAACCTGATCGCCACCCAGGATGCGACGGCCGAACAGGCCAACTACACCAAGCTGAACCAGATCCCGGGGATCAATCTGAACCAGAACGTCAGCGGACCCACAGGGGAGCTGCTGGCACCGGGATCGGTGTTCAAACTCATTGACACCTCTGCGGCGCTGAAATCGGGCAAGTACAACAAGGACAGCGAGCTGCCCAACCCCGCGGAGATGCACTTCCCCGGCATCGACTACACGCTCCCCAACTACGCGGGCGGCAATTGCTACACCCGCACCACGGCGTCGTTCGCGTTTGCCCTGCAGCAGTCATGCAACACACCTTTCGCCAGCATCGCCGTGGACCTGAAGCAGAAAGCCATCGCCGACGAGGCGCAAAAATTCGGCTTCGGCCAGGACTTCGGGGACCAGCTCAAGCTGGACAGCGCCCTAAGCTTCTTCCCGACCGAACCCTTGGACGACGCCGGGCTGGCGCAGTCCTCGATCGGCCAGCGGGACGTCCGGGCCACACCGCTCCAGATCAACACGATGACGGCCGCGATCGCCAACGACGGCGTGCAGATGCAGCCGAACCTGATCAAGGCCGTACGCGCCCCCGACCTGCGGGCGATCAGCGAGCCGAAACCACAGGCGCTGCGCACCGCCACCACCCCGGAGATCGCGCGTCAGATCAACGAGTGGATGGTCAGCGTGGTCGATGACGGCATCGCCAGCCGGGCAGCCGTCCCCGGAGTCCCGGTGGCCGGCAAGACCGGTACAGCGGAACTCGGCAACGGCCTGAACAACTCTTGGTTTACCGGGTTTGCCCCGGCAAATGATCCGCAGGTGGCTGTCACCATCGTCATGGAAAACGTAGACATCATCACCGGCGCAAACCTAACCAGTCCGAACGCGAAGAAGATTTTTGAGGCGGTGTTGAATAAGTGAGGCCTACTTCAGGAATCACCCTCGGCGGCAGGTTCCAGCTGACCACGCGTATTGCGATCGGCGGCATGGGAGAAGTCTGGAAAGCCAAAGACCTGGTCCTTGGCCGCATTGTCGCCATCAAGGTGCTCAAGGAGGAATACACGGGTGACCCCGGATTCCTGCAGCGCTTCCGCGCCGAAGCCCGCCACACGGCCCTCCTGAACCACGTGGGCATTGCCAACGTCTTCGATTATGGCGAGGAAGAGGGTTCGGCCTACCTTGTCATGGAACTGGTTCCCGGCCAGCCGCTGAGCAGCATCATCGAGCACGAGCAGGTGCTCTCCCCGGACCGCACCCTCTCAATGATCGCGCAGACGGCACGGGCCTTG
The DNA here is from genome assembly GCF_052113245.1 of Arthrobacter sp. YAF34. Taxonomy (NCBI): domain Bacteria; kingdom Bacillati; phylum Actinomycetota; class Actinomycetes; order Micrococcales; family Micrococcaceae; genus Arthrobacter; species Arthrobacter sp. YAF34. The sequence continues at coordinate 41,968 of NZ_JBFRCV010000014.1, forward strand.
GCGATCGCCCACGCGCAGGGCCTCGTGCACCGCGACATCAAACCGGGAAACCTGCTCATCACCCCGGACGGCCGCGTCAAGGTCACCGACTTCGGCATCGCGCGTCTGGCCGACCAGGTTCCGCTGACCCAGACGGGGCAGGTGATGGGAACCGCCCAGTACCTGGCGCCGGAACAGGCCACCGGACAGACGGCTACGGGAGCCTCGGACATCTACTCCCTTGGCGTGATCGGCTACGAGTGCCTTACGGGCCACCGGCCATTCTCCGGGGAATCCCAGATCGCCATCGCGCTGGCCCAGGTCAACGACGCACCGCCGCCGCTGCCGGACACGCTGCCCAGGCCGGTCCGTGCCCTGCTGATGTCCATGTTGGCCAAGGATCCAAAGAACCGCCCGGCGGACGCCATCAAACTGTCCGAGGCGGCCGAGGCCATCCGTAACGGCGATATCGCCGCGGCCCAAGCGGCGGTTCCCGGGATGCTCCTCTTCGAGGCGACGACCGGCCCCATCACGGCCCCGGTGGATGTCCCCACGGCAGCCACCAGCGTCCTTGCCTCCAGCGCTGCGGAGGACAGGTCGTCATCGGCAACCTCCGCACTGCCCGTCGTCGGCGCCGCTGGCGCGGGCGCCGCAGCAGGTCTGGCGGCCGGTGCCGCCGCCGCGAGCGGTTACGGGGCCCGCAACGCGCTCAACCGCGCCGACGCCCTGGCGGCCGAGCGGAGCTGGGTGCAGGACGACGAGGATGACGACTACGACGAGCCCGTCGAAGAGCAGAAGCGCCGCGGACGCAGCCCCTGGACGTGGCCGCTGATTGCGCTGATCCTGCTCGTGGTGTTCGTCCTGGCCGGTGTGGTGTTGACCCAGGCCGGCAACCTCTTTCCCTCGAAGACGCCCGCCACGACCGGTGCCGCATCCAGCCCCGCGACGCCGAGCAGCCCCACACCCTCGGCCTCCGCGACCCCGTCCGAGACGCCGACCCCCACGCCGAGTTCGGCGACACCGACAGTGTCCACCCCGGCAGCGATCAACCTGATCCCCGATGCCTACCTGGGCCGGCCGTACAACGAGGTCCGCAACGAACTGATCGGCAAGGGGCTGCAAGTCAAGGGCGCCGAGGTCGTCAATGACGCTACACCGGGCACCGTTACGAACATCGACCCCTCGGGTCCGGTCCACCCTGGGGACACGATCACCGTCAGCTACTCCAAGGGACCGAACATGGTTCCCGTGCCGTCCATCCCGTCAGGCGCCAGCGAGTCTGAGGTCCAACAGGCCATCCAAAACGCCGGACTGCGCTGGGCCAAGGGGGCGGACGTCGCTCCCACCGACCAGAAGGAAGACCCCGGAACCTTTGTGAGCTCGGAACCCCCTTCCGGGAGCAAAGTCGTCGCGGGCAGTGTGGTGACCTACCACCTCGCCAAGGCGGCGGCCAAGGACACAACACCCACGCCCACGCCCACCACGTCCGGGCCTTAAGCGGCTATGAGCAATACACCCCGCACACCGTCGCACAGGGAGGATCGCCCCGTGAACACGCAGCGCGTCCTGAGCGGGCGCTATGAGCTGGGTGAGCTGATCGGCCGCGGCGGCATGGCGGACGTCTTCCGCGGCGTCGATACCCGGCTGGGACGCACCGTAGCCGTCAAGCTGCTGCGCCCGGATTTGGCGAGGGATCCCCAGTTCCAGGCCCGGTTCAAGCGCGAAGCCCAGGCTGTCGCGGCCCTGAACCACCCTTCGATTGTGGCGGTCTTCGACACCGGGGACCACGCCGTCCCCGGTGATCACCACGACAGCGTCCGGGTGCCCTATATCGTGATGGAATTCGTCTCCGGCAAGACGATCCGTGACATGGTCAGGGCCAAGGACGTCACAATCGATCAGGCCATCGACTTCACGCTGGGAGTGCTTTCCGCGCTCGATTACAGTCACAAGGCCGGCATCGTGCACCGCGACATCAAGCCTGCCAACGTGATGTTCTGCCCGGATTCAAACAGCGTAAAAGTCATGGACTTCGGGATTGCCCGTGCCATTGCGGACTCTGCGGCCACCATGACCCAAACGCAGGCCGTGGTCGGTACCGCCCAGTATCTCTCCCCGGAACAGGCCCGGGGCGAGGCCGTGGACGCGCGGAGCGATCTCTATTCCGCAGGATGCCTTCTGTACGAGATGCTCACCGGCCGGCCGCCGTTCATCGGCGACAGCCCCGTCTCTGTGGCGTACCAGCACGTCCGGGAAATCCCCGAGCCCGCCAGCAGCCTCAACCCTGAGGTATCGTCGGCGCTGGACAGCGTGCTGATGAAGGCCCTGCAGAAGAACCGCGCGGACCGTTTCCAGGATGCGGCGGCGTTCCGCCGCGCCCTGCGGGCCGCACGCAGCGGCGTTCCGGTGACCCCTCCGGCCGCCAGCGAGGCACCCACCGACCCCACGAACGCCGTTCCCCGGCACGACCCCCTGGCGCCCACGGCAGCCTTCTCGCTGACCGGGGCGAAATTCCTCGACGATTCGCCGGGCGGCCGGCTTCGGCCCGCCGAAGACACGCCCGAAGACATGCCCCAGGATGACCAGGTGCTGCAGCCCGCGGGCACCGAACTCTACGGCACCGCGGACACCGGCAGCCTGCCCCTGGCCCTGCCGGTCGAACGCGAGCAAACACCGCGTCAGAAGTCGCGCCGCCGCACCTGGATCGCGACGTTGGTGGTCCTCACGTTGCTGGTGCTGGCCGGGGGCGGTCTGTGGCTCTACAACCTCATGAACCAGGCCCCGCCGCAGGCAGCCAAGGTCCTCGTTCCCACGGTGACCTCGCTGACGGAGTCGGAGGCCCTGCAGCGGCTCTATAACGCCGGCTTCAAACCTCAGCTCGAGCGACTGCAGCACGAGACCATCCCGAAAGGCACCGCCATCGGCACGGTGCCGTCGTCGGGCAGCTCCATGAACGTCAACTCGGACATCATTCTCAACATATCCGACGGACCCAGCGCCATCACCATCCCGACCGACCTGCCCGGCCGAACCGAGGCGGCCGCCCGCGACCTCCTCCACCAAAAGGGATTGACGGGTTCGCTGAGCACCAAGATGTCCAACGACCCCACGGTCCCGGTCGGGATCGTCATCACCACCAAACCGGCCCCCGGCCAGGTTGTGGGGGTGGCGGACGGCGTCGAAATAGTTGTCTCCACCGGCAAGGTGACCGTGCCGCAGCTCATCGGGCTGCGCCTTGCGGAGGCGAAGACGAAACTGACAGCGCTGGGCCTGAAAATCAACGCCACCGAGGTGGAAAATTCCCAGGTTTCGCCGGGGAATGTGACCGGCCAGGCCGATGCGGCGGATTCGGTTGTTGAACAAGGCAAGACCATCGCCGTGACCGTGGCGAAGGCGCCGGCGCCGTCTCCCTCCCCGACACCGACGCCGTCTCCCACGCCGTCACCGACCAAGTCCGCGTCCAAGGAGGATGCGTCCGTGGGAGGCCTGTTGCCGTAACCCGGTCAGTCGGTACCGGGACAGCGCTCCAGGGTCAGTGCTTGATGAGCGGGCTGAGGTCGGCGGCCCGCTCCGCGGCGCCGGCCATGCCCAGTGATTCGAGCCAGTTGCCGAGCATCTGGTAGCCACCTTCGGTCAGGACAGATTCCGGATGGAACTGGACACCACACAGCGGCGCGGTCCGGTGCTGCAGACCCATGACAACCCCCGTGGCGGTTTCCGCGGTGATCTCCAGGACCTCCGGGATGCTTTCGCGGACAGCTGCCAGGGAATGGTAGCGGGTGGCCGTAAGGGGGGAAGGGAGACCGGCAAAGACACTTGTCCCGCGGTGTTCCACGAGGGACGTCTTGCCGTGCATCAGTTCGGGGGCGTGCGTTACCGTGCCGCCGTAGGCCTCAGCCAGCGCTTGGTGCCCGAGGCACACTCCCAGCATGGGCTTGTTGTGGCTGCCGCACCATTTGATCAACTCAATGCAGACGCCGGCCTCTGCCGGATTCCCCGGGCCGGGAGAGATCAGGACGCCGTCGCGGGCCTCGGCCATGTCGATCGCCTCCGCGAGGGTGACGTCGTCGTTGCGGACCACGGTGGTTTCCGCGCCGAGTTCCTGGAGGTAGCCCACCAGGGTGTAGACAAAGCTGTCGTAGTTGTCGACGACCAGGATCTTGGTTGTGCTCATGGGTGCTTTGCTTAGCCAATCGTTGAATCTGTTAACTGGGTGAATTTCGCCAGCCAGGGAAAAAGGACCTGAACCATCAATACCAGTGCTGCGGCTGCCAGCACCAGCGACGTCACCATCCTGAGCCCCAACGGGCCGGGCGTCCGGATCCCCGCTCCACCTGCGGCACTGTTCTCCAGGACGCGACTGCGGGGTCATCGGTGTGGCCTGAAGTACAGCTAGAATTGGGCGAGCAAAAGAATTCAAACTTGACCAAGAGCGTGTTTGCCGCCGGCGGCGTACTTCCTGCAGGATATCAAGCCAGCTTGCCGCTGTTGTTCCAGCCCGCCAAGGAGGATCAGTGCCCGAGTCGAAGCCGCGTAAAAGGACTGCCCATGTGGCCCCGCAGACGTCTGCCGCGGAGGCCTACAAGCCCAACCCGGTCTGGTTCAAGCCTGTCATGTTCGGACTCATGATCATTGGTCTGCTGTGGATCATCACTTTCTACATCACCCAAGGCGCCTACCCGGTCCAGGCGTGGGCCTCGTGGAACATCGTCGCCGGGTTCGGAATCGCTATCATCGGCTTCCTGATGACCACGCGCTGGCGTTCCTGAACCGCACCCCGCGGCGAAAGTCCCTGACGGGTCGGTACACACAGTGTGCCGGCCCGTCGTCGTTAAACCGGAACTCCGCTCTTCCGGCGGCTCGGTGCCGGCCGGCCAGGTCCTTGTGACCGATAATGCCGGTAGCGGCATAACCCCAGCAAAGGACTCCAGAATGACTCCTGCAGTAAGCGGCTCAACGATTGGCGATGACGGACTGGCCCGCCCTGCGTGGGCAGCCGTGGACCCTATGCTGCGCCAGTACTACGACACCGAGTGGGGCATGCCGGTCAGGGATGAGCACGGTCTCTATGAGCGAATCAGCCTCGAGGGTTTCCAAGCCGGGCTGTCCTGGGCGACCATTCTGCGCAAGCGGCCCGCTTTCCGTGCTGCGTTCAGGGACTTCGACCCGGACATCGTGGCCACCTTCACCGAGGCCGACGTGGAACGGCTCATGCTGGATGCCGGCATCGTCAGGAACCGGCTCAAGATCCGGGCAACTATCACCAACGCCCGCGCCACCCTGGCGTTGAGGGACGACGGCGGCCTGGTTGACTTTGTGTGGGCGTTCCAGCCGGCGACCACGCCCCGGCCCAGCTCCATCGATCAGGTTCCTACCACCTCGGCCGAGTCCATCGCCCTTTCCAAGGCCCTGCGCAAGAGGGGATTCGCCTTCGTCGGGCCCACCACCATGTTCGCGCTCATGGAGGCTATCGGGATGGTCGACACGCATCTGGTGGACAGCCACCGGCGCGGATCGTCCGGGGTCTGGCCGCACTGACACTCCGGCCCTGCGCAGCGCCCCGAGGCGGCGGTCTCACGCAGGCTCACGTTGTGCCCGGTTGCGCCGCACAGCGGCGGATTTCGTTTATCCACACCTGTGCACAAGTCTGGGGAAACTTATCCACATTGTTCATAAGTTTCCCCACCTCCACGCATCGCGGAGCCCTCCGTTCGCCCCTGTCGCACGCACAGGGGATACGGACGTTCCCGTCAGCATGTGAATTACAGAGCTGTAAGTTATTAACAGTGTGAATTGCCTGTGGAAAAGTTCCAATGTCCGGCTGCCCGGTGCAACTCGGCGCTCCGGAGACTCACGGCCCGTTCCGGCACGGCCCGTTAGAGCGTTTCCGGGCCCGCCGGGCGCCCCGGAAAAGTTATCCACTTAGTAACAGTGTTCTACCCACAAGATATCCACAGCTGGGGATAACCTCCGGCACGGCAAAACCGGAATCCCCACCATGGCGCCGCCGGGCGGCGGGTCCACCCCCCTTACTCAGACCATCAAGTTATTAACACTGTGAATAACCCTGTTGAAACCCGCCGCGGTAACTCCGACGGGTGTGGCAGCCCTGCTGAGCTTCGCAGCGCCCGACCCGTGGACAGCACACGGCCGAAGGCCGGCTGGCGGTTGGAGCCTGGAAGCCGGGGGCGGGAGGCGGGGCGGCCGGGGGCGGGGCGGCTGGGGGCTGGAGCCTGCAGCTACGACGAAGGCCGAGACCCGGACCCGCCGGACACTCTGGGGCCGTTACTGCCGGGGTGCAGTGCCGGACCGCGGAAGACCAGATTGCGGGGCGAAGTTGTCCACTTACTAACAGGACAACCCACAGAAGTTATCCACAGATGTGGAGATCGCCGAGGAAAAATCTCCCGACCGGCGCAAATTCGCCAGCCAGGGCGGCCAGATCGGGATAGCCGTCATGAACTACACGGTTGTAAGTTATTAACAATGTGTATAACCCTTGTGGACAACTTCCGTCCGCAACCGCAGATGCCTTGCCGGTTCCGGTCTGAAGTCCTGCGGGGTGCAGGGCGGGGTGCAGGGCGGAGTGCAGCCCGACGGCCAGGTCGTGCCAACAACTGAGTGCGGTGCGCGCCGCCCGGGGCGACTTCGAGGGCCGGAACCGGCTATGCGCGGCCTGGAAAGGGTGATTCCGTGTCGAAGTACCCCCGGACGGATCCGGACTGAAGGAAAGGTGCACGGCGGCGTCCCCGGCAGGGCTGGGCGGCAGGGTTCACCAGCAGGAGGTGGCCCGCTGGGGGAAACCGAGACGGCGCGGCACAAAGAAGGCGCGACAAGAGAAGGCACCCTGCAAGGGCGGCGGCCTCGGCTAGGCGGCGGCGCCGGCCATCCGGACCGCGGACACGACGATCACCAGGGTCAGCACGGCGGCGAGGCCGACGATCTGGACCAGGACCTGCCGGGGACCGCGGGGCGTGTAGGTAATGACGGCGGCGCTCAGGATGCCGGTGACCAGGCCGCCGAGGTGCGCCTGCCAGGCGATCTGGGGGACCATGAACCCGATAACACCGTTGATGGCGATCAGGACCAAGAGTTGGCGGACATCCCCGCCGCGTTGACGCTGGACCACCAGCAGGGCGCCGAACAGCCCGAAGATGGCGCCGGAGGCTCCCACCAGGCCCACGGGGCCGTTCACGGGATAAACCGGGGTCAGCAGGAGGAACCCGGCCGATCCGCCGATGGCGGAGAGCAGGTAGATGGCCAAGAAGCGGACGTGGCCCAGCAGCGGCTCGAGGATCTGGCCGAAGATCCACAAAGTGTACATGTTCAGGACGATGTGGAGAAAGAATCCCTGGGAGTGCAGGAAAGCCGAGGTGAGCATGCGCCACGGCTCACTAGCAGTGAAGGCCGGGGCGTAGGCCAGCTGCTGGTAGACCCCGTCGTTGGGAATGATCCACTGCAGGGCATAGACAAGGGCGCAGAGCCCGATGATCACGAATGTGGCCACGGGTTTGCCGGCGGTAACGGCTCCGCCGTAAACAGTCCTGACATTCGGCGTCGTGCGTTTGGTTTCGTTGACGCAGTCAACGCACTGGAATCCGACGGCGGCCGCCCGCTGGCAATCCGGGCATGCCGGGCGCCCGCACCGCTGGCAGCGCACGTAGGCGGGCCGGTCGGGGTGCCTGGGGCATACCGGGATCTCCGCGGACGGCTCCGCCGCCGGAATTCCGTAGCTCATGGTGGTGGTTAGAGCTGTTCGATATCAATGCTGTTGATGGTGACATCCTCCACGGGGCGGTCACCCATGCCGGTGCGGACGCCCTCGATCGCGTCGACGACCTTCTTGGAGTCCTCATCGGCGACCTCGCCGAAGATGCTGTGCTTGCCCTGCAGCCAGCCGGTGGGGATGGTGGTGATGAAGAACTGCGAACCGTTGGTGCCGCGGCCCATCTGCACACCGGCGTTGGCCATGGCCAGCTTGTACGGCTCGTTGAAAGTCAGTTCCGGGTGGATTTCATCGTCAAACTTGTAGCCCGGCCCACCGGTGCCGCGGCCCAGGGGATCCCCGGCCTGGATCATGAAGTCCTTGATGATGCGGTGGAAGATGGTGCCGTTGTAGAGCGGCGTGCCGGTCTTGTCCTCGCCCGTTTCCGGGTGGGTCCAGGCCTTCTCACCGGTGGCCAGGCCGACGAAATTGCCGACGGTCTTCGGCGCGTGATTGCCGAAGAGGCTGACGACGATGTCGCCGAGGCTCGTGTGGATAGTGGCTTTTGCGGTTGCGTTGGCAGTCATAGCGCCTATTCTTCCACGGCGGCTCCGCACGCACAGGGCCGCACAGTCAGTTCCGCGCTGGGTGAAATCCGCTGGAATTCCGCCCGAAGAATAGCCGGTGCGTTCCTAGACACGTAGGCTAACAGCAGAACCGTCACATTAATCGGGAGGTAGTTGTGAAGAAAACGGATCGTATTGCCCGTGACCTTGAGCAGTCAGTCAGCACGGGAGTGGACAGCGCCAAGGATTGGGCGGCCCCGCGGGTTGAGGCGGCCGTGAACTGGGCTGTTCCCCGTTTGCAGCATGGGCTGGATACCGCTTCTCCCAAAATCCAGGAGGGGCTCAAGTCGGCGGCCCAGAATCTGGCCGGCAGCGTTGCTACGGTCACCCCGCGTCTTCAGGACGGTCTGGCCCAGCTTGCGCCGAAAATCCATGATGCCGCGGACAGCGCCACTCCGCGCCTGCACGAAGCCGTGGACAAGGCAGCACCGGTGATCGCCAACGCCCGCGACCTGGTGGTCGTCGAATACCTGCCCAGGCTTTCGGACCAGCTCGGCTACGCTTCCAGCGCCGTCCACCGCACGCTGGAAAACGCTCCGGCCCACGTGGACGCTGTGGCACAGAAGCTTGTCGACTCCGGTGTGGTCCACACTGTCAAGGGACAGGCGAAGGCCCAGGCAAAGACTGCCAAGCGGCACGCTAAGACTGCGGGCAAGAACCTCAAGACAGCAGCCACCGACGCCAGCAAGACGGCAAGCGCGAAACTCGGCAAGACGCAGAAGCCCAAGCACCGCGGGCTTCTGATCTTCGGCATCATCGCTGCCGCAGTCGCCGCCGGCGTCGCCGCGTGGCGGGCTTCCAAGCCGGTTGAGGATCCCTGGAAGGTCCCGACGCCGGTGACGCCGGCTCCGACGGCGGCCACCACCGTCAGCGACGCCCTGAAGGACACCGCCGATAAGGCCGGGTCCGCAGCCGTGGCGGCAGCCGATTCTGCGGCGGATGCATCGGCAGAGGCAGCAGACGCCACCGCTGCCGCAGCGGACGATGCAAAGGACACTGCTGCGGCCGCCGCCGCCGACGCCACGGAGGCCACCACCAAGGCCGCCACCGATGCCAAGACCGCTGTGCGCAACATCGCAGCAAGCCTGAACAACGGCACCGACAAGCCGGGCAAGTAGCTCCGCCCGCCTTCGCAGGGGGTACGGACACGGCGCCAGCCGCCTTCCGTCTTCCGGCAGGTGCATTGCGCCACTCCCAGGGAGGGATTCCGCCACCGTGCGGGATCCCTCCCTTTGTTTCATCCGGCTACTGTTTCATCCGGCTGCCCCGGTGCCGCGCCGCCCCGGATTGGAGGGTAGCCCGGATGCTAAATTTGTGGGTGATGTCACCCCACAGATCCCCCCAGGACGCTTTGCCCACTGCGCCGCCGCCGGCTGTGTCTATTGTGGTCCCGGCGTACAACGAGGAAAGCGTGATCCGGCAGTGTCTGATCGCCGCGGTCTACCAGTCGGTACCCGCCCACGAAATCATTGTGGTGGACAATATGTCCCGTGACCGCACGGCGGATATCGTGCGGCAGATGCAACTGGAGTATCCGGAGAGTCCCATCATCCTGCTCAGCCAGGACCGCGACCAGGGGCTCATCCCCACGCGCAATTTCGGACTGGACCACGCCACGGGCGATATCCTGGGCCGGATCGATGCCGACTCCGTGCTGGAGCCTGACTGGGTGGAACAAGTCCAGCAGGCCTTCCGGGAGGAATCGGTGCACGCAGCCACAGGTCCGGTGGTCTACTACGACATGCCGCTGCGCCGGTTTGGGCTCAAAGCAGACGACAGAATGCGTCAGCTGATGCTCAAGCTTGCCAAGCACCAGTACCACTTCCTCTTCGGGTCCAACATGGCTCTCCGCCGCTCAGCCTGGGAAACCATCCGCGCCGAGACCTGCCGGGACGAACGGGACGAAATGCACGAGGACATTGATCTTTCGCTGCACCTGGCCGACCACGAACTCAGGATCCAGTACTGGCCCCAGATGATCTCGGGCATGTCGGCGCGGCGGCTCGAGGACTCGCCCCGGGATTACCGCTACTACGTGACGCGGTTTGACCGCACGTACAAGGCGCACAACGTCAAGAAGATGGCCCTGAAGGCGCCCATGGTGGTGTTTTTTTCCGTCTATTTCCCGGCGAAGCTGCTCCGGGCCATTCACACGGTCAATGCTCCACAGCCTGCCCGCCGCGGCGGACAGTAATCCCGGCCGCACGGGCCTTGCCAAGCACTGCCTAGTCCGTCCCCAGCTCCGCCAGCCGCTCGGCCCCGGGTGCCTCACCGCCGCGCCCCGCACCACCGCGCCTGCCGGACCGTGAACCGCGCTGCCCCAGGACGACGACGGCGAGTCCCACCAGGATCATCGCCAGTCCCGCATAGGTCCCGGCCGGCAATGTCTCGCCCAGGAAGGCAGCCGCCAGAAGCGCTGCTCCCGGAATCTCCAACAAGATGATCATGGACACGAGCAACGGGCTCATGGTGGCCAGCAGGTGGTTGAACGCGGTGTGCCCCACGAGCTGCGCACACACGGTGATGGCCAGGATTCCCAGCCACCCGGAGGCCTCGAACCCCGCCAGCGGCTGTCCGGCAATCAGCGCCATAACCGCCACAATCGCGGCGCACATGCCATAGCAGAGCGTCGTGTAGACCCCCGTGCTCATGCTCTGCCGCGCTTTACCTCCGGCGAGGGTGTAGATGCCCGCCAGGGCGCCGCCGGCCACGGCCAGGAGATCACCCAGGAGAGCCCCGGGCGAGGTGCCCATATCGAAGCCGGTAATGGTCACAACCCCCGCGAACGCGATTCCCAGCCCCACCAGGACCGGCCAGCGGTGCCTAACGCCCCGGAAAAGCTGGAACAGTGCGATCCAGCCCGACTGCAGGCAGACCAGTGCCGTCGCGGCCGCGACCGAAGTCAATTGCAGGGAAGTAATGAAGCAGGCAAAGTGCAAGGCAAGGGCCACTGCCGCTGCAAGCGACCAGCGGAACTCGGCGCCGGTCACCTTTCCGAATTGACGGGGACTGCGGACCAGCACAGGACCGGCCATGACGACGGAACCAATCGCATTGCGCCAGAAGGCGATGGCGAGGGCACTGACCGACGTGGCGCCCAGCGTGGCTGCGATCAGCGGCCCGGAGGAGGCAACGCCCAGCACCCCCACGGCGGCAAGGATAAAGTTCACGCTCCAACACTACTGGGGCCGCCGGCAGAGACCCCTTGTCGCCGCTCCTTGACCCGTGCAGACCCCGGTGCCAGTCTTAAATCGCGGTCTCACATTCCGGTTTCACCATCATCGAAGAAGGAGACCATCATGGCGTCAATGATCCGCAAGAGCCTGGACAAGCCGGAGGAAACACGCCCTGTCGCCGACGGCATGGGTCAGGTGGACCTCGTCAATCTGGACGCCGGTCCGGTTGGCCGGGCCACTTTCCTGCCGGGATGGAAATGGTCCGATCACGTCAAGCCGATTGCCAAGACGGACAGCTGCATGGCCAGCCACACCGGCTACACGATTTCCGGCCGGTTGAAGGTCGTCATGGACGACGGTGAAGAAATCGAATATGGGCCCGGCGACTTCGGAGTTATCCCGCCGGGCCACGATGCCTGGGTACTCGGCGATGAACCCTATGTGTTCATCGACTGGCAAGGAATGGCCGACTACGCCAAACCGAAGGAGTGAGGCGCCAGGGGACCGCCGTTGCCCGGGTATGCAAAAGGCCCCGGACCGCGTTTCCGCGTTCCGGGGCCTTCCTTATGGTGGAGGCACGGGGACTCGAACCCCGAACCCCCTGCTTGCAAAGCAGGTGCGCTACCAATTGCGCCATGCCCCCATAAGAAGCAACCCGTCAATCATACCCTAGTTACGGAGGCCGTTTTCCGGCTTCCTTCCCAAGGTTCCGGGCTAATCAACCGTGTCGGTTGAATTGCTCCAGATCACTTTCCGGGCTTCGGATTCCTGCACTTTCCTGTAGAGGAACACGCCTGCGACCGTAGCTGCGATAACCAGCAACTTCTTCACGCGCACTCCGTTCCGGTCCAGTCTCTCGACGAACCTTCACTATCCTCCGCAAAACCAGTACAGGTTCCGTGGGCGTACCAGGACTTGAACCTGGGACCTCTTCGTTATCAGCGAAGCGCTCTAACCGCCTGAGCTATACGCCCCGATGCCTCATCGGGCCGAGATATGACTGTACAGCACATCCCGGCCCGATCTCAAATCGAGGCATTTTCCCGCGGAATTCCGGGGAAAAGTCCGGAATCTAGTCGTCCGTGAGGGTCACACCGATGCCGCCCACGAGGGTCGCCGCAATGTTGTAGAGCACGGCGGAAAGCATGGACAAGGCCGTCAGCAGCACTACGTTGATCACGGCGATGATCGTCGCAAACGACGCCACCTGCCCGAGGGATGCCACCTTCTTCAGCTCAAACCCGCCGCCTTCGGAACCCGCCAGGGTCCCGAGCAGGCTGTCCACCTGGTCAAAGATCCCGGTCAGGTCCAAGACAGTCCAAAGCACGATTGCCGCCACGACGGTGACGATGCCCAGGGCCACGGAGAGCAGGAAGGCCATTTTCAGCACGGACCAGGGGTCCACCTTGCTGACCAGCAGCCTGGCCCGGCGGACCTTGGCCTTGGGCGCTGGTTTGATCAGTCCGGCGGTGTTCTGGCCGCCCGCCTGGGCGGGCCGCTGTCCCGGCACGGCGGGGCGCTGACCCGGTACTGCGGGGCGCTGACCGGGGGCCGCGGGACGCTGTCCCTGCCCCGCGGTTGCACCCGACACGCCGGGGCGCTGCTGCGGACGCGAGGGCGCGCCCACGCGAGGCGCGGCGGCGGGTTGCCGCACTCCGCCCGGCACGCCGCTGCTCGGCTTGGGATATGAGTCGGAATTACTCACTCGTTACCTCCGGTGTTGTCTTCGTCCAGCTCGGCATTGCCTGATGACTCATCTGACTCCGGGGCCGGTACTGATTCTGCCGCTGCGGACGTCTCTTGCAGTCCGCGATCTTCAGCCAACGTTACGTCATCCGGCGAGGAAGCCCGATTTTCAACGCCTTCACCGACATTCTCGCCGGCAAGCTCATCTGTGCTCTGCCCTGTATCTTCACCTTCGGTCGAGTCGTCGCCTTCCAGCCCGCGTTCGCTGTTGCGTGCAACGGCGATGATGCGGTCGTTCTTGTCCGGCTTGGCGAAAATGACGCCCATGGTGTCGCGGCCCTTGGCGGGGACCCCGGTCACCGAGGAACGCACCACCTTGCCGCCTTCCATGACCACCAGGACTTCGTCTTCCTCATTGACGATGAGGGCACCGACGAGGTGACCGCGTTCTTCCTGGTACTTGCCGACCTTGATGCCAAGGCCGCCGCGGCCCTGGAGGCGGTATTCCTCAACCGCGGTCCGCTTGGCGAAACCGCCTTCGGTGACAATGAAGACAAACGACCCGTCCTGCACGACGTCGGCCGCCAGCAGTTCGTCGTCCTCGCGGAACTTCATGCCGGTCACGCCGGACGTTGCCCGGCCCATCGGGCGCAGGGCCTCGTCCGTGGCAGTAAAGCGGATCGACTGGCCCTTGCGTGAGACCAGCATCAGGTCATCGGTTTCGGACACCAGCTGGGCCGAGACAAGCTCATCGCCGTCGCGCAGGTTGATGGCGATCACGCCGGCGGACCGGTTCGTGTCGTAGTCCTCCAGGCGGGTCTTTTTGACCAGACCGCGCTTGGTGGCCAGCACCAGGTACGGGGCATGCTGGTAGTCGCGCAGGTCCAGCACCTGGGCGATGTGCTCGTCCGGCTGGAACGCCATCAGGTTTGCCACGTGCTGGCCCTTGGCGTCGCGTCCGGCTTCCACGAGCTCGTACGCCTTCGTGCGGTAGACCCGGCCCAGGTTGGTGAAGAACAGCAGCCAGTGGTGGGTGGTGGTGACGAAGAAGTGCTCGACGACGTCGTCGCCGCGCAGCTGCGCGCCCTTGATGCCCTTCCCGCCGCGCTGTTGCGAACGGTAGTTGTCGCTGCGGGTGCGCTTGACATAACCGCCGCGGGTGATGGTGACGACCATTTCCTCTTCCGGGATCAGGTCCTCCATCGACATGTCGCCATCGAAGCCCAGCAGGACCTTGGTGCGGCGGTCATCACCGTGTTTGGCGACGATCTCGCCGAGCTCGGTGCTGATGATCTGGCGCTGGCGTTCCTCGGAGGCCAGGATCGAGTTGTACTCGGCGATCAGGGCCTCGAGTTCAGAATGGCGGTCCTGGATCTTCTGGCGCTCTAGAGCGGCGAGCCGGCGCAGCTGCATGTCCAGGATGGCCTTGGCCTGGTCCTCGTCGATGTCGAGCAGTTCCATGAGCCCGAGGCGCGCGGCCTCCGTAGTGGTCGACGCGCGGATCAGGGCGATGACCTCATCGAGCGCGTCCAGCGCCTTGAGGAGTGCGCGCAGGATGTGCGCTTCTTCCTCCGCCCTGCGCAGCCGGTACCGGGTGCGGCGGGCAATGACGTCCATCTGGTGCGTGACCCAGTGGCGGATGAACGCGTCCAGGCTAAGCGTTCGGGGAACACCGTCGACAATGGCCAGCATGTTGGCCGCGAAGTTGTCCTGCAGCTGGGTGTGCTTGTAGAGGTTATTCAGCACCACCTTCGCCACGGCGTCCCGCTTGAGCACGATGACCAGGCGCTGGCCGGTGCGGCCCGAGGTCTCGTCCCGGAGGTCGGCGATGCCGGAAATCTTGCCGTCCTTGACCAGCTCGGCGATCTTGATGGCCAGGTTGTCCGGGTTGGCCTGGTACGGCAGTTCGGTGACCACCAGGCAGGTGCGGCCCTGGAGTTCCTCGACGTTAACCACGGCACGCATGGTGATCGAGCCACGGCCCGTGCGGTAGGCGTCCTCGATGCCCTTGTGGCCCAGGATGGTGGCGCCGGTCGGGAAATCCGGTCCCTTGATGCGCTGGATCAGCTCCTCGAGCAGCTCCTCGCGGCTGGCGGTCGGGTTGGCCAAATACCACTGCACACCGTCTGCAACCTCGCGGAGGTTGTGCGGCGGGATGTTGGTGGCCATGCCGACGGCAATGCCTGAGGAGCCGTTCACCAGCAGGTTCGGGAACCGGGCCGGAAGGATGGTCGGTTCCTGGTTCTTGCCGTCGTAGTTGTCCTGGAAGTCGACGGTTTCCTCATCGATGTCCCGGACCATCTCCATGGCGAGCGGCGCCATTTTGGTTTCCGTGTACCGCGGGGCGGCGGCGCCGTCGTTGCCGGGAGAACCGAAGTTACCCTGGCCCAGCGCCAGCGGATAACGCATCGTCCAGTCCTGGATCAGGCGCACCAGCGCGTCGTAGATCGCGGTGTCGCCGTGCGGGTGGTACTGGCCCATGACTTCGCCCACCACGCGGGCGCACTTGTTGAAGGAGCGCTCCGGGCGGTAGCCGCCGTCGAACATCGCGTAGAGCACCCGGCGGTGGACCGGTTTGAGGCCGTCGCGGACGTCCGGCAGGGCCCGGCCCACGATGACAGCCATGGCGTAGTCGAGGTAGGAGCGCTGCATTTCCGTCTGGAGGTCGACCTGTTCGACGCGGTCGGTCAGCACATCGGTGTCAAGGACAGTGCCCTCGATGGGGGTCTCGGCATCGGCCGGCCCGGCCGGAACTTCTGGTGTTTCGTCACTCATTTTCTATATTTTCCGTTTCAGGTATATATCAGTCCGGGAATATCAAGGGCCCAAACGGCCGCTAGATGTCCAGGAACCGAACGTCCTTGGCGTTCTGCTGAATGAAGTTTCGGCGCGATTCCACGTCCTCGCCCATCAGGGTGGAGAAGATCTGGTCCGCGGCCAGGGCGTCGTCCATGGTGACTTGCAGCAGGGTGCGGTGGTCCGGGTCCATGGTGGTGTCCCACAGCTCCGTGTAGTCCATTTCGCCGAGGCCCTTGTAGCGCTGGATGCCGTTGTCCTTGGGGATGCGGCGGCCGGCGGCCTGGCCGGAGACCAGCTTCGCGTCGCGCTCACGGTCGCTGTAGACGTAGTCGTGCGGGGCGTTCGACCACTTGATCCGGTACAGCGGCGGCTGTGCCAGGTAGACGAAGCCGTTCTCGATCAGCGGGCGCATGTAGCGGAACAGCAGAGTCATCAGCAGCGTCGTGATGTGCTGGCCGTCGACGTCGGCATCGGCCATGAGCACGATCTTGTGGTAGCGCAGTTTGGCCAGGTCGAAGTCCTCGCCGATGCCGGTGCCGAAGGCGGTGATCATGGACTGGACCTCGGCGTTGCCCAGCGCCTTGTCCAGGCGGGCCCGTTCGACGTTCAGGATCTTTCCGCGCAGCGGCAGGATCGCCTGGGTCTCCGGGTTGCGGCCGCGCTTGGCGGAGCCGCCGGCCGAGTCACCCTCCACAATGTAGACCTCGCACTTCTCCGGGTTCTTGGAGGAGCAGTCGGAGAGTTTCCCGGGCATGCCGAAGGATTCCAACGGGCTCTTGCGGCGGGCATTGTCTCGAGCCTTCCGAGCAGCCATGCGTGCCTGGGCGGCCGAAATGGCCTTGCGGATAACGTCCCTGGCGGGGCCGGGGTTGCGCTCGAGCCAGTCGCCCAGACCGTCGGTCACAACCCGTTGGACAAAGCCCTTGACCTCGGAGTTGCCGAGCTTGGTCTTGGTCTGGCCCTCGAACTGCGGCTCGGAGAGCTTCACGGAAATGACTGCCGTCAGGCCCTCGCGGATGTCGTCTCCGGTGAGGTTGTCTTCCTTTTCCTTGATGATGTTCTTCTCCCGCGCATAGCGGTTGATGAGCGAGGTCATCGCGGCCCGGAAACCCTCTTCGTGGGTGCCACCCTCGTGGGTGTTGATGGTGTTGGCGTAGGTGTGGACGCTCTCGGAGTACGCGTTGGTCCACTGCATCGCCATTTCCAGGGCAATGTGCCGTTCCGTGTCCTCGGTCTCGAAGGCGATGACGTCCTCGTGGACCACATCAACCTTCTTGCCGGAGTTCAGGTGCTTGACGTAGTCCAGCAGGCCGTCGTCGTACTGGTACACAACCGTGTGGAATTCCGCGGCAACTTCACCTTCGGTGGGGACAGCATCCAGGTCCAGGTCGTCGTCCTCGGACGGTTCCTCCGGAGCGCGGCGTTCGTCGGTCAAGGTGATGCGCAGCCCCTTGTTCAGGAACGCCATCTGTTGGAAGCGGGCACGCAGGGTTTCGAAGTCGAAGTCGGTGCTCTCGAAGATCGTGGCATCGGGGTAGAACGTCTGCGTGGTGCCGGTCTCGGTGGTCTCCTCGCCCTGCACCAGACCGCCCTGCGGCTTTCCGCCGTCGGCGAAGGACATCCGCCAGACGTGTCCCTGGCGGCGGACCTCGGTGTCGACGCGGCTGGAAAGCGCGTTGACCACCGAAATGCCGACGCCGTGCAGGCCGCCGGAGACGGCATATCCGCCGCCGCCGAACTTGCCGCCGGCGTGCAGGATGGTCATGACGACTTCCACCGTGGGCTTGTGCTCGGTAGGGTGCATGTCTACGGGGATGCCACGGCCATTGTCGACCACCTTGACCCCGCCGTCGGCCTGCAGCACGATTTCGATGTGCGTGCAGTAACCCGCGAGGGCCTCGTCCACCGAGTTGTCCACCACTTCATAGACCAGGTGGTGCAGGCCGCGGGGTCCCGTGGAACCGATGTACATGCCGGGGCGTTTCCGGACAGCCTCCAGACCTTCAAGGACGGTGATGTCGCTGGCGCCGTATTCACGCGATGTCGCGGTCCCGGACATCGCCGCTACGGCAGTCTCAGCCGCCGTCGTTTCCCCCACTACCGCTTCCGCTACGTCTTCCACTGCCGGGATCTCTGCATTGTCGTTAGCCACAGGCGCTTTCGACTCCTCTATGTTCGTTGAAGGCCGGCCGTTGCCCTTTCCGGGGAAAGGGCTCCTGCCAACAGGCACGTCACTGACGACGACGGCTGTTCCGCTGACCTGGTCCCGTCACCCCACACGCTGAAATTGCGTCGGAAACGGACTCAGTCGACGTTTCACCGGCGCCCAGTTATCTACAGTGATTCTATCGTGCTATAGGGCCCAAACCCGCATTCCAGAGCCCTAAACGGGAGGGAAAGTGCCGCTGAGAGGCCGCTGGCTCCCCCTGCAAGGCATTCAGGGTCCATCCCTAAGGTGCCTATACGGCTCCGGGGCGTTCGAGCGCCCTACACGCCGTTTGCGGATTTTTCAAGGTTTTTTGCAAGAAGTGCTTCAGATCCGGCGGCCGGGCCGGCCGTCCGGCCTATCCGTACGTGTCACGGGGCCCGCGGCCGTTGACCGTCCGGAGGCCCTTGCGCCAGCTCGGTGCGGCGGGTCCGAGCACCTGGATGCTGGTGACAACTCCGTCGCCGAGTTCGGTGCGGAACTTTTCCAGGAGGCTGCTGCTCAGCAACCGCAGCTGCGTTGCCCACGCGGTCGAATCGGTCCGCACGTGCAAGGTGGTGTCCGTGAAGCTCTCCGGGGTGCAGTGGGCTGAGATTTCGGGCCCGACGAGGACGGCCCATTGCGCCATCACGGAGCCGACCGCGACGGGCGAGCTCCAGCCGCGTTCGGCCACGAGGCGTCCCACGACTTTGCCCAGGCCCATCGGATCCCGGCCGGTGCCGTGGAATTGTGAGAAGCCGCGGGTTCCCCGCGCGCTGCGCGCGGGTTTCTGGGCCGCCTTACCGGAGCGCGGAAGCGCCCGCCGGATTTCGCCGCGGGCGGCCGCAGCGTCGCGCATCCTGTTCAAGGCGGACTGGGCCGCGTCGATGTCGTCGGGGTCGCGGCCCGGCTGCAGGCCGCCGTCGGTATCCTTATTCATCGATTGTCCTGCTCATCGATTCCTCCCGGGATGACCTTCACCCGCCGCCCGGTCAACTCCTCCGGGATGTCGTCCTCGACGGCGGCGGTGACCAGCACCTGTTCGGCGCCGGATACTATTGCGGCCAGTTTACGCCGCCGCTGGACGTCCAGCTCGGCAAAAACGTCATCCAGAATCAGGATGGGCGGGGACCCGCCGGTGCGGGCATCGTCGAGCATGACATAGTACGAGGCCAGGCGGAGGGACAGGCACATGGACCAGGTTTCCCCGTGCGAGGCGTAGCCCTTGGCCGGCGCCGATCCAAGCACCAGCTCAAGCTCATCGCGGTGCGGCCCCACCAATGAGATTCCCCGTTCGAGCTCCCTGCGGCGGGACGCGGCGAAGGCCTGGATGTACCGTTCCGTGAGCTGCTCGACGGAGAGCAGGCGCAAGTCATCCCTGGGTGCCTCCGCAGCGAAATCCGCACCGGGCTCCGGGCTTGTCCCGGCACCGGCGCCGTCGTCATCCAGGATGTCCTGCAAGGTGGAACGGTAGACCGCGGACGCTTCCTTGGAACCGTCGGTGAGCTGGGCATAGGCATTTTTCAGGTGCGGCTGCAGGCGGTCTACCAGCTCCAGGCGGGCGTGCAGAAGTTCCGCCCCCGCCCGCGCCATGTGCTGGTCCCAGACATCCAGCGTGGCTTCATGGCCGGCGGTGAATTTTCCTGCCCGTCCCGATTTGAGCAACGCATTGCGCTGCTTCAACACCCGGTCATAGTCGCTCCGGGTGGCGGCGTGGCGCGGCATCAGGCTGACCAGGAGTTCATCCAGGAACCGGCGTCGGTTGGACGGATCGCCCTTGACCAGCGCCAGGTCTTCCGGGGCGAAAAGCACGGTCTGGCAAATGCCCAGCAAATCCCGGGCGCGGACCGGATTGCTGCGGTTGATCCGTCCCCGATTCGCCCGGGACGCGTTGATTTCCAGTTCCAGCACCGTGGCCTGCTCGCCGCGGACCAGCTTCGCCCGGATCATCGCCCGGTCGGTGCCGAACCGGAGCAGCGGCGCGTCCGTGCTGACCCGGTGGGAATTCAGCGTGGCCAGATACCCGATCGCTTCCATCAGGTTGGTCTTACCGATGCCGTTGGACCCCACCAAAACGGTGACCCCGGGTTCCAGGCTGAGATCGACCTGGGCGTAGCTGCGGAAATCGGTGAGCGAGAGCTTTTCTAGGTACACGCGGGATTCAGGACCTCACGGGCAGGATTACTTGGCCGGCCGGGTCGCGTGGCCGCCGAACTGGTGGCGCAACGCGGACACCATCTTCATGGTCGGCGAATTGTCCTCGCGGGAGGAGAACCTGGCGAAGAGCGCAGCCGTGATGGCCGGGGCGGGCACCGCGTTGGCGATCGCCTCCTCGACAGTCCAGCGGCCTTCGCCCGAATCCTCGACGTAATCGGAGATCGATTCCAGTCCGGGGTCCTCATCGAGGGCCTTGACCATGAGGTCCAGCAGCCAGGAACGGACCACGGTGCCCTTTTGCCAGGCGCGGAACGTTCCGGGCAGGTCGGCAACGATGTCCTTGGCGGCCAGAAGTTCGTAGCCTTCCGCATAGGCCTGCATCAGGCCATATTCGATCCCGTTGTGGACCATTTTGGCGTAATGGCCGGCGCCGGCGCCGCCCACGTGCACGAAGCTGTCGGCGCGGTCGCCCTCGGGACGGAGGGCATCGAAGACCGGCAGAGCCCGTTCGATGTCCGCGGCATCGCCGCCCGCCATGAGGCCGTAGCCGTTCTGCAGACCCCAGACTCCGCCGGAGACGCCGCAGTCGATAAAGCGGATGCCCTTTTCGGCCAGTGCCGCGCCGTGCTTCTGGTCTTCGGTGAACCGGGAGTTGCCGCCGTCGATCACAAGGTCGCCGGCGTCGAGCTTGGTGCCGAGTTCGCTGATCACGGCGTCGGTGATGTCGCCAGACGGGACCATGACCCAGATGATCCGCGGGGCCGGGACAACGGCGATCAACTCGTCCACGGTGGTGACGTCGGTCAGCTCCGGGTTGCGGTCAAAGCCGGTGACCTCGATCCCGCCGTTGCGCAGGCGTTCGCGCATGTTGAAGCCCATTTTTCCAAGGCCGATTAGTCCGATGTGCACGGGGATGAACTCTTTTCTGCGCTGGGGTACTTCGGGGTGGTATCACCCAACTGACTCGCACTTGTGGCCGTTTTGAGCGGTCAAAACGGCCGTATCTGGGAGTTAGTTGGGGAGCCGGACGGGCATGACCAGGTAGCGATAGTCGCCCTGGTCCTCGCCCTCGGCGTCCTGCTGGGCCGTGATCATGGCCGGTTTCGGTGCGGTGGTGAAGGAGAAGCGCACGAACTTGGTTTCGATGACGCTCAGGCCCTCGATCAGGTAGTGCGGGTTGAAGGCCACGGTGATGTCCTCGCCGGACAGCTGTGCTTCGAGCTCTTCGGAGGCCTGGGCGTCCTCGCCGGTGCCGGCATCCAGGTGCAACTGGCCCTGGGTGAAGGCGAGCCGGACGGGGGTGTTCCGTTCCGCAACGAGCGAGACACGGCGCACGGCCTCGACCAGTTCCTGGGTCTGCACGGTGGCGTGGATCGGTGTGGAGTCCGGGAACAGCGAACGGATCTTCGGGTAGTCGCCGTCCACCAGGAGGGAGGTAGTGGTCCTGCCGCCGCTCTCGAAACCGATCAGCCTGCTGTCATCATCGGCAAGGGCAATGTTGATGTCGCCGCTGCTGCCGAGTGTTTTGGCCACCTCGTTGAGTGTCTTGGCCTTGACCAGGGCGCTCGTGGAGATGCCGGGAGTGGCAGGCTTCCACGGGACCTCGCGCATGGCGAGGCGGTAGCGGTCGGTGGCCAGAAGGGTGATCAGATCGTCCTCGATCTCCATCCGCACGCCGGTCAGGATCGGCAGGGTGTCGTCCTTGCTGGCTGCGATGATCACCTGGGAGACGGCCTGGGCGAACGAGTCGCCGGGAACGGTGCCGCTGATTGTGGGCAGCGCCGGCAGCGGCGGGTATTCGGCCTCGGGCATTGTGGCCAGGTGGAAGCTGCTTCGGCGGCACGTGAGTGTCACTTTGTTGCCGTCGGTTTCAACCTCGACGGGGGCGGAGGGCAGGCTGCGGCAAATATCCGCGAGCAGGCGTCCGGATACCAGGATGGTTCCTTCCGCACTGATGTCAGCAGGGATCTCGAGCCTTGCTGAGGTCTCGTAGTCAAAGCTCGAGAGGCTGACAGTGCCGGCTTCAGCCTTCAGGAGCAGGCCTGAAAGTACGGGAACGGGCGGCCGCGGAGACAACGACCGGGCGGTCCATGTCACGGCTTCTGCCAGGACGTCCCGTTCGACTCTGAACTTCACGGAAGGGTGCCGCCTTTCATTGCTGCTGTTTGTGCTGAAATCGCTAAAACTTTCCACGTTGCCACGGATCCCGGCAGGACTGCCGAAACCCGTCAACGAGGGAATGGTCCGCCTTCCCCGGTCTTCCTGGGCCGCTAGGGAACCACAAAAGATGTCCGGGACGGACGCACTGCAGACAGCTTAGCCCCAAGGTGAGCGATTCTCCCATCCCCGGCTTACATGAGTGTTGTTCGCCGGGCCGGTCTCCTGTGCCGGTCCGGAACGGGCCGGGGCGCTGCGGGGGTCGGGAACGAGATTGTTATTTGAGGGAATTTCATTTTCTTGGGATTAGTAGTGTTAATAACTGCTGTGGAAACTGTGGATAACTCGATCTCACGGCGCGATTCCGCGGTTAAGCCCTGTTCATGGACTGTGGGCGGCGGAGGTTTTAAACAGGGTGTGGATGGGGACAAGATTTTTCGTCGTTTGGCTGATCCACAGGCGGCTTAAGGGTTTTAAGCCCATTAACCGCGGTTGTCCCCTTAAGTATCCACAGGTTTGTCCACAGGCCCCTGTTAATAAGGTAAGAGTGCGCGTCCGGTCAGGACAGGAATCAGCTCAGGAATTGCGCTGCTGCTGCTTGATCCGGTTGGTCAGCTCGGTCACCTGGTTGTAGATGACCCGGCGCTCGGCCATCAGTTCGCGGATCTTGCGGTCGGCGTGGATCACGGTGGTGTGGTCACGGCCGCCCAGCTCCTGTCCGATCTTGGGCAGGGACATGTCCGTGAGTTCCCGGCAGAGGTACATCGCAATCTGCCGCGCGGTCACCAGGGTGCGGGTGCGCGACTTGCTGCAGAGCTCCTCCATGCTGAGCTTGAAGTAGTCGGCCGTTTGCGTGAGGATCTGGGCCGAGGTGATTTCCTGGGCGCCGTCATCGGTGATGAGGTCCTTGAGGACCATCTCGGCCAGGGCCACATCGACCGGCTGCCGGTTCAGGCTGGCGAAGGCCGTGACCCGGATGAGGGCTCCTTCAAGCTCGCGGATGTTGCTGGAAATCTTCGAGGCGATGTATTCGAGGGCATCGTCCGGGGCGGAGAGGCCTTCGCTGAGGGCCTTCTTCCGGAGGATGGCGATACGGGTTTCCAGTTCCGGCGGCTGGATATCGGTCAGGAGGCCCCACTCGAAGCGTGACTTCATCCGGTCTTCGAAGCCGGCGAGCAGCTTCGGCGGCTGGTCGGAGGTGATGACCACCTGTTTGTTGTTGTTGTGCAGGGCGTTGAACGTGTGGAAGAACTCCTCCAGCGTCCGGTCCTTGCCGGCCAGGAACTGGATGTCGTCGATGAGCAGCACGTCCACGTTGCGGTAGGTCGTCTTGAAGCTGGTGCCTTCATCGTCGCGGATGGAGTTGATGAAGTCGTTGGTGAATTCTTCGGAGTTGACGTACCGGACCCTGATCCCGCTGTACAGCCGGCGCGCATAGTGGCCGATCGCGTGGAGCAGGTGGGTTTTGCCGAGTCCGGAGTCGCCGTAGATGAACAGCGGGTTGTAGGCCTTGGCCGGCGCCTCGGCCACGGCGACGGCGGCCGCATGGGCGAAGCGGTTGGAGGATCCGATCACGAAAGTGTCGAACACGTACTTCGGGTTGAGCCGGCCGAATTCGTGGGAGGTGCTTGGCAGCATCGGCTGCGGCTTCGACTCCACGGTCGGGTCGGCGACGAGGGAAAGCTCGACGGCGGGCTCGGGTTCGGTGTGCAGCGGCACCAGGTCGGTGTCGACGTCGATCGCGCAGCGGATCTCGTCGGAGAAGACGCTCCGGAGGGCATCATCGAGGGCTTCCTTGACCTGGGTCTGCAGGACCTCGCGGGTGAGCTCGTTGGGAACGGCCACCAGCAGGGTGGACCCGATCAGGCCTTGTGCCTGAGCGAGGATGACGAAACCGCGCTGCCTCGGTGATACACGGTGGTCGTTCTCCAAAAGGCTCACAACTCGCCGCCAGGAACTTCCGACAGTGTTGGCTTGGTTGGCTTCGTCTACTGTCATCAATCAGTTCCTCAAAACTTGCTGGCCTGCATTACGTGCATCCACACGGCCCGGCGCAGCGCGCCGGCCCGGTCCATCCACAGGGTTATACACAGTCCGTGGATAAGGGGTTACTGAGACACTGTAGGGGATGAAAACGCCAGAAGATAGCTGGGTAGAGTCCTGTGGATAATTACACCGTTGTGGTTCTGAAACGGGGCCTGTGAGCTGACTCATCCACAGGCTCGCGGGCGGGTTAGCCACAGCTGGGGAAAGGTTGCGGGGCGACCCCCGGTTTGACTCGGGCGGCCGGCAAGCCCTAACGTTGTGAAGTCCCATGTGTACGCTTTTCGCCTCATTTGAATCTCTCCCGACGCTCCGCGCCGTGCGAGTTAAGAGGGAAGCGGCACATACAAAACTTAGCGTCGGCCAGTTCTTCCCCTTGATCGGGTGGGCGCACCTTTGATCCACTGGAGTAACTAACGTGAGCAAGCGGACTTTTCAGCCGAATAACCGCCGTCGAGCCAAGAAGCATGGCTTCCGCCTTCGTATGCGTACCCGTGCCGGCCGTGCCATCCTGGCAGCCCGTCGTGGCAAGGGCCGCACCGAACTGTCGGCCTAAATAACTGACTCGTCGGTCCACATCCCTGTGCGAGTTTAACGGTGCTAGCCACCAGGAACCGTCTGCGGACATCAACCGATTTTTCAACAACTGTACGTTCCGGTGTCCGCAATGGACGCCGGAACGTAGTGTTATATGCGGCAGCTCTCGCTGCCGATGAACCAAGCCGGATCGGATTCATCGTTTCCAAGAGTGTCGGGAACGCTGTTGTCAGGAACCTCGTTAAGAGGAGACTGAGAGAAGCCGGCGCATTGTCGTTGCAGAAATACGGCAGCGGGTTCGCCATCGTGGTCCGGGCACTGCCCGCCGCGGCGGGGGCCAGCTGGGACCAACTGCTCGCCGACTATGACGCGGCTTTGGAAACAACCATGAAACGCCTGGGCAACCGCCTTCCGAAGGCTGCTTCGTCAGGTTCTTACGAGACAACACAGGAAGGGACCCCGCGTGCGTAACTCAACTGCCGCCGTCGTCCCCGGCCTGTTCGTTGCGGCCGGCGGATCGGTACTGCGCCGGTTGGGCACGGCGCTCTGGACCCTGCCCCGCAACATCCTCATCCTGCTGCTGATGGCCTACCGCAAGGTGGTCTCGCCGCTGTACGGCCAAGTGTGCCGCTTTTTCCCCAGCTGTTCGGCCTATGCCCTTGAGGCGATCACGGTGCACGGTGCCGTAAAAGGAAGCTGGCTGGCTGTGAGGCGCCTGTTGCGCTGCCATCCATGGAATGCCGGTGGAGTGGACCACGTCCCCGCCGGGCATCGGGAATGGCCGGCCGGCCATACCCCCACAATTGTTGTGCTGAACAATCCGGACAAGTACTTGGCTGCTCAGCCTGATGGAGAAGGCCGCCCTGCGGCCTGACGAATAGGGAATCGTATGGACATCTTTGGAACAATCTTGGCCCCGTTCAAATGGCTGGTATCAGCCATCATGGTGGGGTTCCATGACGGGCTGAGCACCATCGGCATGTCGCCGGCCAACGGCTGGACCTGGACCTTGTCCATCATCGGGCTGGTGCTGGTCATCCGCGCCGCCCTGATTCCCGTCTTTGTCAAGCAGATCAAGGCCCAGCGCGGTATGCAGCTGCTGCAGCCGGACCTGAAGAAGATGCAGGACAAGTACAAGGGCAAGACGGACCAGCTGTCCCGCCAGGCCATGGCGCAGGAACAGATGGCGCTGTACAAGAAGCACGGCACCAACCCGTTCTCGGCTTGCCTGCCCATGCTGATCCAGATGCCGTTCTTCTTCGCGCTCTTCCAGGTGCTCTCGGGCATCAGCTCGGCCAAGACCAACGGCCAGGGCATCGGTGCCATGAGCGCCGAACAGGTCAAACAGTTTGATGAATCCACCATCTTCGGGGCTCCGCTGTCCGCGTCCCTGCTCCACGGCAGCACCGCCGGCGGAGAAGTTGCCGTATGGATCCTGTCCATCGTGATGATCCTGGCCATGACGGCCTCGCAGTTCATCACGCAGAAGCAGATCATGGCCAAGAACATGTCCGAAGAGGCCCTGGCCAGCCCGTTCATGCGCCAGCAGAAAATGATGCTCTACATCCTGCCGGTCGTCTTCGGCGTCGGCGGCATCAACTTCCCCATCGGCGTGCTGATTTACTGGACCACCACCAACCTCTGGACCATGGGGCAGCAGTTCTTCGTGATCCGCCGGATGCCTACGCCCGGATCACCGGCGGCCAAGGCTCTCGCCGAGCGCCGGGCAGCCAAGGGCCTGCCCGCCCTGCCCCTCCTGGGCGGTAAGAAGGTCGATGCCCAGGCGGCAGAAGCCTCCGCTGCCGCCGCCGCCGTGGAAGCGAAGAGCCAGCGCGTCCAGCCGCAACGTAAAAACAGGAAGAGGAAGTAATGTCCGCCGAGAGCACAGAACACGCTATTTCCGCCGAATTGGACGCTGACCGGGACGACGCCCAGGAGTCCTCCCGGGACGCCGCGCCGGAGGGGTCCAGCCCCGTCAAGAGTGTTTCCGCAAACCGCCTCGAGGAAGAAGGCGACGTTGCTGCAGACTACCTCGAGGAACTGCTGGACATTGCGGATATCGACGGCGACATCGACATTGAGGTCCGCAACGGACGCACCTACATCTCAATCGTGGCCGAAGAAGAATCGGCCGGGCTGGAAAGCCTCGTCGGCCGTGACGGCGAAGTCCTTGAGGCGCTCCAGGAGCTGACTCGGCTCGCAGTGTTGTCCGCGACGGAGAGCCGGTCCCGCCTGGTGCTGGACATTAACGGCTACCGTGCCGAGCGTGCCGGTGACCTGCAGAAGATCGCGGAAGACGCCGTCGCCGCGGTCAAGGAATCCGGCGAGGCCGTCGCCCTGGCTCCTATGACCGCCTACGAGCGCAAGATCGTCCACGACGCCGTCGCTGATTTTGGGCTCGTGAGCGAGTCCGAAGGCGAAGGCGCCGACCGGCACATCGTAGTCTCCGCAGACTGAACCGTTGACTAGCTTGATGGTTGAAATTACCGCGCCCGAACTCAAGGCAGCAGAGGCTATCTTTGGGGACCGCTTGGACCTGGCGAAACGCTACGTCGAACATCTGGCGACGTCCGGGACCGAACGCGGCCTGATCGGTCCCCGCGAAGTCCCTAGGCTTTGGAGCCGGCACGTGCTCAACTGCGCCGTTATCGAGAGCCAGATTGCACACGGAAGCCACGTTGCCGACGTCGGCAGCGGCGCCGGACTTCCGGGCCTGTGCCTGGCCATCGCCCGGCCCGACCTGGAACTTACCCTGATTGAACCGCTGGAACGCCGCGTAATCTGGCTCCAGGAGGTGGTGGATGATCTTGGCCTCGACAACG
The DNA here is from genome assembly GCF_052113245.1 of Arthrobacter sp. YAF34. NCBI lineage: Bacteria > Bacillati > Actinomycetota > Actinomycetes > Micrococcales > Micrococcaceae > Arthrobacter > Arthrobacter sp. YAF34. Next base: position 69,840 of record NZ_JBFRCV010000014.1, read on the forward strand.
TCACGATCATGCGCACCCGTGCCGAACTTGCGGTGGGCCTGGTGAGCGCCGACGTCGTCACGGCGCGCGCGGTCTCCGCGCTCTCCAACCTCGCCGGACTGACCATTCCGCTCCTGGCAGGCAAGGGCGAGGTCGTTGCCATCAAGGGACGCAGCGCCGGCGAGGAAATCGAAAAGGCCGCCAAGGTCATCCGAAAATTGGGTGGCGTTGAGACGTCCGTCGTGGTGGTCGGTGAACACCTGCTCGAGGAACCCACCACCGTTGTGCGAATCGTTGTGAACAAGCCTCAAAAGATTGCCTAGCACCGGCCCCGGTACCCCGGGAGTCTGAGGGGAAGAGGTTAGGCTAGTAACCGGCAGTAAGAGCCGAATGAGAGTGAGCGTGTCATAGTGAGCAGTAGCGAAGCCTCCACACAACGGATTCCGCCGTTTGTGTCCCTGGGGTCCGCACGGGCGTTTACGGCACCTGCCGTCGCTTTCGACTACTCCGGAAATCACACGGCTCCGGTTGCAAAGGCCACCGGAATGGCCGGTGTTTCACGTGAAACCTCTCTCCCGCACACCGGCAACGTGCTGGACTCCATTGACGACTCCAGCCCCATCGCCCGCGAGCTTGCGCACGAGAACAAGCGCCGCGAACGGCTGCTGGGCCGGGAACTGCCCAAGCCGGAAAAAACCCGGATCTTCACCGTTTCCAACCAAAAGGGCGGCGTCGGCAAGACGACGACGACCGTCAACATCGCCGCTGCACTGGCGGCCGCCGGCCTGAACGTCCTCGTGATTGACATTGATCCGCAGGGCAACGCCTCGACGGCTCTGGGCATTGAGCATCACGCCGACGTCGACAGCATCTACGACGTCCTGATCAACGACGTGCCGCTAAAGGATGTTGTTGCCCGCTGCCCGGACATCGACAAACTGATCTGCGCACCCGCCACCATCCACCTGGCCGGCGCTGAGATCGAACTGGTCAGCCTGGTGGCCCGCGAACAGCGGCTGCGCCGGGCCATTGACGTGTACTCCAAGGAGCGCGCCAAGAACGGCGAGGAGCGCCTCGACTACATCTTTATTGACTGCCCGCCGAGCCTTGGGCTCCTGACGGTCAATGCTTTCTGTGCGGCCGGCGAAGTTCTGATCCCGATCCAGTGTGAGTACTACGCCCTCGAGGGCCTGAGCCAGCTGCTGAAGAACATCGAGATGATCCAGAAGCATCTGAACGCCGATCTGGTTGTTTCGACAATTCTCCTGACCATGTACGACGGCCGCACCAACCTCGCCGCGCAGGTGGCGGCCGAGGTGCGGGAGCATTTCCCCGAGCAGGTCCTGGGCGCCGTGGTTCCGCGATCGGTACGCATTTCAGAAGCGCCCAGCTACCAGCAGACCGTCATGACGTACGATCCATCTTCCAGCGGTGCCTTGTCCTACCTGGAAGCCGCAGCGGAAATCGCTGAACGTTAGAATCTTTTCAAGAATTGCACTAGCCAGAGCCAGGTGAGTCCCGGCTCTTCCACTGGAGGGATTTATCCATGAGCGATAAGCGACGCGGCCTCGGCCGTGGACTTGGCGCACTCATTCCAAGTTCCGCCTCGGCTAACGCCTCCGGAAATGGTGCTGCCCCGTCCCGGCCCGTGGACCTTTTCTTCCCCGAGGCGCGGAAGAAGTCTCCCGACGCCGAGTCGCTCCTGGACGCCGCTGTTCCGCAGGCCGAGGTGCCGCAGTCAAAGACCGCACAGTCAAAGGCCGCACAGTCAAAGGGTCCACAGTCGGCTGTAGCCAAGGCCAGCGGCTCGGCTGATGATGTCGCTGCCGACGCTACCGGTACTGGTGCCACCGCGGATGCCACCGATACCGGTGCCGCTGTCGTTGAGACTAAGACGACGCCTGCCCGGAAGGCGTCCGCATCAAAGGCGGCGCCTGCGGCGGAATCGGCCGCACCGGATGCCGGCGAGCAGCTGACCTTTGACTCGGCCCCCGAAGCCGACGACGGAGTCGAACTCGTGGCGGTTCCCGGCGTCCGGTTTGCGGAAATCTCGGTCACGGACATTCATCCCAACCGCAAGCAGCCCCGATCTGTCTTCGATGAGGACGACATGGCGGAGCTGGTCCACTCGGTGAGGGAAATCGGTGTCCTCCAGCCAATTGTGGTCCGTACTTCAACCGAAGAGGGTGGCGAACCGTATGAGCTCGTCATGGGTGAACGGCGCTGGCGGGCAGTGCAGGCCGCAGGCCTGGAAACCATCCCCGCAATCGTCCGCGACACCACCGACGACGACCTCCTGCGCGATGCCCTGCTGGAAAACCTGCACCGCAGCCAGCTGAATCCGCTCGAAGAAGCCGCGGCCTACCAGCAGCTCCTCGAGGATTTCGGAACCACGCACGAGCAGCTTGCGGACCGGATCGGCCGTTCGCGCCCGCAGGTGTCCAATACCCTGCGGTTGCTGAAGCTTCCCCCGCTGGTACAACGGCGGGTGGCGGCAAATGTCATCTCGGCAGGCCATGCGCGCGCCCTTCTGGCCCTTCCGGATGCCGCTGCGATGGAGCGCCTCGCGCAGAAAATTGTCTCGGAAGGCATGTCCGTCCGCGCTACCGAGGAAGCCGTGACGCTGTACCAGAGCCCGGCCTCCCCGGCCAAGAACAACATTCCGCGTCCCGGTGCGCGCCACGAGCGGCTGGACTACCTGGCGTCGTCGTTGTCCGACCGCCTCGACACCAACGTCAAAATCTCGCTCGGTGCCCGCAAGGGGCGGGTCAGTATCGAATTTGCCAGCGTCGAGGACCTGAATCGCATCATGGACGTTTTGTCGCCGGGGGCGTCCAGCTAAAGCCCGTCGTTCGTATGTTTCCCGGGAGGGCCTGTTTCACGTGAAACAGGCCCTCTTTCCGTAGACGCCGCGTTCCCGCCACGTGGCCGGGCTCGCGGCCGCCGGCTTCTGCTCCAGGGGGCCGTCACTGGGCTTTCATGACGTAAGGGTCTCGCCGCGCCGATGAGGTGATTGCGCGGTGGTCCCGCGCGGCAGCCGCTCGAGCTTGGGTCTTTCTTCCGTTCGCCTGCGCTTGCTGAGGGTGTCGGGAACTTGCTGACAATGTCGGGAAACGGCTGTCCGGGGCGGCCGTGGCACTTCGTGGAGGGGACCCTGTGCGGTGCGTCGACTGGACCCGGCGGGACAAGCGTGGATGTAGCAGCTGAACCGCGGCGAGCAACCCGGGGGCGACCGCCAGCGATGGTTTGCCCGCCTCTACGCCGGGCCTGAGGAGCGGCCACCGGTACACCCACGGGAGTAAGGACTCCCGTTCGACGCCCAACGGGTCCCCAGGGTACCTTCGATCCCTACTGCGCTGGGTGGTCATTGGGAGTCCTGCACAGGGCCGCCGGAGCATCCCTGGACGTGTCGGCCCTTCGTTGGGCTGCGCGGGCCCGCACCCGTCCCGTATTGGAAGCCTGCCCCGTATTGACCCCGCACGAGCTGTGCGCGGGTACGCCTCGCGGTTGTACTTATGGGCGGAAGGAGGACCCGTTCAGCCTAGAGTATGGACACCAGCACAACAGCCATCGGTTTTGCGGAATAGGAACCACGGCAATGCCGATCCGGCAATGAACGGATAGACCGGAATAATTCTTAGTCTATCCGGTCGGGGCAACCGGATTTGCGGCTTACTCACCTTCGTGGGGCGCCCCCAATCGCCGGTGGGGACCGCCGAAAGCCTCGGTATTCCTGCGGTCTTCCAAGGAGCGCAGACACCTCCGTGCGTCTCCGCTGGTGCCGGTACAGCTCGAAAATGCAGGTCCGGCAGCGGTTACTCGGCGTCGTATTTCCGCCCGGGAGTCCGGAAATCGGAACTGATGGGTCCGAACTACGGTACGGGTCCTGAATGATCGTTGCGCAACTGTTGGGAGTGCTTGCCGCCGTCGCCACGAGATCTACGCCCCGGGGCCGGCCGCCCTGCCGCACCGGGCCTCAGGCACGTGGACGAAGGCAGACCCGCGTCCCGTCGACGCTGGTGATTCCTGGGCCAGGAAATTGAAAACGGAGCGTGTGCACCGCCGGAGCGAGCGTCGTTTCACGTGAAACAATCCGACAAGTGCTGGGTTATTTTGAACTCAGCAAGCCGGGCAACGGTCCGGCAAGATGGACGGACGGCATTCGTTGTGGCGAACGGGCGTGGAAGTGCTGAAGCGATGCGATCCAATCATTGGACTGCTGAAGCGATGCGATCCAAGCATTGGTTCGCTGTACAGATGCCGCCTCCACTGGGAAGCTTAGGGAGTTCGGTCTTCGGCGAGACGTTCCGTTGGTGGGCGTGGCGGCTGTGCACCGATGGTTGAGGGAGCGTCCTTCTTTGTCCGGGAATCGTTCGCCAGGAGGAGCGCGGCGGGAATGAGTTCTTGATGCGCTCGCTCCCCTGTGGCGCGACTAAAGGTGTAGTACATGACCGAATGACTTCTGACTCGTCGTTCTCGGCGCAGAGAGGACCCAACGAGACTGCGGACATCGGACAGAAACGCGTGGTCGCATTGCCGGCGATCATCTTTCTGCCGGTCGGCCGGACGCGAGGCAGCTCAGTCTCCGCTGGGACGGCCCGTTCCAACAAGGCCCTCGATCGCTGCCTGCAGGCAACGGGCTCCGCAGGGATCTGATAATCGAAGCGGCGAGATCATGCTGGTCGAATGGGTGGTTGAGGTGGACGGAGCGGTCTCCTCCGTCCCCCGCGGCCGGCGTCCGTCCGACGACCGACGGTTAGGGAGTTTGTCGTGATCCTTGGCGGGCGCCCGTCGTTCAGGACCGCCCCCGATCTGGGTCTTCGAACTGGCGTCGCCTACATGAGTGCGCCCGGTGAAGGGGTTCCGTCGTGACATGGCGTCGCACCCAATGGCGAGTCACACACGAGGTTGCAGGGTGGCTCATCACTTGGCTTCACTCCCCTGCGATGAGCTCTGCAGGCCACGGTGGGGCAGCTTTTACATCGTCATGCTGGGCTATGTCCTCGGCCCGGAGTCGCTGCCGAGGCTCCCCCGTCTCCCGGTGGACGGAGCGAAAGCGGAGTCGAAGGAGAAAGCGTCCCGATGTTGAGGTCCTACTCGCGACGGTCGTCCACCACATCAGACGGGGAACCAGGAGTATCCAGATGCTGGGGTTGGGCATTGCCGCAGACTCTCTTCTCACCGTGCTCGTCCTCCCTGCTGATCAAGGACGGCCATCTGGTGTCCAGCTGATTTGGAGGTCTCTAGACCGCTGGCTCGTCCAGCGCCCCGTCACGACGGGCACTGAGGTCAGTCCGGATTCGAGTGGGGCCATAAGCCGGCAGGCGCGGCAAGCCGGCGTGTATAAGAGAAACCTAGTGGGCTCCGGAACCAAGCTCCTGGGTAACCGGGGCGCGTCATTGGCGGCCTCGGCTCCTCTCATGCCGGTGGATTGCGCGGTGGATATCCCTGTGGATAACTTTGTGGATTATTGGGCGCCACAAACTGGCTCGGCCCGATCAGTGGAGGTGGCGCGGCGCAGTTCAGCCTCAGCGTACGCCTGCCCCGGATTGCTCGAATCGGTTTCACGTGAAACCTCACCGGGCACGTCACCATCCAGCCCAGAGGATTTGAACCGTACGTACTAAATCTCCACCCAGAGGTTAATTTTTCAGGGATTTTGAAGCATTTTGACGATCAAGTCCCCCGACCAAATCGAGCCCACCCGCCGGCACATCAACGGCCCAGTGAAGCCGCCTTGAGCGACAGCATCTGATCACTTGAGGCACGTTCCGCGGCTTGCGGACGAGGGTGTGAACAATCTCTCAGGCCCTGTGGATAACGGTGTGAATAACTTCTGTGGAGAACACTTCGTCGGTCAACCACGGGGACAGCGATACTCTCGCCTGGAGGTGCCCGGCCGACTCAAAACCGGACACCATCAGGTGTTCTACTGACAGCGCCACCTGGGAGGAATCCTCAATCTTTCGATTCGCGCTTCCCGCAAGTCAGCACCGGGCAGCGCCTTCGGGCACTGGCGATGGGAAGTCGGGATCGCCGTCTATCCCTCGAAGTTCGGCATGGGGAAGGACAGGCGGTGGGACTTCAACGAGGCAGAAAAACTGAGTCCCTTCAACAGCAGAGTTTCTCGGGTCGCCGCTGGCGGTAGGGCGGAAGATGGAAGAGGCCAGCGCACGGCACGCCCTTCCCTGCGCGACTGACGAAGTACAAGGGGGTCGTCCGCGCGAAGACATGCGCTCACGAATCGTCGGGATTGAAGGGAAGCGGAGGTGCCGGCCCTTGCGGATCCTGCGGCACCATCTCGGTTCAGTCGCCGATAGTCCGGGCGGATGCGAGGAGCGGCTTGTGCGACGAATTGATCACTGTGTTGGTTCGGGGTTCCTGATAGGGGCGGAGATAGTGCTGGGTCGAGGAAGCCATCCGGTGGGGCTCCGCTTGCGCGGCCGCCCCCTACGTGCGCCCTTGCGGTGACACTCCACTCTGATCTTTGCTATCGGTGCGGAGTGGAACCCTGCGCATAGCGCCAGCCATGACTCAGGGGCTGAACCACAGCGAACAAAGGCCCTCGCATAACTCTGCTTGTGGACGGAGCCGCTGGTTGGCTAGTGGCCGGTGTAGCCCTGTCTCATGGGACGACACCTGCCGATGCAACACTACGTGCAGTGGAGTTCAGTTCGCGGTGCCGACGAGAAGGTTGGGAAGCGGGTCAGGTCATAATCTAAGGGCTGGGCTGGGCTGGGCTGGGCTGGGCTGCCATGTGCTGCGCGGCTGTGTGCAGACCAGAAAGCGCGGTGTCGCGGACGGTGCACCAGGTTCAGTCGCTGGCGGGCTCCCCCACCGGAATCGCTGGCCTTATCGGAGACGTTGTGGATAGCTGTCGGAGCGGCTTGCTGCCTGTCGGTTGGGGCGGAGTACGCTTTGCTGATGGCTTCCCGTCCATTCCTCCCAGGCTCCTCGCAGCACAATGGCGTCAGACGCGTGCTCCAAAGAGCATCTAGAAGCTCGGCTTCAGCTGCGAGCAGTGTGTGTTTCACGTGAAACCTTGGCACAAGGATCATTCAGGCGCGCCATGGAGGTGGGCTTTGAGGATGGGACTTCGCGGATATAGGGTCCTGACTTCGTCCGGTCAGCCAAGCACCCCGGCGATCGGTTGATGATGACTGGGGTGCGTCATGAGTTGTTCTGGGTTCCTGACGTGACCGCCCGTTCGCGACTACAAGGCATGTAAGGGCTTACCGCAAAGCAATGTCCGGTCCATGACGCCGGGAGTCCCCGAATCGCAAGAAGTTGGCGGTCGATTCAAGAGCTAATCTCGTTATCCGACGGAGGGATCTGCCAGGGCCTGGAAGGCATTAGGCATATCCAAGAGTCAAATATCATTTAGTCATTGTCCGCCGGCCTGGCGGTTTGTTTCACGTGAAACATCAGTATCATCGATGTGAGCGACTTAGCGGCGCAGTACGGTCCCAATCGACCCGATGCTGCCAGGCATAGGCGACCCGCCGTGACAGTTACACCGGCTCCCTCCTGGGGTATCCAAGGAGCACGTTTCACGTGAAACATAGAACGGAGCTACACCGGTCCAGTCCAGGTGGCGGATATCAGACCACGTGTCAACCTTGGTTTAGCCGGAAGGAGATTACCGAACGCGTATTTGCAAATCACGCAGGAGAACCGCCGATCGATTGGGGTGGGTGCGGGGTGAACCCGTACGTAAAGCCCATCTGTCGGTCCGGCCTCTGATATTTGACGGTCTGGCGTCATCGAAACCGCTTATACAGCGGCGCAACTGAGACCATTATCGGGTGCAGCGACTTCACTTGGGCTATCCCGAGTTGCTCCCGATTGTTTTCCAGCAATGTGCCCCCCGGTCCGCTGGGTGCAGAATCCAGTCCGTGCACTCTCTAAGCGTTAAACGGAGCGATTGAGCATCATCTGAAACCTTCGTGCTGTTTCACGTGAAACAGTGTTGTCGTCGGGACCTCCCGGACCAAGCGGCAGATCTACCGCGCTTCAGGACGGTGGGTTGAGGGCTGACGACATCCCCCAGCCTGCGCCGGTCCCCACAACAATAAGGTCTAGGTCATAGTCACTGTGGTCGGTCATCGTTGCGTCCGTGCTCCAGGCCGGAGTGTGGTCGGCTTGGGCTGAGATCGAGTCGTTGACTTCGGCCTTCCCGATCCCGCATGATGAAATTCGGAAAGGCGACGCTCCCCAGGCAGGCTTGCCGTGTTTCACGTGAAACATGCAATCGGCCAACGAGAACCGCGGACTCATGTAGGCGCCGAGATCGCGGGCGCGGATCCTTCGCGTTCTCAGGGCCGGCTCCCCCACTTGAGGCGTCAGGACTGGTGACTACGCCGGGTGTCCCTTCCACAGCAAAATCCTGGAAAAAACAACCGAAATGGAATTCATCAGCACGAGGGGCAGATCACCGAGGGATTTGCTCAGCCTCCAGCCCATACCGGGGCTGGAGGAATTCGACAAAAAAGTGGCCCCCGCCGTAAGCGGGGACCACCGCGAGCCGGGAATTACGCGCTCAGCTCCCCGGGCATTCTTACGATGCCCGCTGGAACTACGCGGAAGACCAGCCGTGAACTGAGACCGGAACTAGGACAGCACGTCCGCGAATTCCTTCTCAAAGAACTGCTTGGGCCGGGCGCCGATGACGGTGCTCTTAACCTCGCCGCCCTGGAAAAGGTAAACAGCCGGGATCGACGTGATGCCGTACTCGGCTGCGATGGCCGGGTTGTCGTCAACGTTCACCTTGACCACATCGACCTTTTCGCTGTACTCAACCGAGATCTCGTCGAGAATCGGGCCGAGCTTGCGGCACGGGCCGCACCACTCTGCCCAGAAATCCACAATGACCGGCTTGTCGGAAGCCAGTACATCGGTGCTGAAGCTGGCGTCTGTTACGTCTTTTGCGTTGCTCATAACCTGTGTCTCTCTCTTCGGTTGGTTGCTGCGCGCCGTTTAGGCGTGGGAATCTGCGAGGAAGTGCTCGACGTCGAGGGCCGCTACACAGCCGGAACCCGAGGCAGTGATCGCCTGGCGGTAGGTGGGATCAATGACATCGCCGGCAGCGAAGACGCCGGCAACGCTGGTCTTGGAGGTGCGGCCGTCGACGGCGATGGTTCCCTCCGCGGTCAGCTCAAGCTTGCCCTTGACCAGGTCAGTGCGGGGGTCGTTGCCAATTGCAACGAACACTCCGGTCACGGCCAGTTCGGTTTCCGTACCGTCAACCAGGTTCTTCAACCGCAATCCGGTGACCTTGTCCTGCCCAAGAACATCCTCCACACCGGTGTTCCATACGAAGCTGATCTTCTCGTGAGCCAGGGCGCGGTCAGCCATGATCTTCGAGGCGCGGAGGGCATCGCGGCGGTGCACCACGGTGACGGATTTGGCGAACTTGGTAAGGAACAGGGCTTCCTCCATGGCGGAGTCGCCGCCGCCGATCACGGCAATGTCCTGATCTTTGAAGAAGAAACCGTCGCAGGTTGCACACCAGCTGACGCCGTGACCGGACAGCCGCTTCTCGTTCGGCAGCCCTAGTTCGCGGTAAGCCGAGCCGGTTGAAAGAATGATGGAACGGGCCTGGAAGGTCTCCCCCGTGCCGATCCTGACGGTCTTGATGGCGCCGTCGAGGTCCAGCTCAGTGACGTCCTCAAACTGGATTTCCGTGCCGAAACGGGCGGCCTGCTTCTCGAAATTCTCCATGAGGTCCGGACCCATGATGCCGTCGGGGAAGCCGGGGTAGTTCTCCACATCCGTGGTGTTCATGAGTTCGCCGCCGGCGGTGACCGAGCCGGCCAGGAGCAGCGGCTTCAGGTTCGCGCGCGCTGTGTACACCGCTGCGGTGTAGCCCGCCGGGCCGGAGCCGACGATGATGACATCACGTACTTCGGAGGCAGTGTTTTCTGCGTTGCTCACTGAACGGTGAACCTCTTCCTTTGTCGATGCGCCCGCTTCGATGGCCGGCCACATGGCACAACTATTGCCGGGCACTGAATATTCCGGCCGAATGGCGCCACGGAGCGACGCCACTACTCAGGGTACCGGTTTGCCGGAGCCGAAGCCGGAGGAAGCCTGGAACTCCAGGCCCGCTCCTGCACCGGGCCCGCACCTGAAACTGGGCCCGCTACTGCAATGGGCTGTCTATTGAACCTTGATCTCGGCCAGGCGCAGGCCGTACCCGTAGCGGGTCTTGGGCGCGGCCAGCTTCGGCAACGTCTTGATGGACACGATCACGTACTGCGCCGTGACCGGGGCAGACAACGGCATGGTCAGGTCCGGGGAGGTGAAGCTGTTGCTGCCTACGAGCTTCGCGCCGTCCAGGGAGGGCTGGTCGTTGGTGAAGACGCTGATGCTGCCACCGGAGGCGCCGAGCTGGCTCAGAGTGACGGAGGAGACCTTGGAGGGACTCTTCAGTTTGACGACGAGGGGAACCTCGGAGGCCAGGCCGCCCCAGTCCTCCGTGGCGAATTCCATGTCGGACCAGTAGCTCGCGCCGTTCCCGTCAAAGGTCTTGACGAGGTCGGAGTCGTAGTTTCCAGCGAAATCGAAGTTGCCAAGCCGCGTCACGCCTTCGATGGCGGGCGGAACTGCCGCCGGGGCCTTGCTGGCTGTCGAGGTCGCTGACGGTTGCCCGGTCTGAGCCGGTGCGCTGGCGGACGGAGTTGAGACCGCGGTTGTCTTGGGGCTGCTCTTGAAGAGGCTGCCAAGGTTGGTGACCGCGAAGACCAGGCCGACCACCAGAACGGCGGCCAGCAGGCCGCCGACCAGCCAACGCATGGAACGGGGCTCCCGGCGCGCCTCGTCGTCGTCGTATTCGTCGCCGTACTCGTCCTCGTCCACCGCTGTGCGGGCAGACGCGGGGAAGTTGCCCGGAGCGCGGTCCGAGGTGTCGTATCCAGCAGCGGTGAATCCCGCGGCCGCGGCTGCGCTGTCCTCGCGACCGGAGCCGCCGCGCTGATCGGCGCCGCTGTAGTCGTCGTCGGACCACAGCGAGACCTTGGGCGCTGCGGCAGTGGCCGGCTGCTGGGCTGAAGGTTCGGCGGGGCGGGGCGCTGTGCCCTCCTGGATGGGCTGCGGTGCGGTGGTTTCCTGCCGCGCGGCCGCGTGCGGAGCGGTTCGGGGAGCCTTGGGGGCGGCGGCGCCGGCAGCGGCTGCCGCGGCACCTGCGGCAGCAACGCCGGCAGCGGGTGCGGACGTGGGGCGGGACGGGACCCCGGCGGACGGTGCCGCCGGGGACACCGGCGGCTCGCCGGTCTGCTGGGCCTGTCCGTAATTGATGTACCCGGCGTCGACTTCCTCGTCGTCGTAGAGTCCGTCGTAGGTTTCGGGCTCGTGGGAGCGGGCCTGCCCGAAGATCTCGCTGCCCAAGGTGTCCGTGAAGAAGGGTTCGATATACGGCGGGTTGGAGGACACCACCAGATCGAGCAGGTCCGCCGCCGACGTGTGATTGGTGATCAGGTAGGTGGTGGAATCGCTGACGCCGAGGTCAAGAATCTGCACGCTGCCTGGCCGCTCGCCGGTAGCCACTTCGCGGGCGCTCTGGGCCACCTGATCGGCGTTGCCCGGCCCGGCGACGAGGATGCTAACGGGACGGTTGAGCACTTGGTCCACACCGTCCAGCACCAGATCCTGGTCATGTGAGGTCAGTACGGTGGCAGTGACCTTGTAGCGGCCACCGAGTACTGATCCGACATCGATCGGGTGGGACACGGGCTCCTCCTAGACTGTCCGGGATCTGCCGACGTGGTCACTCCGCGAGCAACCGTGTGTCCTCCGGTAAGCCGGTTGACCACTGGTCCGCAACTCCCCTTGTTAGTCTTCGATCCTAGCCGATGCTCCGTCCGCGCCGCGTGAGCGCGGCTGTTTACGACGGAGCCGGGCTCATTTTTTCTTTTTGCGGCTAAACGGGAAATAGGGATTGTGCCCTGCGGGGCCCTGATACGTCCGGCGGCCCGGCAACGGAACATCGCCCCGGCCCAAGCCGCCCAGCGCGGTGCTGGGGAGATCCTCGGCCGGCAGGTAGCCGCCCTCCGGTCCGGCCGGCCGGCCGTAGGGGAACGAGTCTTCCTCCCGGATGTCGGGACCGGCCCGGAAGGACGCGGCGTCGAACTCGCCGGAAATCCTCGGGATCAGCCCGGTGTCCACGGAGATGGTGGCCCGCTCCGGGGCCCGGCGCACCTCCGTTGTGCCTTCGGCCAGCGCCTCGGAGCCCGCCTCGGTGCCCGGCTCTGCGGCGCGGCGGCGCCGCAGCCGCCCCAGCAGCGGCTGCAGGAGGTCCTCAAGTTCGGTTACCCGGAAGAGCTTCAGCAGCAGGAAGTACGCGGCCAGCATGACCGGGCCGACGACGACAATCGTCACCAGAGCGGCAATCCGGTCGCTCCAGGCGAAGCCGTCCGGGCTGTAACTGCCCAGCAGCCACAACGCCACGGCTCCGGCCAGGGCGGAGCCCAGGGCGGCGTACCCCATGCGGATGTAGGAGCTGGCGATGCGGGGCCCGTCCAGATGGCCCAGGAGCCGGCGCAGGAAGATCGCGCTGACGATCACGGACAGGATATTGCCGCCGGTGTACAGGATGGCGATGGCGAAGATGATGTGATCGAACGGCAGGAACTGGATCGCGAACGCGGCCGCCACGTTGACCATAGCCAGGACCAACTGGATGAAGAACGGCGTGCGGGCGTCCTCGTTGGCGTAGAACACCCGGGACATCATGAAGTTGGCGCTCATGAAGGGGGTGCTGAGGGCCAGGATCGTGAGGGTTTGGGCCAGCATGACCCCGTCCTGGCGCACATTGCCGGAGAAGAACATGCCCAGCGGTCCGGCCAGCGCGAAGAGCGCCAGCGCGCCGAAGACGGTTGCCACGGCCATAGTCCGCAGCCCATGGGAGAGTGCACTGCGCAGCGCTGCCCGGTCACCGTCCTGAGACGCCCGGGTCATCCGGTTGAACAGCACGGTGGCCAGGGACAGGGCAATGATGGAGTGGGGCAGCAGGTACAGCTGGCTGGCCACCTCCAGCACCGCGTTGCCGGGAATGCTGGCCGCCGCGGGGTCGCCTGCTTGTTGAAGGCGCAGCCGTTCCGTGCCCGGGATCGTGGCGATCCGCATGACGTAGAGGAATGCCAGCTGCCCGACGGCGGCCGTCGCCAGCGTCCAGACGCTCAGTTTCGCGGCGTGGCCCAACCCGACCCCGCGCCAGCCGAAGCGCGGGCGCAGCCCCAGCCGCAGCCTGAAGACGGGAATGAGAAGAATGGCGGTCTGGGCGACGACCCCGATTGTGGAGAACCCGGCCACGAGGATGGTCTGGAACGATCCCCAGTTGTCGATGGTGTGCGGGTTGGCGGCGTTGGCGCCCATGATGGCGATGAACATGCCCAGCCCGGCGATCGCCACGATGTTGTTGATGATCGGCGCCCACATCGCGGGCCCGAAGGCCCCGTGGGCATTGAGGACCTGGGTCAGCAGGGCGTACAGGCCGTAGAAGAAGATCTGCGGAAGGCACCAGAACGCGAACGAGACCGCGAGGGCCTTCTGCTGCGGCGAATAGCCCTGCGTGGTCAGTTGAATGACCGACGGCGCCAGCAGCGTCACCAGCAGCGTGAGCACGAGCAGCACCAGGACGGCCAGCGTCAGCAGCCTGCTGATGTAGTCCGCTCCCTTGTCCGGGGACTTGCTGGCCTTGATGATCTGTGGCACCAGGACAGCATTGAACACCCCGCCGGCCACCAGAAGGAAGATCAGGTTGGGGAGGTTGTTGGCGTTGATGAAGGTGTCGTTGACGGTGGAGCCCAGGCCCAGGGCGGCCGCCAGCATCCAGGTCTTGGCGAAGCCCAGGAAACGCGAAACGAGGGTTCCGGCGGCCATGACGGCGCTGGAACGGGCTTCTCCGGACTGGACAGCTTTGGAATCGGCGGAGCCGGAGGGAACGGGGGCGGGTTTGGCTGATGACATCGTCTTCATCGTCTCACCCGGGCGGGGCATTAGTCGCTATCCGCGGCCGTGACCGGCCGCCGCGGTGAGGTTCGACACCGCTAATGCACTTCCGGAAGGACTTCCTTGGCCAGATCCGCGATGCGGCGTTCATTCGGAAAGGACAGCTTGCGCGCCAGCTCCTGGATGGGAACCCACGCGACGTCGACGGCTTCTTTGTCCGGATCGTTTTCGATGGTGAGTTCCCCGCCGGTGGCACGCAGGAGGTAGTGGTGCACGGTCTTATGGACGCGGTGCCCGCTCACGGTGAACCAGTAGTCGATGCTCCCCAGCGGTGCGAGGATCTTCCCTTCGATCCCGGTTTCCTCGGCGATCTCGCGGACGGCCGCTTCCTCGTTGCTTTCCTTGCCCTCGGGGTGTCCCTTCGGCAGGCACCATTCGAGCCGGCCCCCGCGGTTCAGGCGCGCGATGATCGCAACCCGCAGTTCGGCGTCGGACATGTCCACGACGACGCCACCGGCGGAGATTTCCTCCACGGTGGGCAGCGAGGCCTGGCCCGTGTGCTGGACAGGCGCGACGTTGGCACCTATTGCCGACGGCAACGGTGCGTTTGTCCTCCTGCCGGGAGCGCTCGGTACGGGATGGGCCATGAGGTCCACTCTAACGACTCTTGCCCGCTGTTGATGACCTAAACATGGCCGGAAAGTGGACAGCCGGGAAAGTGGGCTCGCGCCGGTTTGCTCGCAATCGTGACGAACCTGCCGGATCCCCAAGGGTTACGGTGTGGTGCTGGCGCGGTTTTCTGACAAGCTTAAGTAACTATGGCGCACGCACATCACAAGATTGACTCCCACACCGTCTCCTTCCAGGTGGACCCGGTGGTTCTGGAGCTTGGGCAGCGCTTCGTCGACGCCGGCCACGAACTCTCGCTCGTCGGCGGCCCGGTCCGTGACCTGTTTCTTGGCCGCGCCTCCCCCGACCTCGACTTCACCACGGACGCCACGCCGGACCAGACGGTCGCCCTGATCAAGAAGTGGGCGGACAACTACTGGGAGATCGGCCGTGCGTTCGGCACCATCGGAATGCGCAAGGCCGACTTCCAGATCGAAATCACCACCTACCGGGCCGACGCCTACGATCCGGAATCCCGCAAGCCGGTGGTGGCGTTTGGAACATCACTGACGGATGATCTGCTGCGGCGGGACTTCACCATCAACGCCATGGCCCTGCGGCTGCCCGCGCTGGAGCTCGTCGACCCCTTCGGCGGCGTCCGCGACCTGCACGCCTCCATCCTCAACACGCCGGGACCGCCGGAAACGTCCTTTTCCGACGACCCCCTGCGCATGATGCGCGCCGCGAGGTTCGCGGCCCAGCTCGGGGTGGCGCTGCACCCCGACGTCCGCGAGGCGATGGTGCGGATGGCGGAACGGATCAGCATTATTTCGGCCGAGCGTGTGCGCGATGAACTGGTCAAGCTCATCAGCGCCGCGCATCCCCGGGCCGGCGTGGACCTGCTGGTGGACACCGGGCTCGCGGACCTCGTGCTGCCCGAAGTCTCGGCCCTGCGCCTCGAATCCGATGAACACCACCGCCACAAGGACGTCTACCAGCATTCGCTACAGGTCCTGGAACAGGCCGCCGCCCTGGAAACGGCGTCGGACGGACCGGTGCCAGGACCGGACTTCGTGCTGCGGTTCGCGGCGCTGATGCACGACGTCGGCAAGCCGGCTACGCGCCGGTTTGAACCGGGCGGCGCGGTGAGCTTCCGGCACCACGACATGGTGGGCGCCAAGCTGACCGCCAAGCGCATGAAAGCGCTCCGCTTTGACAACGACACCATCAAGGCCGTGGCCAGGCTCGTGGAGTTGCACATGCGCTTCTACGGCTACGGCGAGGCCGGCTGGAGCGATTCCGCCGTCCGCCGCTACGTCACGGACGCCGGGCCCCTCCTGGAGCGCCTGCACCGGCTCACCCGTTCCGACGTCACCACCCGGAACCAGCGCAAGGCGGACCGGCTGTCCTTCGCCTACGACGACCTCGAGGACCGGATTGCGGCGCTGCGGGAACGGGAATCCCTCGAGGCAGTCCGCCCGGACCTGGACGGTGGTGCGATCATGGCCCTGCTGGGGCTCAAGCCCGGCCCGGTTGTGGGCCGCGCCTACAAATTTCTGCTGGAAGAACGCATGGAACACGGCCCGCTCGATCCCGCCGTCGCCGAATCCCGGTTGCGGGATTGGTGGGCGGCCCAGCCCGAGGCGGCGCCCGCCGGCGCCGATCCTTCCCCCACTGAGGAGTCCTAAGTGATTGCACCGTCCAATGCTCCGCGCCCGCAACTGTGGATCCTGCGTCACGGTGAAACCGAATGGTCCAAGAGCGGGCAGTACACGGGGCTCACCGATATGCCACTCACAGTGGAAGGCGAGCAACAGGCCGTCGAGGCCCGCAAGGTGCTCGAGACGGTCGACTTTGACCTCGTGCTGACCTCGCCGCTGCGCCGCGCCCGCCGGACCGCCGAGCTCGCCGGATACCCCGACGCCCAGCTGGAGCCGTTGGCGGTGGAATGGGACTACGGCGACTACGAGGGCATCAGCTCAGACCTCATCCGCAAGGACAACCCCGAATACCTGATCTGGACGCACGGCGTCCCGAACGGGGAAGCGCTCGACGACGTCGCCGCGCGGGCCGACAAAATCGTAGCGCGGGTGCTGGAATCTGGCCTGGACAACGTGCTGATCGTCGCGCACGGACATTTCTCCCGAATTCTCACCGCCCGGTGGCTTGGACTCGACCCGCACGAGGGCCGGCATTTCGTGCTGGGGACGGCCAAAGTGTGCACGCTGGGATGGGACAAGAAGACGCCCGCCGTGGTGCGCTGGGGACTCTAAAACCGGTTTTCCAAACAAAGATTAAAAAACTTTATGAATTAGGTAGTCAGCTGCCGCATTCGTAGTGTATTTTTATTTCTGACCCCAAGGCGACTCGCCGGGGTCAGGGCGCGCGTTGCCCGGCCAGTCAGCCGGAGCCACGGCAGAACAGAAAAGGGGGTTGGGAAAATGAAGATTACTTTGACTAGCGGATGGATGTACTCCAATACCGTCACCCCGGCCTCGTTCGCTAAGCCGCGCCCCCATGTCGGACTGACCGTTTCCTAAACGCCCCCGTCCCAGGCCATGCAGCCCGGGACCCGCGGCGGAGGCTTCCCCGAGTGGAAGCCTCGTAGCGGCAGCTTGAACAGGCGGAACCCGCGGCTGCGCAGTCTCCCCATAGTTCGGAACCCAGCTTCTTGTTGGGGTCTGCGACGCTACCGCGTTCAGGGGCCAATTCCCATCTGATATTTCTCTGTATTCGGAATCCTCCGACTTAATCAAGGTCGGAGAATTGCGCGACTAATTGTCGCGCCCGGATTGCCTATTCGAATCCCTGTCCTCATGGCGCTATTTGTTGTGCCCAAAAAGCGCACGCGCGTTTCACTGTGCATTCCTGTACTGCGCATTCCTGTACTGGGCATTCCTGTTAGTCCCCGACTCGACCGTAATCCCCAACGAATCTCCACCCGCGAAAGGTCCCCGTGACGACTACAACCACCAACCCGGCCCGGTACACCGCACTGCCCGCCCCGCTGGCGCCGGGGTCAAGTTCCCGATCAAGCCGCCGGAAGGAGGTGACAACCATGATGAACAAGCTCTACACGGTCCTGTTCCGGGCCAGGAAGCCGGAACTCAAGGAGTCAACGCGCTTCAACGGCCAACTGCTGGACCAGAAACGTGACGACGCCTTCCTCGCCATGCGTCAGGCCGGACTTTTTCGCTGAACACCGGACGCTTCCGCCGCCGTCCCGGCAGGGATGAACTCCGATACCGGCCGGACCGTCCGCAGCGAAGGAGGACCTCATGATCCAGATGGCAACCGATCCGCTGGGAGCCCGTGCGGCGACGCACGGGCTCCCTCATTTAAGCACCGCCGCCGTCTCTCTTGAGGCACCGCAGCCGTGGCTTGGCCGGCGATTCGGCGTGCCCGTCACGCCAGAGCGCGGCAGGCGGCAATCGCCCCCGGTAAGCTCAAGGTCATGCAGGAGACAAAGCCGCCGGAACACCCCAAACGGGCCCGACTGGTCATCCCGAGCCGCAGCGACCCGTTTCTGAGAAACTTCACGGAACTGGTGGGCGGCCCCTTGGGCAATCGGACGGCACCCGGGATCGTGTCGCCAGGATTCTTCACGGTGGAGCGGGTTCTGGTGATCCTCACCGTCCTCGCCGCGCTGGCCGGAATTCTGCTGAAGAACTTCTGCCGGACCCACGGCTGGGAAACGCCCGGACAGTTCTACGCAACGTGCTACTCGGACTTTCCCGAACTGTTCCGCAACCGCGGCCTCGGCGATGGCGTCTTCCCCTTTATCACCCAGGGGAGTCTCTTTGAGTACCCGGTGCTGATGGGGTTCATCGCGGGCGCTACGGCGCTTCTGGTGCCCGGCGCCGGCACCGCGAATCCCCGCGTCCTGGGCTATTTCGACGTCAACGCCACCCTGATTGCCGCCGTCTGGATTATCGCCGTACTGGCCACGGCACGGACGAACAGGCGGCGGTCCTGGGACGCGGCGATGGTTGCCGTTGCCCCCGGCATTGTCCTGGCAGGCGTCATTAACTGGGACATGTGGGCCGTGTGCATGCTGGCCCTTGGCATGTACTTCTTTTCACGCAACAAGCTCGTCCTCGCCGGAATCATGATCGGGCTGGGCACGGCCACCAAACTGTACCCCCTGCTGATCCTCGGTGCCGTCCTGCTCCTGGCCCTGCGGAGCGGGCGCATCCGGGCATTCCTGGTCACGGCCGGAAGCGCGGCCGCGACCTGGCTGGTGGTCAACGTCCCTGTGGCTGCCGCCAATCCCGACGGCTGGAAGTACTTCTACCAGTTCACCCAGGAGCGGCCCGCGGGGTACAGCTCACCGTGGTTCGCCTTCAACCTGGTGGCCGCGAGGCTCGGCTGGAACCCGCTCGAGGCGGGGGCCATCAACTCCCTGGCCATGGACCTGTTCCTCCTGGCGTGCATCCTGATTGGGGTCCTCGCCCTGAGCGCACCCCGGCGGCCGAGGATCGCGCAGCTAGGGTTCCTGATCGTGGCGGCGTTCATCCTGACCAACAAGGTGTACTCCCCCCAGTTCGTGTTGTGGCTGATCCCGCTGATCGCCCTCGCCCGGCCCCGATGGCGTGACTTCGTGATCTGGCAGGCCATCGAAGCCCTGCACTGGGGCGCAATCTGGATGTACCTCGGGCAGGCGACCAGCGGTGGTTCGACCCAGCACAACATCGATATGCCGTACTACGTCCTGGCCGTGGGCGCCCACATGCTCGCCACCGCGTATCTGATGGCGCGTGTCGCCTGGGACATTTGGGACCCGTCCTCCGACGTGATCCGCCAGCACCGCATTGACGACCCGCATGGCGGCCCCTTCGACGGCGCCCCGGACTGGCTGCGGCTGGACCTCCGCCGGCCCGCGGCGTCCGTCGTGCCGTGGCGGACGAGTGCGGTGCCGGAAGGCCACCGCGGTGACTGACGTCGTCGTCGTCGGTTCCGGCCCCAACGGGCTGGCAGCGGCGCTGACCATGGCGCGGGCCGGACTGAAAGTCCACGTGTTCGAGGCCGCCGGCACGGCCGGCGGCGGACTGCGGACGGCCGAACTAATGGAACCGGGCCACTTCCACGACGTCTGCTCGGCCGTGCATCCCATGGTCCTGGCCTCGCCCTTTTTCCGCCGCTTCGAACTGTCCCGGCGCGTGCCCCTCGTCGTACCGGATATCTCGTACGGATCCCCCCTCGACGGCGGCCGGGCGGCCTTGGCGTACCGCTCCCTGGACCGTACCGCTGCCGAACTCGGCAGGGACGGCTCGGCCTACCGCCGGCTCATGGAGCCGCTCGTCCGGCGGGTGGACGGCGTTGCTGACCTGACCCTGAACCAGCTGGTGCGGATTCCGGCGGACCCCGCGGCGGCCGCCATGTTCGGCGTCAGGACGCTCGAACAAGGCTCACCGCTGTGGAACGCCAGATTCAGGGAGGACTTGGCCCCCGCCCTGCTCAGCGGCGCCGCCGCGCACGCCGTGGCACCACTCCCCTCCGTCACCGCCGCAGGCGCCGGCCTGATGCTGGGCGCCCTGGGACATGCCGGCGGCTGGCCCGTTCCGGTAGGCGGATCAGCCGCCATAGCCCAGGCGCTGACCGCCGACCTGGAGGCCCACGGCTGCGTGATCGAGACCGGGCGGCGGATCAGTTCCCTCGCGGAGCTCCCGCCGGCCCGCGCCACTCTGCTGGATGTGGCACCCCCGGCGCTGCTGCGCCTGGCGGACGGCGGGTTCCCCGCAGGCTACCGCCGCGCCCTGGAGTCCTTCCGCTTCGGAAACGCTGCCTGCAAAGTGGACTTCATCCTCTCCGGGCCGGTGCCGTGGACGGCCGACGGCCTCGCCGACGCCGGGACGGTCCATGTGGGCGGCACCCGGGCCGAGACCGCCGAAGCGGAGGGCCAGGTTGCTTCCGGCCGGCATCCGGAGCGGCCCTACGTGCTGGTCTCGCAGCCCTCACGATTCGACGCCGGCCGGGCCCCGGCTGGTCGGCACATCCTCTGGACCTATTGCCATGTTCCGGCCGGCTCCACGGTGGACATGAGCGAGGCGGTCATGGCCCAGCTGGAGCGCTTCGCCCCCGGGTTCCGGGACCTGGTGGTCCAGTTTAGGGTGACGACGGCCGCGGGCCTGGCGGCGTACGACGAGAACTACGTCGGCGGGGACTTCAGCGCCGGCCGCATGGATCTCCGCGGGGTGCTGCGGCGGCCGGTGCTGAGCCGCGTTCCCTGGCGGACGCCGCTGCCCGGCGTGTACTTGTGCTCGTCGTCCACCCCACCCGGGCCCGGCGTCTCGGGGATGCCAGGCTTCCACGCGGCCAGATATGCGCTGAGGGACATGTTCGGGCTTGGCGTGCCGGAACTCGGATACCGCGTCTCGTAGCCGGCTGCGGGCCCCTCCCCGACCCCTTCGCCGCCGCGCCGACCGCCGCCCCAGGCCGCGCCGAAGAGCGCAGCCGGGCTTCTAGCTTGGCTGCCCGGCCGCCATTGCTGGCGTCACCGGGTCCGACAACCGGCCGTCGCGCATGCTCGCCACGGCATCCGTGAACGCCACGAAATCCGTGTCATGCGTGACCATGACGGTTGCCACGCTGAATTCGTCCGTGACTTGCCGCAGGAGCCGGACGATCGCCTCACTGCGGGGGTGGTCCAGGGCTGCGGTTGGTTCGTCCACGAGCAGCACGGCAGGGCTTCCCATGAGCGCCCGGGCGATGTTGACCCGCTGGCGTTGGCCGCCGGAGAGCTGGTGGGGCCGCTTCGCCAGTTCCCGCCCGAGGCCCACGAGGTCCAGCAGCCCCGCTGCGCGTTCCGTGGCCGCCCGGGCGGTCCCTCCGCGCAGGCGCTCTGTGATGACCAGCTGTTCCACCGCGCTGAGGGATGGAAGGAGATTGGGCTGCTGGAAGATGATGCCGATCTTGTCCCGGCGCAGTGCGGTGCGGCCGGCGTCGGGCAGCCCGCCGGCGTCTTGGCCATCGATCACCACCAGGCCGGCGGTGGGCCGGACGAGGGTGGCGGCGACGGCAAGCAGGGAGGATTTTCCGGACCCCGAGGGGCCGATCAGGGAAACGAATTCCCCCGGGCGGACTTTGAGGCTCACGTCATCCAATGCTTTGAGGGTGCCGTCTCCGTCGGGGTATTCCAGCGTGACGTTGACAAGGTCCAGGGCGGAAGTCATTAGATATGCCTTTCTAGGAATATAGCAGGACGGGGCTCGGCCGGTCAGTTGCCGCCGAGGGCGATGAGCGGATCGACCCGCGCGACGCTGCGGACCGCCAGGGCGGCCCCGGCCAGGCCGAGGATCACGATGCCCGCGATGGGCAGCAGCGCGGTCCCGGGGGTGATGAGGAACGGTGCGGCACGGGACGCCAGGACACCGCCGGCCACGCCGGCCAAACCGCCGGCCGCGGCCCCGGCCAGCAGGACCAGGGCTGCCTGAGCCATGGCGTCCCGGAGGATATAGCGGGCGGAGCCGCCCAGGGCTTTCAGGACGGCGATGTCGCGGGTGCGCTGGACCGTCCAGACCGTCAGGAAGGCGACAATGACGAGGGCGGAAATGCCGTACAGGAACGCCTGCATAAGCATCAGCGAGCCGTTCTCGCTCTTGTAGGAGCCCAGGGCCTGGAAGGATCCGTCGACGCTGGTGCTGACCGTTCCGGCGGCCGTGTTGGCGGCACCGATATCCACGCCGGATCCGGTGCCGGCCTTCCCTGAGCCGGATGTCGGTGAGCCGGACGTCCGGGCGTCGAAATTACCGCCGTCGAAGCTCACCGCGAGCACCGTTGCGGCGCCGCCGTCCGGGATGTGGGCCAGCTTGTGCCAGTCGGCCAGCGTGGTCCACACGACGCCGGTGTGCGAATACCACTGCTCCGGAACAATGGCCGCCACGATCAGGTCCGAACCGCCGACCGACGCGCGGCTGCCAATGCTGAGGCCCAGTTCGGCCGCGAGGCCTGTTCCGACGGCGATGGTCCCCTCGGACAGTGCGGCCGGAGCCAGGCCGGCCGCCGGGTCGGTGCCGAAGACCGCCACGCTTGCCGTGCGGGCCGGGACGCCGCCGGCGCCCAGCGCCTGGAAGCGGCTCTGGCTGATCCCCAGGGCATCGGCCCGGGCGACGCCGTCGCGGGCCGCCCACTGGGCCTGCTGGGCCCGCGTGACTTCGGATTCTGTGAAGGAGGCCTTGGCCACGCCGCCAGCAGGGGCGCCGAAGACCAGCTGGTCCGCCGGGAGGGCCGCGAGGGCCGACGTCGACTGGTTGCCAAGTCCGGCGGTGAGGCCGGAGAGCATGACGAGCAGAAGAGTGATGAGGGCGACGACCGCGCCCATGAGGGCAAACCGCCCCTTGGCGAAGCGGATGTCGCGGATGGCGAGATACATGATGGTCCTTTTTCCTGACGTTGGAGGCCTTGATTCAAGCCTCCCCGCGAAGGGGCCCGGGGGCATCGGCCGCCCGGATGGACCGCCGGCGCCGCTCGGACGGCCGCACGGTCAACCAATCGGTTGATTCCGACAGCGCAGCAGCGTTTTCCGCGTGCTGGCCCCCTGCCGGCACTAGGCTGGAAGGATGGAGGGCGATGCCGCGAACACGGTCCACAACGGCACAGTGCCGGCCGGAACAGTGCCGGCCGGAACAGTGCAGGAGGACCCGGAGCCCACCGGGGCGGCCGTCATACTGCGCGTCCTTCGGGTGAGTCTTCACGTCGGCTTTGCGGTACTGCTCCTGGTGGCGCTGGTCCGGCTCCTCAGCGGCGGCATCCATGGCGCCGGCTGGATCACCCTGCTGCTGGCACTGCTGCTCGCCGGCTTCTACCTCCTGGGCACCGTGCTAGAGAAGCGGCACGCCGCGCAGCCCGGCAGGTTCGACCCGCGGCCCTACTCGGGCTGGTGGCTGGGCGGCGTCAGCCTCCTTTGGCTGCTGCTGATCTGGGCCAGCGCCGACTTCGCCTGGCTGGTGTTTCCGCTATTTTTCCTGCAGCTGCACGTGCTCCGGCGACGGCTGGCGCTGCCGGCAATCGCTCTCAGCACCGCGCTGGTCATCACGGCCCTGTGGTTTCACAACGGCGGCATCGCACCCTGGGAGCAGTCCGGTGCGGAACCGGCCGGCCTGGCACCGCAGCTGCCCCTGGTGCTCGGCCCGGCGTTCGGCGCAGCCTTCGCCGTGGTTACCGGGCTGGCGTACCGCGCGCTGTTCCTGGAGGCGGAAAACCAGCGGCTGGCGGCTGAAGAGCTCCGCCGCACCCGAGCCGCACTGGCCCGGACCCAGCGCGACGCGGGCACGCTGGCCGAGCGCACCCGGCTGGCCCGGGAAATCCATGACACCCTCGCCCAGGGCCTGTCCAGCATTGTGCTGATGGGCCGCGCGGCCGAGAAGGCCCTGGATGACGGCAATCCCGCGGTGGCGCGGGAAAGGCTCCGCATCGTCCGGGACACAGCGGCGGCCAACCTTGCCGAGGCGCGCAACTTCGTCCGCGCCCTTCAGTCCCCCGCCCTCGAGGACGGCTCCCTTGTGGCCAGCCTCCGCCGGCTGTGCGAAGAGACCGAAGCGGAATCGGCCGCGCGCGGTGCCGCCCTCCGCTGCCGTCTCGACGTCGAAGGGATGCCGGCCGACCTTCCCGCCGCCCACCAGGCCGCGCTGCTCCGGGCCGCACAAGCGAGCCTGGCCAACGTCCGGGTTCATGCACAGGCGGGCAGCGCCGTGGTCACCCTGTCCTTCCTTGGGCAGGAAGTGGCCATGGACATCTACGATGATGGCTTCGGGTTCGACCCGGCGTCCGTGACCGCCGGCCCGGACGGTTCCGGCTACGGGCTGACGTCGCTGCGGGACCGGGTAGCAGCCCTGCACGGGCAGCTGGATATTGAATCCGCCCCCGGCGAGGGCACCGTGGTGGCCATCCGGCTGCCGCTGGGTCAAGCGTCTGGCTCCGCGTCGATGTTCCCCTCCGCATCCGTGCAAGCCGGCGGGGGCCAGCCATGACTACCATCCGGGTGTTCCTGGTGGACGACCACCCGGTGGTCCGGGCCGGGCTGCGGGCGATGCTGGGTGACCTCGAGGGCCTAACGGTAGTGGCCGAGGCGGCCGACGGCGGCGCCGCCGTGGCGGGACTGGCCAGGCTCCATACCCTGGGCGAGCCCGCGGACGTGGTGCTCATGGACCTGCAGATGGGCGCGGGCATGGACGGCGTCACCGCCACCGGCCGGATTAAAGCGGGAGAAGCCGGCCAGCCGGCGCCCGCGGTGCTCATCCTCACCACGTACGACTCCGACTCGGACATCCTTGCCGCCGTCGAGGCCGGCGCCAGCGGCTACATGCTCAAGGATGCCCCGCCCGAACAGATCCGGCAGGCCGTGCTCTCCGCGGCGGCCGGCGGGACGGCACTCGCACCCGAGGTGGCGGCCAGGCTGATGGGCCGGATCAGAAATCCTGAGCCTGCCCTGTCCGGCCGCGAGATCCAGTTGCTGGAACTGCTGGCGACCGGCATGGGAAACCGGGCGATCGCGAAACAGCTTTTCATTTCCGAGGCCACGGTCAAGACCCACCTGGTGCACATCTACGGCAAGCTCGGCGTGGACAACCGCACCGCCGCAATCGCCGTGGCCGCGCAGCGCAGGATCATCCGGCGGCCCTAAGCCGCGTCGGCCGCCGGCAGCGGCAGCCCGGCGGGTGCCTGAGTCATGTGACAACGGAGTTGTCAGCGGTTCAGTGCATAATGGCGCGATGGGGAACTCTTCAAAACTTTCACTTGCCCTCGTGGGTCTCGTTCTTGGCGCCTCCCTGGTGGCCTGCGATGACGGGCGGTCCGGCGCTCAGGGCGCCGCCACGCAGCTCGCGACCGCGGTGTCCGCGCTCGACGTCGGGTCCGTCGCCTTCGACGGCAAGGACTCCGGGGCGGCAAATGACCAGCTCAAAGAGGTGTTCAAGGCGCTCGATCCGGCCAAGCCGTCGGTGCAGGCCGGAGAGCTGAAACTGGACGCCGACACGGCCAAGGTCCCGCTCAACTACACCTGGAAGGTGGGCGCCGACGAGTGGAAGTACACCGTTTCCGCCCAGCTGAAGAAGTCGGGCGACAAATGGCTCACCGTCTGGAATCCGGCCATTCTGGTGCCGGATCTGGCGGACGGGGAGGTCCTCAGCACCTCCAGCGAGACCCCCAAGCGGGCACCCATTCTTGGCGCCGGGGACGTCCCCCTGGTCACGTACCGGCCGGTGGTCAACGTCGGCATCGACAAGACCCAGCTCGGCCGGGCCGACGCCGCGGACTCGGCCACCAAGCTCGCCCAGTTGGTCGGCGTGGACCCGGGCGTCTACTCCAAGCAGGTGGCGGCAGCCGGAGCCCAGGCGTTCGTGGCAGCCATCACGCTGCGCGACGATAGCACCCGGACCATCACCAACGAGCAGATCTCCGCCATCCCCGGCGGCCGCGCCATCCCTGACACCCTGCCGTTGGCGCCCACCCGGACGTTCGCGCGGGCCCTCTTGGGAACCGCCGCCGAGGCCAGCGCGGAACAGATCGAAAAATCCGGCGGAGCACTCAAGCCCGGCGACACCACCGGCAACGGCGGACTCCAGCAGCAATATGACACACAGCTGCGCGGTTCCAACGGCCTCGTGATCCGCGCCCAGAAGGCCGGTCTGACGGCAGAACAGCTCAAGGCGGCGCCCACTGACCCGCGCCGGATCCTGTTCCAGGCACCGATGAAGCCCGGGACCCCGCTGAAGACCACGCTCGATCCGAAGCTCCAGCAACTGGCGGAGGACGTCCTCGGCAAGGTCGGCCCGGCCTCGGCCATCGTGGCGATCCGACCCTCCAGCGGCGCCGTCCTCGCGGCCGCTTCCGGGCCCGGCAGCAACGGCTACGATACGGCCATGCTGGGCCAGTACGCGCCGGGTTCCATCTTCAAAATGGTGGATTCCCTGGCGCTCTTCCGCAAGGGAATGACGCCGGACTCCAAGGTCGAATGCACCCCGACCCTCACCGTGGACGGCCGGACGTTCAAGAACGCTGAGGGCTATCCCGAGTCCTCGCTGGGTTCCGTGCCCCTCCGTGAGGCCTTTGCGCATTCCTGCAATACGGCCTTCATTAACGCGCGCGACAAGGTCACCCAGGCCGAGCTGGAATCCGCCGCCACGTCCCTGGGGGTCGCCGTCGACGCGCCGGCGCTGGGCGCCGCGGCCTTCCTCGGATCGGTCCCGGGCGCCGCCGAGGGCACCGAACACGCCGCTTCGATGATCGGCCAGGGCAAGGTGCTCCTGTCCCCGCTGGCCGCCGCCATCATGGCAGGCTCCGTGGCCAAGGGAGCGCCCGTTTCGGCCCAGCTCGTGCGGAATCCGAACGCCGCGGCCACCCCGGCGCCGCCCGCGTCCGGCAACGCCGCGGCGACAGGCACGCCGTCCAGCTCGGCCGCGCCAACGGCGGCCGGCGATGCGTCTTCGTCCGCTGCCGCCCCCGCAAAGGCTTCCGCCGCGCCGGTGACAGCAGCGGAAGCTGCCTATTTGAAGGACATGATGCGCGCCGTCGTGACCTCCGGCCACGCCGGTTTCCTTGCCTCGGTGCCGGGCGCGCCGGTGGGTGCCAAGACCGGCACCGCCGAATTCGGCACGGATAACCCGCCGAAGACCCACGCCTGGATCGTGGCAGTGCACGGCGACCTCGCCGTCGCGGTGTTCGTGGACGACGGCGGCCTGGGCGCCACGACCTCCGGGCCGTTGCTGAAGGAGTTCCTCACCGCCGCCGGGTAACGCCGGATCCTCCCTCAGGTCCTGCGGCGAATCTGCGGACGCTCCCTCAGGTCCTGCAGCGAATCGCTGGATCCTCCCTCAGGTCCTGCAGCGAATCGCTGGACGCTCCCTCAGGTCCGGCAGTGAATCGGCGGACGCTCCTTCACGGTGGCCAGGAGCGTCCGCTTGGGCGGGAAGATGCACGTGGGAAGATTGAACGCGTGGCTCATATTGACGTTTCCGGCATCGACTATTTCCTCTCCGACGGCACCCAGCTGCTCAACGGGGTGACATTCAAGGTCCCGGACGGCACCAAGACGGCGCTGATCGGGCCGAACGGCACCGGCAAGACCACGTTGTTCCGGATCATTTCCGGCGATCTCGTCCCGGACGAAGGTGTGATCGGCCGCTCCGGCAACATGGGCATCATGCGCCAGTTCGTCGGCCAGGTCCGGGACGATTCCACGGTCCGCGACCTGCTGGTGTCCGCCGCGCCGCCCGCACTGGCCGCCGCGGCACGCGCCGTAGACGAGGCGGAACTGGCCATGATGGAACACGACGACGAGCCCACCCAGATGCAGTACGCCCAGGCGATCGTGGACTGGGGGGACGCCGGCGGCTACGACGTCGAAACGGTCTGGGACGAGGTCTGCATGGCGGCCCTCGGCCTGCCCTTCGACCGCGCGCAGCACCGCCCGGCGTCGAGCCTCTCCGGCGGCGAGCAGAAGCGCCTGGTGCTCGAGGCCCTCTTCGCCGGCCCCGATGAACTCCTGCTTCTCGACGAGCCGGACAACTACCTCGACGTCCCGGGCAAGCGCTGGCTCGAGGGCAAGCTGAACGACTCGAAGAAGACCGTGTTCTTCATCAGCCACGACCGCGAACTGCTCAACAACGCCGCGGGACGCATTGTCACCCTGGAACCCGGTATCAACGGCGCCGGCGCCTGGGTCCACGGCGGCGGCTTCGGCTCCTACGTGGATGCCCGCGCGGATCGGAACGCGCGCTTCGAGGAGCTCCGCAAGCGCTGGGACGAGGAGCACGTCAAGCTCAAGGAACTCGTCAACATGTACAAGAACAAGGCCGCCTTCCGCTCCGACATGGCCAACCGGTACCACGCCGCCCAGACCAGGCTGGCGAAGTTCCTCGAGGCCGGGCCGCCCGAGGCCCTGCCTATCGAGCAGAACGTGAAGATGCGGCTCAAGGGCGGACGTACCGCCAAACGCGCCATTGTCGCGGAGAAGCTGGAACTGACGGGCCTCATGAAGCCGTTCTCCACCGAGATCTGGTTTGGCGACCGGGTGGGCGTCCTCGGGTCGAACGGTTCGGGCAAGAGCCACTTCCTGCGCCTGCTCGCCACCGGCGGCACCGATCCGGAGCGGGAGCACCTGCCGGTGTCCGACGTCGAGATCGCGGAGGTTCCGCACGAAGGCACAGTGAAACTCGGCGCCCGGATCCGGCCCGGCTTCTTCGCCCAGACCCACGTCCGGCCCGATCTCCTGGGCAAGACCCTGCTGGAGATCCTGCACCGGGGTGACGAGCACCGCTCCGGGCTCGGCCGTGAAGCCGCGGCCGGCGCGCTGGACGGTTACGGCCTCGCGGGGCAGTCCGAGCAGAAGTACGAATCCCTCTCCGGCGGCCAGCAGGCCCGCTTCCAGATCCTGCTCCTGCAGCTCTCCGGGGCCACCCTGCTGCTGCTCGACGAGCCCACGGACAACCTGGACCTGCACTCGGCCGAGGCCCTGGAACGGGCGATCGACCACTTCGAGGGCACCGTTCTGGCGGTCACCCACGACCGCTGGTTCGCCCGCACCTTCGACCGCTTCATGGTTTTTGGTTCCGACGGCAGGGTCTATGAATCCGCGGAGCCGGTCTGGGACGAAAAGCGCGTCGATCGGGCCCGCTAGGCAGACCCTCCCTCACGTCCGGCACGTTTTTCGCCAACGCTTCCTCACCCGGTGAGGGAGCGTTGGGGGTTTGCTTGCGGTAGGTGAGGGAGCGTTGGGGGTCTGCTTGCGGTAGGTGAGGGAGCGTTGGGGATTTGCGCATCCGATGATTAAATGATCACCATTTGTTAGCATTTGATCATGCATACTGATGAACGGCGCCGCCTGATCGGCGAGCTGCTGCGCCGCAGGGAGCACGTGACCGTCGACGAACTGATGAGCGCCTGCGGTGCCTCGGGGGCCACGATCCGGCGCGACCTCGACGTCCTGGCGCTCCACGGCGTGCTGCGGAGGGTGCACGGCGGGGCGATGAGCCTGGTGACGGGCGGTGAAAACCCGGAATACGGGCACCGCGAGCTGGAGGACCACGCGGCCAAGGTCCGGATCGCCGCGGGCGTGGCGGCCATGCTCCCTGACCGGGGGCACGTCTGGCTGGACAGCGGCACCACGGCCACGGAGATCGCCCGCCGGCTGCGCCAGCGCGAGATGACCATCATGCCGATGTCATTGCGGGCTGTCAGCCTGCTGTGTCCGGACGATCCGCCGGCCGGACGGCGGCCGGAGGTCCTCATGCCGGGCGGCAGTCTCGTCCCCGGAGAACTGTCTTTTCGGGGGCCGATGACGGAGTCCAACATCCGCTCGCTGCGTTTCGACGCCGCGGTGGTCACCCCCTGCGCCCTGAACCTCAAAGACGGGCTGCTGGCCCATGACCTTGACGACGCCGCGGTGAAGCGCGCCGGCCTCGAATCCGCGGCCAGGGTGATCGTCGCGTGCGCCGGAGCCAAATGGGATGCCAGCGCCGTCGCCCTCGTGGCGACCCTGGACGCCGTGGACGCCATCGTGACGGATCGCCGGCTCAGTCCGGAAGAACGTGCCCACCTCGCACAACACTCAGTGGAAGCAGTGATCGTATGACCAGTACCGCAACGGATTCACAAGTGAAAGCCGCCGCCGGGGCCACCTTCCTCGTCTTCGGGATCAACGGATTGGTCTTCGCCAGCTGGGCCGCCCGCATCCCGGCGGTCACGGACATGCTGCACATCACTGCGGGACAGATGGGAACCCTGCTGCTGTGCGTGGCGGTCGGCTCGCTGATCGCCCTGCCGACGGCCGGCTTCGTCGTGGGCAAGATCGGCACCGCCAACACCGTGCGGAGCGCCGGACTGGTGGCCGCGGCCGCCGGCGTCGGCGTCGCACTGTCCCTGATGGCCGAGTCCGTCCCGGCGACGGCGATTGCCCTGTTCTTCTTCGGAATCGGGATCGGGTTGTGGGACGTCTCGCAAAACATTGAAGGCGCCGACGTCGAACACCGGCTCGGGCGCACCATCATGCCGCAGTTCCACGCCGCCTTCAGCGGCGGCGCGTTCGTCGGAGCGCTGATCGGCGCCGGCCTCTCCACCCTGGGG
This sequence comes from Arthrobacter sp. YAF34, assembly GCF_052113245.1. NCBI lineage: Bacteria > Bacillati > Actinomycetota > Actinomycetes > Micrococcales > Micrococcaceae > Arthrobacter > Arthrobacter sp. YAF34. The sequence continues at coordinate 100,434 of NZ_JBFRCV010000014.1, forward strand.
GTTGGACTCCCGGCGCACCTGCTGGTCATCGCCTGCGTCGTTGCCGTCCTGACCACGGTGGCGCCGCGGTACTTCCTGCCCCATACGGCCAGCGCCGCACCCGTCGGCGGGGACTCGGCTCACGCCGCGGGCCGGTCGGCCTGGCGGGACGGCCGCACGCTGCTGATCGGCGTCGTCGTTCTGGGCGCCACCCTGACCGAAGGCGCCGGCAACGACTGGATTGCCAAGGCCGCCGTAGACGGTCTGGGCGCGGAACAATCCACGGGGGCGCTGCTGTTCGCCGCCTTTGTGCTGGCCATGACCGCCATGCGGTTCTTCGGTGGCCGGGCGATCGATGCCTACGGCCGTGTGGCCGTGCTCCGCGCCAGCATGGCCGCTGCCGCTGCGGGCCTCTGCCTCTTCGTGTTCGCCGGCACGATCTGGCTGGCCGCGGCCGGTGCCGTGCTCTGGGGCGTAGGTGCCGCCCTGGCGTTTCCCATCGGGATGTCCGCCGCGGCAGATGATCCCGGGAAGGCCGCCGCCCGGGTGTCCGTCGTGTCCACACTGGGCTACGTCGCGTTCCTCGCCGGGCCGCCCCTGCTGGGCTACCTGGGGGACGCGACGGGAATCAGGACCGCGCTGCTAGCGATCGGGGTCCCGATTCTGGTGGCCCTGCTGCTCGCCCGCGCCGCGAAGCCACTGGCCGCCAGGTAACGATGGGCGGCCGCGCCCCGCCTGCGGTGCGCCCCCTCCGGCAGTAGGGTGGTCCAATGCGAACCATCCTGAGGAAGGCCCCCGGACGCCTGTCGAAATTCGACCGCAAACTGGTGCGCGCCGTCTCCAATCTTCCGGGCGGAAGCCACGATGAGTTCTTCCGCCGCCTCTCCGCCGCCGCCAACAAGGGCAAGCTGTGGTTCGGCATCGCCGGGGTCATGGCCCTCGTGCCCGGAAAGACGCGGAGGGCAGCCGTGCACGGGCTGATCGCTCAGGGCGCGGCATCGGCAGTAACCAACGTCGTGTTCAAGACACTCCTTCCCCGGGCCCGCCCCCTGCCCGAACACCTCCCGGTCTTCCGGTTCGTCAACCCGCAGCCGACAAGTTCGTCGATGCCGTCGGGGCACTCCGCCTCCGCCGTTGCCTTTGCCCTGGGCGTCGGCCTGGTCCGCCCGGCCCTGGGCGCGGCGCTTGCCCCCGTCGCGGCCGGGGTGGCCTATTCCCGCGTGCACACCGGCGCGCACTGGCCCTCGGACGTGCTGTTTGGTTCAGCGATCGGTGCCGGAGCGGCCATGGTGACACGGAAGTGGTGGCCCGTCCGGCCGCCGTTCCCCGACACCCGACGCAGTGCCGGCCAGGCCGCAGAACTCCCCGACGGGGAGGGGCTCTGCATCGCGATCAACACCCTGGGCGGATCCTATGCGGACGAGACCGCTGACGCCCTGCAAAAAATATTCCCCAAGGCGTATATACAGGAGATCGGGCCGGACGGGGACGTCGCCGCCGAAATCGCCGGGCTCGCGACACGGCCGGGCATCGCGGCCTTGGGGGTCTGGGGCGGCGACGGAACTGTCGGCGCCGCGGCGGCGGCCGCCGCGGACCATTCCCTCCCGCTGCTGGTGCTCCCGGGCGGAACGCTCAACCACTTCGCCCGCGACGCCGGGACGCCCACGCTGGAGGCGGCTGTGCAGGCGGCTTCGCACGGCGAAGCCGCCGTGGCCGACCTCGGCCACGTGAGGGTGGAACGCGGCCTGCCCGACAGCCCCGAACACCTCGAATTGAGCATGCTCAACACGGCCAGCATCGGCCTCTATCCGAACCTGGTCCGCCGGCGGGAGCAACTCCAGCCGGCACTGGGCAAGCCGCTCGCCGGCGTGGTGGCCATGTTCCGGACCTTCGCGGCGGGCACCCCCACCACCCTGATCGTCAACGGGGTGCGGCACCGGCTGTGGATCCTGTACATCGGACGCGGCCGCTACTACCCCCGTGACCACGCGCCGCTGGTCCGGCCCGTGCTGGCGGACGGGATCCTGGACCTGCGGATGATCACGGCCGATGAACCGTTCGCCCGGCTGCGGCTGCTCTGGGCCGTACTGACCGGCACCGTGGCCAGCTCCGGGATCACCCACCTCACTGAAACGGACCGGATCACGGTGGAGCCCGGGAACGGGCCCATGGTCCTGGCCGTCGACGGCGAGGTCATGCCCGGGGTGCGCAGCGTGGAATTCACCGTCCGCGGCGGCGCCCTGACCTACTACTCTCCGCGCGGCTGAGCCGCCGGCCGCGTGGCTCCGGGCTCACCCGCCCCGGCCCGGACCCCGCGGGCGGGCGCGTCATCCTCACGGACTACCCTGATTCGCCCCTGAATCATCCCTGAGACCGGCGAAATATGCCCCCGGCATCGGTAGCGTGGGGTGGAGACGGCCCCGCACCTGCGGTGTACCGGACAATCTCCCGCTACGCAAAGGAACGCTTCCATGATCGAAGCACGAGGCCTGACCAAGGTTTATGGCGACAAAACCGCCGTCGACGGCGTCAATTTCACCGTCGAAGCCGGCCGGGTCACCGGCTTCCTGGGCCCCAACGGGGCCGGAAAATCCACCACCATGCGCATGATCATGGGACTGGACCGGCCGACGTCGGGCTCCGTGACCGTCAACGGATCACCGCTCACCCGGCACGCCGCCCCGCTGCGCGACGTCGGCGCCCTGCTCGACGCCAAGGCCGTCCACACGGGCCGCTCCGCCCACAACCACCTGCTGGCCATGGCCGCGACCCACAGCATCCCCAAGGCGCGCGTCCGCGACGTCATCGAGATGACCGGTCTCGCAGAAGTAGCCAAGAAGAAAGTCGGCGGCTTCTCGCTCGGCATGGGCCAGCGCCTGGGCATCGCCGCCGCCCTCCTGGGCGACCCGCAGACCGTCATCCTGGACGAACCCGTCAACGGTCTGGATCCGGAGGGGGTGGTGTGGGTCCGCAATCTGGTGAAGTACCTGGCCTCCGAGGGGCGCACGGTCTTCCTCTCCAGCCACCTCATGAGCGAAATGGCCGTCACGGCGGACCACCTGATCGTGATCGGCCGCGGCAGGATCATCGCGGACGCGCCGATTCAGGAGATCATCACCGGCAAGGGACGCGGCAGCACGCGGGTCCGGACCGACCAACCGGACCGGCTCATGCAGCTATTGGCCGGCGCCGGCGTCTCGGTGGAGGTCCAGGAGCGCGAACTCCTTGAGGTCAAGGGGCTGGACCCGCGGCAGATCGCCACTGCGGCGCTGGAAAACCACGTCATGATCTACGAACTGACACCGCTCCAGGCCAGCCTCGAGGAGGCCTACATGGAACTGACCAAGGACGAGGTCGAATACCACTCGCTCATCACCACGGGCGCCGTTCCCGTCGAAGCCGGAGGCAACTAAGCCATGAGCTCCACAACCGTTGAATCCACGCCCTCGCCCCGCGGCGCCGGCTCCCACACGCAACGGTCCGGAAACGGCACGAGTGCCGGCCCCGGCCCCACCTTTCTGCGGGTCCTCAACTCAGAATTCATCAAGTTCCGAACCCTGCTCTCCACCCTGATCCTGCTCGGCTCCACGGTGATCGTCATGGTGGGGTTCGGCGCACTCTCGGCCTGGGGAACGGGGCAGTTCTCCGAGGCCGCGACCCGGGACCCGCAGGCCGGCGCCCGGCTCGCGGCGCAGGGCGGGGACCTCGCCGTCGGCGTCCCCACCTCCGGTATCGCGTTCGCCCAGCTGATCCTCGGCTCCCTCGGCGTGCTGTTAATGAGTTCGGAATTCACTACCGGCATGGCCCGGTCCACGTTTGCGGCAGTGCCCAAGCGCATCCCCGCGTTCGCGGCCAAGCTCGTGGTGGTGGTGCTGACCTCCTTCGCCGTCACGGCCGCGTCCACCCTGGCCGCCGGGTTCGTGGCAGTGCCGATCCTGGACAACTACGGCCTCGACCTGGACCTGGGCAGTTCCCAGTCGATCAAGATGCTCATGGTCAACAGCATCTACGTGGCCGCGGTCGCCGCGATCGGCATGGCCTTGGGCACCTTGATCCGCAACTCCGCGGGCGGCATCATGAGCCTGGTCGGCCTGTTCTTCGTGGCGCCCATCGCCTTCCAGCTCATTCCGGGCGACTTCTTCGTGGAAGCCCGCAAATACCTTCCCGGCAACACGGTGGAACCGCTGACCGCGGTGGATCACGTCACGAATACCCTTGAGGCGTGGCAGGCCGCCCTGGTCCTGGGCGCCTGGGTGGTCATCCCGGTGCTGCTGGCCGGCTTCCTGCTCAAGAAGCGCGATGTCTAGCCCGGTCCACCGGCTCGGCCTCTAGGCTCGACGCATGATTGAGGCAGTCCCTGCGGCAGTGCAAGTGCCGGTGAAGGACGCGCTTGCCGGACCGGCGGACGCGTCCTTCGCCGAACTCGCCGCCCGCCGCCGCGGCCGGCTACGACGCTACCTGCTGGCCAATCCGCGGGTCATGGATGTCCTGGTGGTGCTCGGCTACCTGGTCCTGGTGGTGCCCACGGCGGTCGAGTCACTCGGCCGGGGGGACTGGCCGGTGGCCGTGCTGCTGGCTGCGGCCGCGCCCGTCCTGCTCTTCCGGCGGTCCCATCCCGTAAGGGTGGCGGCGGCCGTGGGCGTCCTGGACCTGGCCGTCACCTGCCTGCATCCCTGGGGGTCCAACGTCTCCGCCGGGCTCTGGTTTGCGCTGTACGCCGTGGCGGTGGTCCGCACGCGCCGGTTCGCCCTGGCGGCCCTGGCCCTGACGACCGCCCCGCTGGTGCTCCTGTACCTCCAGTTGGCCGTCGGCCCGCTGGACGGGCGGCTCCCGGACATGGCGGACCGCTCGCCGGAGAATTTCCAGCTGGTCGCGAGCATCGCTGCCGGCATCGGCATCACGCTTTCCAACGTGATCGCCACGGGAATGGGGATCTCGGTGCGGCAGCGGCGCGAGCACGAGCACGAAATCGCCGCCTGGGCGGCCCGCGCCCAGCAGCTGGGCTCGGTCACGGAAAGGAACCGGATCGCGCGAGAAATGCATGACATCGTGGCGCACTCGCTGACCGTGATGATCAGCCTTTCGGACGGCGCCGCCGTCGTGCTCACGAAAGATCCCGAGCGCGCCGCAGGCGTTCTCGCGGAACTTTCCCGCACGGGCCGCACCGCGCTGGCGGACATGCGGCGCGTACTCGGCGTGCTGCGCGACGATGCCGCCGGACATGCTCCCCGCGAACCGCTGGTGGCCGGGGACAATCTGGCCAAACTTCTCGAGGGCTTCCGCACGGCTGGTCTGCCGCTGCATTACACGCACACCGGCCCGTCCCTGCCTTCGGATGCGGCGTTCCAGCTGACCGTGTACAGGATCGTGCAGGAGTCGCTGACCAACGTGCTGCGCTACGGGCGGGCACTCAGCCGCGTGGACGTGAGCATTGTCCGGGACGGCTCCCTCGTCACCATTGATGTGGCCGACGACGGCCGGGGCACCGGTGAACCCGGCAGCCCCGCGGCCGGCGCGCACGGCAGGCCCGATGCCCTGGAGTTCCTCGGCACCGGCCAGGGCATCGCCGGGATGCGGGAACGGGCAAGGATTTACGCAGGAACCGTGCAGGCCGGCCGCTCCGGCGACGCCGGTTGGCGGGTTCACGCGGAACTGAACTGCATTGACGACACCGCAACGGAAACAAGGGGGAACAGTGGTCGACGAACGACTCATACGCGTTCTGCTGGTGGATGACCAGCCGCTGCTGAGGATGGGGTTCCGCCTCATCCTGGAGGGTGAAGACGATCTGTGCGTCGCGGGCGAAGCGTCCGATGGCGCCGAAGCGGTCCGGCAGGTCCGGGAACTGGCGCCCGACGTCGTCCTGATGGACGTGCGGATGCCGGGGCTGGACGGGATCGAGGCCACCCGGGCCATCGCGGCGTCCGGATCCTCCGCCAAGATCATCATTCTGACCACTTTTGACCTGGACGAATACGCCTTTGCCGGGCTGCGGGCCGGGGCCTCGGCCTTCCTGCTCAAGGACGTGGCCCCGGCCGAGCTGATCAGTGCGGTCCGCGTCGTCGCCAGCGGCGATGCCGTCGTGGCCCCGCGGGTTACACAGCGGCTGTTGGAGACCTATGTCCGCGGCGCCGGAGCGGGTTCCGGTGCGGGCGGCGGTGCGGGCGCGGCCGGGGCGGCCCGCACGGGTGCGGGCAGTATGCCGGGCGACGACGGCGGTCCGGCCGGTGGCCCGGCGCGCCCCGCGAAGGACCCGCTGCTGGAGGACCTGACCCCGCGCGAAACCGAGATGCTCGGCGCGATGGCGGAAGGTCTTTCCAATGCCGAAATCGCGCAACGGTACTTCCTGTCCGAGGCCACGGTCAAGACGCACGTGCGCCGGATCCTCACCAAGCTGCACCTCCGCGACCGCGTCCAGGCGGTCGTGTACGCCTACGAGACCGGCCTCGTGGTCCCCAGCAACGCGGATTACTAGCGGCCGGTTATTGGGGGCGTCTACTGGGGGCGGGTTGGGCGGCCAGCCGGACCCCGGGCGTTCTGCCGGCGCCTGGTTCTTTGAAGCAGTGGTTTCAGGCACATGGCCAAATTGCCCTTGAGTGAACTTTAGTTGTTTATTGCACCTTCATGTTGGACCAAAGCCCGGTCCGGCCCGCCGTCATATGTGGGACTGCACAAGACTGGCGACGCTCCGCGCGGTCTAGGGTGAAACGACATTGTGGCCCGCCGCACAGCATGGAACCCATGCTGTGCGGGCATACGAACGGGCCTGACCCCCCACGAAGGACGGCGCTTCCATGCACGCTGACCAGCAGCTCTCAAAATCCCTAAAACCCAGGCATCTGTCCATGATCGCGATCGCCGGCGTGATCGGCGCCGGACTGTTTGTCGGGTCCGGTGCCGCCATCCAGCAGGCCGGCCCCGGCATCCTGGTGGCCTATGCTGCGGCGGGACTCGTCGTCATCCTGGTCATGCGCATGCTCGGCGAGATGGCTGCGGCCAACCCGGAAACCGGTTCGTTCTCCACCTACGCGGACAAAGCCTTGGGCCGCTGGGCAGGGTTCAGCATCGGCTGGCTCTACGCGTGGTTCTGGATCATCGTCCTCGGCATCGAGGCCACGGCCGGCGCCGCGATCATGCACCGCTGGGTACCCGGCATCGACCAGTGGGTCTGGGCCCTGGCCCTCATGGTGCTCCTGACGCTGACCAACCTCGGCTCCGTAAAGTCATACGGGGAGTTCGAGTTCTGGTTCGCCTCCATCAAGGTCGCCGCGATCGTGCTGTTCCTGATCTTCGGCGTCGCCGCCATCCTCGGCCTCATCCCGGGTGTCCCGGCCCCCGGCCTGGAAAACCTGACCGGCAGGGGCGGCTTCATGCCGAACGGTCCCGGCGCGGTGCTGGCGGGCATCCTCGTCGTCGTTTTCTCCTTCTTCGGGGCGGAAATTGCCACCATCGCCGCCGGCGAATCCGAGAACCCGGTCGACGCCGTCAAGAAGGCCGTCAAGTCCACCGTCTGGCGCATCCTCGTCTTCTACATCGGTTCCATCGCCATTGTGGTCACCCTGCTGCCCTGGAACTCGGCCTCCGTCGCCAAGAGCCCCTACGTTGCAGTCATCGAACTGTTCGGCATCCCGGGAGCCGGCACCATCATGGACATCGTGGTGCTGACCTCGGTGCTCTCCTGCCTCAACTCGGGCCTCTACACCGCCAGCCGCATGCTGTTCTCCCTGTCCCGGCGCGGCGACGCCCCCCGGTCCTGGATGCGGATTTCCAAGAGCGGCGTGCCTTCTTCCGCCGTCCTGGCCTCCACGGTGGTCGGCTTCATCACGGTCGGCCTGAACTACATCGCCCCGGACACCGTGTTCCTGTTCCTGGTCAACACCTCCGGCGCCATCGCGCTGTTCGTGTGGCTCGTGATTGCCGTCTCGCAGCTGATCCTGCGCCGCCGCATGGGCGCCGCAGCCAAGGACCTCGAACTGAAGATGTGGCTCTTCCCGTACCTGACCTGGGCGGCCATCGTCAGCATCGTCGCGCTCCTGATCGGCATGGTGATCCTGGAATCCACGCGGGAATCGCTGGTGCTCTCGCTAGCCCTCGCCGCCATCGTCGTGGGGCTCGGCGTCTTCCGCTACCGCAAGAACGGTTCCAAAGCCACCGTTCCCGCCGCGGGTGACGCCGAGGCTCCGGCTGACGCTCCCGCGGTGGACCGCTTCGACGCTCAGGCTGACGATGTCAAGGTGGATCGCGCCGGGGCTCCTGCCGAGGAAGCCACAGTGGGCGGCCGCCCGACGTCGTAGGCGCCAGCGGTCTCCCGGATCACCGGACATGCCCTCTCCCCGCGCCCAGCAGTGGACATAATCCCATCATGTCCATTCTTTGGCCCGAGGGGAGGGCATGTCCCTTGTGCACCGGGGGACATGCCCAATCCTGCGGCGGAGGGGAGGGCATGTCCGGTGCCCGAGTACCCCGCGCCGAGTGCCTCAGTGCCCCGGCCCGCGTGCCCCGCGCCGCCCGCGCCCAACGCTCCGTGCGCCCCGGGATAGACTCGAAGCCATGCCAATACCGAGCTCTGCCGCAGACCACATCCAGGACCTCGGCGCGTATGTGAGCGCATCGCCGTCAAGCTTCCACGCCGTCCATGAGGCCGCGCGCCGGCTGGACGAGGCAGGCTTCACGGGCCTTGACGAGCTGCAGCCGTGGGACGGCGTCGCACCCGGTTCCACCTCCGGAACGCCGGCCGCCGCGGGCGGCAAGTTCTACGTGATCCGCGACGGCGCCATCATCGCGTGGGTGGTGCCCACGGGTGCCGGGCCGACGACGGGATTCAACATCCTTGGCGCCCACACGGATTCGCCGTCCTTCAAGCTCAAGCCCAAGCCCACCACGGGCAGGTTCGGCTGGCTGCAGGCCGGCGTTGAGGTCTATGGCGGACCCCTCCTGAACTCCTGGCTGGACCGCGAACTCCAGCTCGCCGGCCGGCTCGTCATGCGCGACGGCACGCAGCACCTCACGGCCACCGGCCCCTTGCTGCGCTTTCCGCAGCTCGCCATCCACCTTGACCGGGCCGTGAATGAAGGCCTGGCCCTGGACAAACAGCAGCACATGAACCCGGTGTTTGGGCTGGGCGATCCTGCCGGCGCGGACCTGCTCGGCCTCCTGGCGGCGCGGGTCACGGACGCCGACGTCGATCCGGCGCAGATCGGCGGGTACGACGTCGTCATCGCGGACACCCAGGCCCCGGCCGTGTTCGGCGCGAAAAGCGAATTCTTCGCCTCCGGCCGGCTGGACAACCTCTCCGCGACGCACGCAGGCCTCACTGCGCTGATCGCCCACGCCGGCACGGCGCTGCCGGAAGGTTCACCGATCGCCGTGCTGGCGGCCTTCGACCACGAGGAAATCGGGTCCGCGTCGCGCTCCGGTGCCTGCGGACCGGTCCTTGAAGACATCCTGGTGCGGATCTCCGACGGGCTCGGGGCTTCGGCGAGCCAGCGGCGGCAGGCCTTCGCGGCGTCCTTCTGTGTCTCGGCGGACGCGGGCCATGCCGTCCACCCGAACTATCCGGAGCGGCACGACCCCGCCAACCGGCCGGTCCTGAACGGCGGCCCGCTGCTCAAGATCAACGCCAACCAGCGCTACGCCACCGACGCCGCCGGGGCCGCGCTCTGGGCGCGGCTGTGCACCGACGCCGGCGTCCCGTACCAGGAATTCGTCTCCAACAACGTGATGCCCTGCGGCTCCACCATCGGCCCCCTGACGGCCACCCGGCTCGGAATCCGGACGGTCGACGTCGGGGTTCCCCTGCTGTCCATGCACTCGGCGCGCGAGCTCTGCGGGGTCGAGGACCCGCACCGGCTGGCCACGGTCACCCGGACGTTCTTCCGCACGGCGGCCTAGCCGCTTCAGGGCCTCAGCCGGCGGCGTAGCAGGCCGGGGCATTACATCAGGTCAACCCTGAATCGAGCGGCACACTGCAGACCCACATGGATCCTGCGGATACCCACAAAGTTGGTTCCGATGCTCTGGCCGGCGTTCCGGGGCGGTCCTAGAGTTCAAGGCGTATGGAAGCCCCGCATGTTGGTGGTCCAGGTTCCGGACTGCCGCGGAGAGTCACTTCGACTCTTCCGCGTGCGAATGGCTTCACGACAATTGGATAAGCATCAAACGACAGGACTTCGAGGGATCGGCGTCCTCGTCGGGCCAAGGTAGTGCAGACACCGCGGCCGCGCCCTTGAACGATCGCGCCCCAGCAGGGAGTCCACTGTGAAGTCTGCCCACGCCTTTTTGCCACCCCGGATTGTCCGGCCGACAGTCCTGTCAGTGATCATGGCACTACTCGCCGCCGCCTTATCGGTCTTCGCGGTCCCGGCGGCGTACGCGGCCGGACCATGCACGGCACCCATTGCGAGCAAAGTGGCCTGCGAAAACACTCAGCCGGGCAATCCGGCCTCGGAGTGGCAGGTCACCGGAGCTGGCGATGCCACGATCCAGGGGTATGCGACGTCCATGAGCGTCGATATTGGCGATACCGTGAAGTTCAAGGTCAAGACGCCGTCCACTTCGTACCACATCGATGTGTACCGGCTTGGGTACTACCAGGGGCTGGGCGCCCGCAAGGTCGCGGCGAACGTGCTGCCGAGCGCAGCGCTTCCGCAGAGCCAGCCGGCGTGTTCAACGTACTCCGACACGGGTCTGATTGACTGCGGAAACTGGGGCGTCTCGGCGACTTGGCAGGTCCCGGCCTCAGCCGTGTCCGGGGTTTATCTGGCCCGTTTGGTGCGCAATGACACCGCGGCCGCGAGCGTCATTCCTTTCGTGGTCAGGGACGATTCAGCCCATTCTGATGTCCTGTTCCAGACCTCGGACACTACGTGGCAGGCCTACAACAGCTACGGCGGGAACAGCCTCTACGCGTGCACGGTGTCCTGCCCTCCGGGTAGCCCGCTGGCGTACAAGGCGGCGTTCAAGGTCTCGTACAACAGGCCGTTCAACTCGGCGGCGGATGACCAGGGGCGAAGCTGGCTGATGTACGCCGAATATCCGATGATTCGGTTCATGGAAGCTAACGGCTACGACGTGAGCTACATGAGCGGCTTGGACGTGGCCACCAAGGCTCCCTTGCTGTTGAACCATAAAGTATTTACCTCTGTGGGGCACGATGAATACTGGTCCGGGGACCAGCGGGCCAGTGTCGAGGCCGCCCGGGACGCCGGCGTGCATCTGGCCTTTTTCAGCGGCAACGAAGCCTTCTGGCGCACCCGATGGGAAGCCAGTGCCGACGGCACGAACACCCAAGGACGCACCCTGGTGGCCTACAAGGACACCCATTTCAACGCCCCCACCGATCCCGTGGCGTGGACCGGGACCTGGCGGGATCCACGGTACGGGACCGCCACGGGAGGAGGGAACCCGGAGAACGCCCTGACGGGACAGTTCTTCCTGGTCAACTCCGGCACCACCGACATCACAGTGCCCTCCAGTTTCAGTAAGCTGCGGCTGTGGAGAAACACCGCGGTTGCCGGGCTGGCCTCCGGGGCCATGGCGACTCTGGGAGCCGGACTGGGCACGCTCGGCTACGAATGGGACTCCGACGCCGATAACGGGTTCAGGCCGGCGGGAGCATTCAAGTTGTCGCAAACAAACAGCACCTCGGCGGAAATTTTCACCGACTACGGTTCCAGTACGGTGAACGGTCAGGCCGCGACCCATAACCTCACGCTCTACAAGGCGCCCAGCGGCGCCCTGGTGTTTGGTGCCGGCACCGTGCAATGGTCCTGGGGCCTGGACGGCTTCACCACCGGCAAAGCAGTCGACAAGAACATGCAACAGGCCACGGTCAATCTTTTCGCCGACATGGGAACCCAGCCGGTGACCATCATTTCTGGGCTGACTCCGGCCCAGGCCTCGACGGATACTGCCCCGCCGACGTCAACAATTACCTCCCCGGCGGCGGGCGCGACAGTAGCTGATGGCACCGTCGTGACCGTCAGCGGCACCGCCGCGGACACCGGCGGAGGCGTCGTCGCCGGCGTCGAGATCTCCACCGACGGCGGTGCAAATTGGCGCCCGGCAACAGGTACATCGAATTGGACCTTCAGCTGGAATGCTCACGGAAACCCGACGTCGACTCTGCGTTCCCGGGCCGTTGATGACAGCGGGAACATCGAATCGCCCGGCCCCGGCAGTGTTGCGAACATTCCCTGCCCCTGCTCACTGGTGGGCGTGAACATTGCACCGACGGCTCCGGACGCCGGGGATGCGGGCGGCGTTGAGGTCGGGGCAAAGTTCTATTCTGACGTGGCCGGAACCATCAGCGCCGTACGGTTCTACAAGTCCGCCAAGAACACCGGCACCCACGTAGGCAGCGTCTGGAGCGAATCCGGGCAACGGCTTGCAACGGTCACTTTCAGTGGGGAATCGGCAACCGGTTGGCAGAGTGCGACGCTTTCCCCGCCTCTCGCGGTGACCGCGAACACGAAATATGTAGTGTCCTACTTCGCCCCGGCGGGTCACTATGCCCAGGACACCGGGTTCTTCTATAACCACCCGTCTCCTCCGCCTGCAGGAAATGGCAGCACCGACAGCGCTCCGTTGCATTTCACCCGCAGCCTGCCGGGAGCCCCCAACGGGTTCTACCGTTATGGCAGTTCGTCCACCTTTCCAAACCAGATCTACGACGCGGAATATTACTGGGTGGACGCCGTCTTTAGCCCATCTGCTCCGGCGGCGCCGGCTGTTTCGTCGGTGTCGCCGGCGAATGGGGTGACGGGTGTGGCGGTGTCGGTGAAGCCGGCTGTGACGTTCAATCAGCCGGTGACGGCGTCGTCGGTGGTGTTCACGTTGAAGGACAGCGGCGGGACTGCGGTGGCGGGTGCGGTTTCGTATGATTCGGCGGGCAACACGGCGACGTTCGCTCCGGGSAGTGCCCTGGCGTACGGCACGACGTACACGGCGACGGTCAGCGGGGCCGCGAACAGYACGGGGCAGGTGATGGCGGCACCGTATTCATGGCTGTTCACCACGGCCGCGGCTCCGGCGGCGCCGGCTGTTTCGTCGGTGTCGCCGGCGAATGGGGTGACTGGTGTGGCGGTGTCGGTGAAGCCGGCTGTGACGTTCAATCAGCCGGTGACGGCGTCGTCGGTGRTGTTCACGTTGAAGGACAGCGGCGGGACTGCGGTGGCGGGTGCGGTTTCGTATGATTCGGCGGGCAACACGGCGACGTTCGCTCCGGGSAGTGCCCTGGCRTACGGCACGACGTACACGGCGACGGTCAGCGGGGCCGCGAACAGTACGGGGCAGGTGATGGCGGCACCGTATTCATGGCTGTTCACCACGGCCGCGGCTGCGACCGGGTGCCCCTGCAGCGTGTTCAGTTCGACTTCGGTGCCGTCCACCGTGACGGTGAATGACCCCAATGCCGTGGAGCTGGGGATGAAGTTCCGCTCTGACGTGGCCGGGACCGTCACCGGAGTCAGGTTCTACAAAGGCAGCAGCAATACCGGGACCCACACGGGTCATTTGTGGTCCGCTTCCGGGACACTGCTGGCCTCGGTGACGTTCTCGGGTGAAACGGCCTCGGGCTGGCAACAGGCCTCGTTCTCCAGCCCGGTGTCCATCACGGCCAACACGACGTATGTGGTTTCGTACCAGGCGCCGAACGGGTTCTACTCCGCCAACAGCGGCTACTTCAGCAGTGCAGCGGACAACGCGCCGCTGCATGGCCTGGCCGCCGGTACTGACGGATCCAATGGCGTCTACAACTACGGCGCCACCGCATTCCCCACCAGCAGCTACAACAACACCAACTACTGGGTCGACGCCATCGTGAGCCAATAGTCGCCTAGGGAACAGGCGGAACACACATGAGAGTCGTTGAACGCTTCGCGGCGGCGGCAGTGGTCGGGTTCATGGCGCTGGTGACCGCGTGTTCCGGTATCTCTGCGGACGAAAGGCGGGAAAGTACGCCCCAATCAACACCCAGCCCCACTGCTGTGTCCGATACACCCAGTCCCGACGGTCCGGAACGCTTCCAGACGGTCTCGGGACTGGGGGTGAACGCGAATGTACACAGCTGGGACAACGGTCGGCTCCGGCCCGCGATCGACATGATTGCCGATCTGGGCGAGGTCAGCTGGCGCGTGATCATCGACAAGGCGGACTGGGAGGTGGAGAAGGACCCGTCCGACCCTGCCACCATTGACTGGACCCGCTACACACCCATCTACGAACGCGGCAAGATGGCCGATCTATGGAACACCATCGAATACATCTCGTCCAAGCCCGGACAGCAGGTCATGGTCAACGTCATGGGCGGCGTTCCCAAGTGGATGGGCGGCAACCACATCGACGCGGTCGCCGAAGACCAGTGGGTCCGCATGATTGCTTCCATGGTCGCCTACGGACGGAAAGTCCGGAAGCTGGATTTCACCTTGCTCAGCCCCATGAACGAGACCGACTGGAACGGGATCGAAGGACCCCAAGTGGGACCGGACCAATATGTACGTCTCCTGCACAAACTCGTAGTTCGCCTGGACGGTCTGGGCCTTCGCGACATGCGCCTCGTTGGACCGGACACGGCGTCCGCCCCCAAGGCCAGCTCAGAATACCTGCAGGCACTGGACGCGGATCCCCTGGTCATGTCCCGGATGGCTCATTTCGGGATCCACAGCTACGACGGAAGCTCCGGCGGCGTGACGGAAGCGCTGGGCAAATCCTCGCATCCGGAGCTGGACTACTGGGTGACTGAATTCTCCGGGCCTTGTCCGGGTTGCGACACGGGTTCACCGAACCCCGCCGATTGGTCATCCGCCGCGCAAACAGCCTCCCTGGCGATCAAGCTGCTCCAGGAGGGCGCCGCAGGGCTCATGCAATATGACGCGTGGGACGGCTATTACGAGCACCACGGAAGCACCGGCTATTGGGGTCTCCTCGCCTACGACCCCGACAAGCGTACGTACAGTCCACGCAAGTCCTACTACGTCCTCCGGCAATTGATCCGCTACGTGCCACGCAATGCCGTCCGCATCGCGGCGTCCTCCAGCGACGAAAGCGTGGACGTAGTGGCCTTCCAGGACCCCGCCTCAGGGCGCGTCTCGATCTTCGGACGGAACGATTCCGACTCGGCGGTGAAGGTCACGGTGCGGCTTGCGGGATTCAGCGGGACCATGTCCCTTTCGATGTTCACCACCAATCCCGAGCGTGACATGGAGGCCGCCGATGGCCCTCAGCTGGCCGGGGGGAGAACTAACGTGGCGGTCGAACCCAACTCGGTCTTTACCTTGACCGGAAGTACACCGAAAAGTTGAAAGGCATCCGGATTGCCGTGCGGATCACAGCTTGGCCGCAGCGCCGTCAAGACCCCCGCGATCGACCGGATGCGCCGGGACACCCACCCACGTTTCTCCATCGGGGACATCACTCAGGACCGCGGCACCCATGCCGACGGTCGCGCAGGAGCCGATTGACGTCCGTTCCCCCACACTGGAATTCATGCCAAGGTGGGCGGCACGGCCTATTCTGACGCCTCCGCCAAGAGTCGTACCGGCGGAAAACGTCGCGAAGTCCGCCACTACGTCGTCGTGCGTGAACGTGACCCCTGGCATGGCTACGACGTGCGACCCTAAGGTGACAGACGCCGCCAGTGTTACGTTCTGCAACAGGATGCTGCCCCGCCCGATCCGACACCCTTCAGGCATACGGACCGACATGTCCAGCACTGTGGCATAGCGGTTGCTGCCGATGCCGAGGGCACTCAGCCGTTCAACTACAGCCTCGCGGGGACGGCCGGAATCCAGGCAGACCAGAAAGAAGGCGTGCGTGTACTGGGCGGAGTCGTCGATAGTCCCCAGAACGGGCGCTCCGTCCACGTCGGTCCCGGCCATCGCGTCGTCGTCGAGGAAACCGACGACGTCGTAGCGGCCGCTGCTGCGAACGGTCGCCAGCACTTCACGGGCCAGGCCGGTGGCGGCGATCAGCAAGAGCTCGCTCACCTGGTCATCTGCCCGTCGCCCGGAGTTCCGCCGTCGAGACGCCGATCCCGCGCGGCAGACGCGGGCATGATGCTGGCTGGCAGCATCCGGACCGGGTTCCGTCAGCTCCGGATGCTGCCAGCTCGTGTTCGCGGACCCGTTGTGCAGCAACGGACCCGGCAATCCGGCGGGAAGCGGCCGGATTGAATCTGGGAGGGGCGGCCGCGTCAATTACAGAGCGACGCTCCGCGCCGGAAGCCGGTTCATGTCCGCCGGGTTGCCTGTCCCGAAGTGCCGCTGGCCAAGCCGCCATCCCCACCTTCTCCCTCGCCGAACCTACGCGGCTCGGTGCCGAAACTTTGCGGATCCGGCCGGCGGTTGCCGGTCACATCGACCCGGCTCAGCAGTAAACGCTGTGTGCTTAAGGAAAAACTAGCGCTGACGGAGGGGAAGGAACCGATATTCGTGGTTTCCTGTGGTCCGAGCGGGAGAACTATGCGGGATCTGTGGGATTGTGGATGTGGAGTCTGCAACACCGTCGCAAGCGGCGATCCCTCGTCGGCGCGTCCGCCCCGGCAGCCCAGGGGTTGACCGGGAGCAGCCGCATCCCTAGACGGCTAGGACGGACGCCGCACTGGCTGACTCCGGTAATGGAACTGATCCTCCGGTAGACACAATGCACGTTAGTTGGGAACGCGACTGGACCCCCAGCTTCCGATATATCGCAGTGAGCCGGACTTCGACTGTCCTGACGGAGACGAACAGAGATGCAGCAATTTCCTTGTTGCGCCGGCCTCGGGCAACGAGCTGTACAAGTTGGCGCTCCTGGTCCGAGAGCAGCGGCAGCGCCGGGCCGTGGATCTCCGGGGCATCCCGCAAGTGGCCGCCGAGCAGCATCGCATCTACGGTCTGTGTCCACGACGCGGCTCCCGCCTCGTCGAACAGCGCCTTTGCCTTCAACAGGGCGTTCTTGGCGTCTTTGTGCCTGCCGGAAATTTCCAGCCTCTCGGCATAGCAGAGAAGGGTCCTGGCCCGCTCGAACAAGGAATCATCCTTCTGCCAGGAAATCAGGGCCTGGCCGAAGAGTTCCAGGGAGTGATCTCCCTCCGCGACCAAGGCCCGGGAACGGGAGACAGCCATCCGCAGCCAGCGGGATTTCAGGCCGCCGGCCCGGTACTCCATGCCGGTCAGAACCCGGGCGGCCTCGCGTCGGTTGCCCATCCGGACCAGCACTTCCACCAGATCCGCCTCGCAGCGCAGAAGCGCCGGGTTGCGGATACCGACACCGATTTCGACAGCCCTCGACAGGAAGGTGCACGCCTCCTCAAGGTCGCCCCGCATCAGCGCAAAATGCCCTTGGCACGCGAAGAGCTGCGCCGCCGCCGGCGGTGGGGCATCGGCGCTGACAAACGTTTGGGCCTGCGCGAGGGAAGCCCGGGCCGCCACCTGGTCCCCGACCGCATAGGCCCGCCAGAGCAACAAATTGTTGCGCATCCCGCGATGGTACTGCTGGCTTGTGGCTGAATTGGCAATTTCGTCTATGAGTGCAATGGCGGAGCGAAAGTTTCCGGCGCGAATTTCGTTGTCCGCTGCGAAGTATCGAGCCGTTTCACTCCAGTTCGTATCGCTGGCCGCGCTCAAGTTCCGGACCAAGGAAAAGAGGTCGCGAGCTCCCTCGTAATTCTCGCCATATGTCAGGGCACGCCCCTTGAGCAGCAACGACGCCGGGGAACTGCTGGCGCCCCCGTCGGCCGCTCGGGAGATCTGTTCCGCGCTCCCTTTCACGGCGTCGGTCAGAAGTCTCGCGCGCTGGTTCACGGCCTGGGCCTCGCCGGATGCCTCACCCAGGAAATGCCCCGCATGCTCCAACAGGTGCTCGGAGTCCTCGATCTGCCAGCGCTCAGCCATGTGCAGGGCGCCGATGGAGAGGAGGCAGGCGGAGAGCCCCGGATCATGATGCCCGAACTCCTTGATCAGCCGAAGCATCATGGTCGGCCGCACAGAATTTCCCTTCATCAGTTCCATCTGGATATCAAGCCCGGTGAGCCGCAGCGTCAGTGCACGGTTTTTCGTGATCCGTTGTGCCCAGTCCACGTAGCGTTTGGCATGGACGAATTCCCCCCTGCTGAACAGCACCTCCGCGACCGTGCCCAATCTGGCAGCCGTCTCGGCCTCCCAAGGATTGATTGTGAGAGCCCGCTCGATGTACTCGACCGCAGATTGGGTCTGTTCCGCCCGCGCAAGGTCAATTGCGTAACGGAGCAAGGTGAAGGATGTATCCCGGCGCACGGCAGCGGTGTAGCTCAAGTGCCACGGCAAGGCGTGACGATCCGCCGTTTCGGCAACCGCAGCCAACGCCTGGTGGCGTGCAGTTCTTTCCTCCGGCTGCATAATCGAGAAAACGTGCGCGCGCAGCATCTGGTTTTGAATGCTGAGGTGCGAACCGGCCCGGACAGCAATTCCCGCGGAGACAATTTCATCCACGCCGGCCCAAAGATCCCCCGCCATTTCCTCCAGAAGGGCGGCGCTAGTCCGGTAAGAAAGTGAAAGAAGGCCAAGGGCCTGCCGCGCTCGTGGTGAAAGCTGCCCAATCGATGCCGCCAGTTCAGGTTCGAAGCTTCCGTTCCAGTGCAATGGGATGGGGATGGCGTATTTCCCCTGCAGTTGACGCTGCATCAGTTGTTTGTAGAGGTTAATCGACGCCAGCGGATTGCCGTGCGTGGCTGCTGCAACAGCATGGGCTACTGCCGTGCTGCCCACTCCCGGCGTAATGGCGTCAAGCATTTTTGAAGCGTCGCTGAGGCTCAAATTATCCAGTTGGAGAGTCGCCAGCCGGGCAAATGGACTTTCCGGTGCCTCGCCGCGCATGCTGGCAATCAGCACCAGTCCTGTGCCTGCGAGGCGCCGGGCCAAGAAACCGAGCACAATTTGGCTGGCGGCGTCCAACTGCTCGGCGTCGTCAATAACTACAACCGTCCGGTCTGCGGACCACTGCCGCAGAGCGGACAGGAGCACCATTGAAATGTCTGCGGCGTCAAGGCTTCCGCGCGGTGAGGTGGCCACATAATCCGCGAGGGGCGCCAGGGCGGGATCATCAATTCCGTTGAGCAACGCGGTGAGACCGGAAAAGGGCCACCTCGACTCTGAAGAATTAGCTCGGAGCAAGACAGTTCGGTACTCATGCAACGTCGAAATTTCCGCGAGCAACGACGACTTGCCGCTTCCATGACCGCCAGTGATCGTCATCGCAGACTCGCGGGGGCTTCGGATCAGCGCCTGCACGCGGGCCATTTCCTTGTCTCGGCCGAATAAAACCATGCGTCCCCCGCTCGTCCCCCAGAGACCGATCAGCTAGGACTCGTTCATTTCGTGCGGAGACGATCGAGACCGAGCTGACTTTATTTATTCCAGACCAACACGTCAGCTAGGGCATCCACTCTCTTCAGAGTGACGAAAGACCTTCCCCCGACGGCGCTGGCGCCAATCTAACGCGGGAAATCAACGCGGCCCTAGGGAAAATCAATAATCGGGTAGAGGTGCGGCGAAAGATGCGTAGCGCAACGCCGATGGGTGCGTAAGGTGATTCGGAAAATACTTGGACGAAGCAGGGCGGATCATCCGAGGCGGCACCCGGCAGCCTCCGCCGGCCCGCGTCAACATGGGCTACGCGGCCACCCCGACCACGAGGTTGATGGTGGTGGCCAGGATGATGGTCCCAAAGAGGTAGGACAACAGGCTGTGCTTGAGGGCCTCGGCCCGGATGCCGTGGTTCTGCAGGGCCGTGTCCGACACCTGGTACGTCATGCCAAGGCTTGTGGCCAGGTAGGCGAAGTCGGTGTACTGCGGCGGCCGGCTCTGGTTGAAGTCGATGCCGCCCACCCGGGAGCCGGCCTTCGTGCCCGTGCCGTAGTACAGCTCCGCGTAGCGCAGCGTGAAGAGCGTCTGGACCAGGGTCCAGGACAGGGCCACCGAGACCACCGCGAGCAGGGCGCCGGCAATCCTGGAGACGATGTCAGTGTTGTTGTGCGAATCCCCGATGACCGCTGCTGCCGCCGCCAGGCTGGCGACGTTGCCGGCCAGGATGAGCAGGTCCGTCGTGCTCCGGGCGGGGTCTTCCGTTGTGGCGTGCAACCGGGTGTCCGCGGGGTCGAGGCGGCCGATGACCAGCCAGACCCACACGATGTAGGTCAAGGCAGCCGCGCACCAGCCGATCGTGGGAGCCTGCACCCAGTGCCCCGCGATCGCGGTCGCCCCGGCGGCCAGGAGCCCCACCAGCACCATGGCGGCGAAGCGGAGACGGCTGCGGCGGAGCGGCGGCGGCACTGCGGAGGAAGCGGGGTCGGTGTCCATTTTCAGATCATGGCACAGCCGATGCGCCCCCCGACTGACCGCGGGTCGTGTGGCGGTTATCCACATGGCCGCCTGCCCTCTTCCCGGGCAGGTCGTGCCGCCGTACGGTGGAGGCACGGAATCGCGGAATCCGCCCAGCATGCACTAAGCTATTGAAGTCTGTGCTGCGCCCTGCCCCCGTTCCGGTGCCGGGCATTGCATGACACCGCAAATGAACCTCCTGTTACGGAAATGCCGTAACCGCTTAGCCCAAAGGAGGTGGGTTCACATATGCGTCCTTACGAATTGATGGTAATCATCGACCCCGAGGTCGAAGAGCGTGCCGTTGAGCCGTCGCTTCAGAAGTTCCTGAACGTCATCACCAACGATGGTGGAACCATCGAAAAGGTTGACATCTGGGGCCGTCGTCGCCTGGCTTACGAAATTCAGAAGAAGTCCGAAGGTATCTACGCCGTGGTGAACTTCACCTCTGAGCCGGCTACCGCCAAGGAACTTGACCGCCAGCTGAGTCTCAACGAGACCATCATGCGCACCAAGATCACCCGCCCCGAAGAGCAGAAAGTTGTTGCTGAGTAATTCAGCGGTCAACTTTTAATCTTCATCCACGCAGGAACGCACAAGGAGGCAGTAGATGGCAGGCGAAACCACTATCACGGTCATCGGTAATCTCACCAATGACCCCGAGCTCAGGTTCACACCGTCCGGTTCGGCCGTAGCGAACTTCACCATCGCTTCTACTCCCCGCACCTTTGACCGGCAGTCCAATGAGTGGAAGGACGGGGAAACCCTGTTCCTCCGCGCGTCGGTCTGGCGTGAAGCTGCCGAAAACGTCGCCGAATCCCTGACCAAGGGCATGCGCGTGATTGTCTCCGGCCGCCTGAAGAGCCGTTCCTACGAAACAAAAGAAGGCGAGAAGCGCACCGTTATCGAGCTCGAGGTCGATGAAATCGGCCCGAGCCTGCGCTACGCCAATGCCAAGGTCAACCGCACCCAGCGCTCCGGCGGTCAGGGTGGACAGGGCGGCTTCGGCGGCGGCAACAGTGGCGGTGGCTTCGGTGGCAACTCTGGTGCAAGCCAGGGCGGCAATTCCGGTGGAAACTGGGGCGGCAACCAGCCCGCAGCGCAGGAAGACCCCTGGGCCACGCCCGGGGTCAGCAATGCAGGCGGCGGCTGGGGCAACGGCCCGGATTCCGAACCTCCCTTCTAAACAACATCTAAGGTCCGGCATTGAAAACGGCCGGGACGCCCTCAGGGCGCCCGGTGCAGACTGCGCCGGATCACCACCATCCCGTGGATCAATATCCACGGGCTCCATCGAATAGGAGCTCCACGATGGCTAAGGCTGAACTCCGTAAGCCCAAACCAAAGTCCAACCCCCTGAAGGCCGCTGACATCACTGTCATCGACTACAAGGACGTAGCATTGCTGCGCAAGTTCATCTCCGACCGCGGAAAGATCCGCGCCCGTCGCGTCACTGGCGTCACGGTGCAGGAACAGCGCAAGATCGCCCAGGCAATCAAGAACGCCCGCGAAGTTGCTCTGCTGCCTTACTCCGGCGCTGGCCGCGGCTAAGGAAGGGATTAACTAACATGGCAAAGCTCATTCTGACCCACGAAGTAACCGGTCTCGGTGCTGCTGGCGACGTTGTCGAGGTCAAGGACGGTTACGCACGTAACTACCTGTTGCCCCGCAACTTCGCCCTGACCTGGTCCAAGGGCGGCGAGAAGCAGGTTGAGTCCATCAAGGCTGCCCGCGTTGCCCGCGAGCACGCTTCCCTGGAAGACGCTCAGAAGCAGGCCGCTGCACTCTCGTCCAAGCCGGTCAAGCTGGTCGTCAAGGCTGGCGCTACCGGACGCCTGTTCGGCACCGTCAAGCAGGGCGACGTCGCCGACGCTGTTGAGGCCGCTGGCCTGGGCAGCATCGACAAGCGCAAGGTTGAACTGCCGGCTCACATCAAGTCGACCGGTTCCTACCAGGCAAACGTCCGTCTGCACGACGACGTTTCCGCTGTGATCGAACTCGACGTAGTTGCGGGCAAGTAGCCCTCACCGGCTGCAGTCCTGAACTGCTGGACGGCCCCGGCCTCCGGTCCTCTCTGAGGGACCGAAGGCCGGGGCCGTCTGCTTTTAACTCCAATGCGGGGTCGGCGTTACGTGACCCGTTGCCCTGTCATTCCCTGCTGTCACCGGGGCGTTTGAGGGACCAGGAGTGATAGCGCAACGGGCGGGGGAATAAATTCACGCGCCCGCAACTTGTCCAGATAGATGCAAACGCATGTAGTGTCGTTGCTGACCTGGATCCAACTTAGGAGAACCCCGTGGAAACCCGCCGTATCACCGTTATCTCCGCCGGACTCGGCGTCCCCTCTTCGAGCCGCCTGCTGGCCGACCAGCTGGCAGCGTCGGCAGAGCGGCAGCTTGCCGCCGCGGGCTACGCAGCGGAGATCGAGGTCGTGGAACTGCGGGACCTTGCCGTAGACATCGCCAACAACTTTGTGACCGGCTATGCGGCCCCGCGGCTGGCCGAGGTGATCGCCGGCGTCGACTCCTCTGACGGCCTCATTGCCGTCAGCCCGGTATTCAGTGCCTCATACAGCGGCCTGTTCAAGTCCTTCATCGACGTGCTTGATCCCAAATCGCTGGAGGGCAAGGCCGTTGTGCTCGCGGCCACCGCCGGCACGGACCGGCACCAGATGGTGCTGGACTACGCGATGCGCCCGCTCTTCACCTACCTGCGTACCCGGACCGCCGCCACCGCGGTCTTCGCCGGGCCCCAGGACTGGGGAAACAACGACGACGGCGGCTCGCCGCTCTCTGTGCGGGTGGACCGGGCAGCGGGGGAGTTTGTCGACCTGCTGAAGGACTCGGGCCGGCAGCGGAAGCCAGCGGCGCTGGAGTCACTGCCGTTCGAGCAACTCCTCGCCGGGATCTCAGCACAGCGCTAAGCCCGCGGGCCGCCGCGTTCTCAGTCCCAGGCGTTCTCAGTCCCAGGTGTGCTCAGTCGTCGAGCAGGGCGATGAATTCCCGGGCTTGCTTCATGGAAATATCCGAGTGGCGGGTCAGGGCCGTCGCTGCGGCCTCGGTGTCGCCGCTCTTGGCCAGGGTGCGGATCCTGCCGTAAATCTCATCGTTGAGCATGTTGCTGCTCACCTCGCGCGTCACGTCCCCCTTGCTGGCGATCGCGCGGTAGCGGTAGGAGAACCGCTGCGGCGTGTCGTCCTCGTCCGGAACGGTCTCCGGCGTGGCCTCCGGGGCGCGGAACGGCTGGGGGTGTGCCGCGAGGGCCGCGACGGCGTCGCGGGACGCCCGGAGGCCCTCTCCCGTGGCCTCGAGGTATACCTTGATGGCAGCCATGGCCTGGCCCTGTGCGATCAGGGCGTAGATCCGCCGGTGCTGCTCCTGGCTGAGCTTCGCGGCGGACGCGCGGGCAAGCTCACTGGCGTCGGGGGCCGGGTGCGGCACGGCTGCCGGTCGGGGGTGTTCGCCGCGGCGGCTCCAGGCCCGGACGGCCAGCAGTACGCCGGCGGCCACGAGTACCAGGATCAGCACGGGAATGAGCAGGGAGTCCATGCGCTACAGCCGATCTATGTAATTCTTGGCGGACTTGAGGTCTGAGTGGGTCGACTGCCGCAGCAGCCGCGTGGCCTTCAGTTTGTGGCCGCTGCGGGCCAGCGACTGCAGCTCCAGGAGGAGCTGGGGGCCTAAGAGTCCGAAGGCGGGCAGGGCGTCCCCGGGGCCCGTGCGCGTTGGCGCGGTCGAGGCGCTGCGGGCCAGCTGGGCGGTGCGGGCGTGGTCCTCTTGCTGGGACTGCTGCTGGGAGTTCTGGCTGGGACGCGTGGTGGCTTCAACCCGGGCGCGGGCGGCGACGGCGGCCTGCACCTGGGCGGCATAGTGGGCCTGGGACTTTACCGCCAGTTCCCGCTGGTAGCGTTCGGCCTCGGAAATGCCGAAATTGCGGGGTTTTAGGGCCGTGGCCACCGCGCAGAGCACCGCCGTCAGAATGAGGGCAGGCAAGATGACTAGCAGTACATCGCCCATGGTTAGAGCTTATGCCAGATTGCGGTTATCCACAGCATATTCTGCGCGCCCTGTACAGTGCGCCGCCGCCTGGGTCAATTCCGCCGAGGTGCGTGAATCCGCTCACAAAATGTGCAGATTGGGCGGCAAGTATGGCGTCCCGTGCCGCGGTGTATCCCCAGTCGCAACGCACAGGCTGTGGATGAAGCTCGACCGAATTTGTTTTGTGTCCACAAGATGAATCCAATGTTTCCGCAGGTCACGGCCGTATTTCGGGGTTAACTTTTTTTCTATCCACAGCTCTGCCCACAGGCTGTGCACAAGCATCTGCCACTAGTGCACAGGTTATCCACAGGGGAGCGCGCCGGTCGGGTTGGTGCCTGCCCGTTCGGCGGATAACGTTGCAGGGTATCGGGGCTCGGAAGCGGAAATCCTGCGGTCGCCGCGCGGTGCCCGGCAGGAAGCCGGCGCCGGAGCCCGGGTCTCACGGCCGCACCAGAACTGTGGATAACGGCGAGGCAGTGGGCCGGCGCGAATTGTCGGCGCCGGCTGATAGGAATGAAGCGGCCGGCATAGACAAGCTTTGTGCCGCCGGATATCGCAACCGCCGGGCATCGCAACCGCCGGTCAGCACAACAGGCGGTCACTACCGCAGTTGGGCATCACGGCAGCTGGGCATCAAGGCACAGGGCTTACGCGCCACGGCGAACGGACATCCGCCGCGGCACACAATGAAGGACGGCAGTTTTGTCAGTTACGCATCTGGACTCAGCCGAGGGTACGCGGGGAGCCGAGGGCAGTCGCAAGCCTCCGCAGGACATCCCGGCGGAGCAGTCCGTTCTGGGCGGCATGATGCTGTCCAAGGACGCCATCGCCGACGTCGTCGAAATTCTGCGCGGCCAGGACTTCTACCGCCCGGCCCACGAAACCATTTACGAGGCCATCATTGACCTCTATGGCCGCGGCGAACCTGCGGATGCCGTGACCGTCTCGGACGAGCTGACCAAACGCGGGGAAATCAACAGGATCGGCGGACCCGCCTACCTGCACGAACTCATCCAGACCGTCCCCACGGCCGCGAACGCCGGGTATTACGCCGAAATCGTCGCCGAACGCGCGGTCCTGCGCCGCCTGGTCAATGCCGGCACCAAGATTGTCCAGCTCGGTTACGGGCAGGACGGTGAGGTCGAAGATCTCGTCAACCAGGCCCAGGCCGAGGTCTATGCCGTGGCCGAACGCCGCACGGCCGAGGACTACGTGGTCCTCAAAGACGTCATGGAATCCACGGTGGACGAGATCGAGGCCTCGGGACACCGCGGCGAGGGCATGGTGGGCGTTCCCACCGGCTTCTATGAGCTCGATGAACTGACCCACGGCCTGCACCCGGGCCAGATGATCGTCATCGCCGCGCGCCCGGCCGTCGGCAAGTCCACGTTCGCGCTGGACTTTGCCCGCTCGGCCGCCATCAAAAACAACCTCGCGACCGTCATGTTTTCCCTCGAAATGGGCCGCAACGAGATCGCTATGCGCCTGCTGTCCGCCGAGGCCACGATCGGTCTCCAGGACCTTCGCAAGGGCACCATCAAGGACGAGCAGTGGTCCAAAATCGCCACCACCATGGGCCGGATGAACGATGCCCCGCTGTTCATCGATGACAGCCCCAACATGTCGCTGATGGAAATCCGTGCCAAGTGCCGGCGCCTGAAGCAGCAGCATGACCTGAAACTGGTGATCCTGGACTACCTGCAGCTCATGAGCTCGGGCAAGAAGGTGGAGTCCCGCCAGCAGGAAGTGTCCGAGTTCTCCCGTGCGCTCAAGCTCCTGGCAAAGGAACTCCAGGTGCCCGTGATCGCGCTGTCACAGCTGAACCGTGGCTCGGAGCAACGCCAGGACAAACGGCCCATGGTCTCGGACCTGCGCGAATCAGGTTCCATCGAGCAGGATGCCGACATGGTGATCCTGCTGCACCGCGAAGACGTCTACGACAAGGAGTCCCCGCGCGCCGGCGAGGCGGACATCCTGATTGCCAAGCACCGTAACGGCCCCACGAAGGACATCGTTGTGGCCTTCCAAGGCCACTACTCGCGGTTTGCCAACATGGCGGCCGACGCCGGGGGCGGCGGAGGCTTTTGATTGACAATTCCAAAAGGTCCCCGAGGAATCATGGCCAGATACGTGCCTGGGTTGCTTTCGAGGAATCATTTGGGTTTGCCCCGATAGCGGGCTGGGGTTTCGGGCCTTGTTGCAGATTGAGTCCACATCGGGCACGCGTTTTCTCTCCGGCTAGATGTACTCAGCCAGCAGGTTGGTTACATCTGCTGATGGGTGCTCGTCCTCCGAGTGCGCTGTGGTTGCGGCGGTGGTTGTAGAAGTCTAGCCAGCCGGTGAGGGCCTGTGTGCGGTGGTCGCTGGAGTCGTAGGCGTTCTTGTAGGCCCA